>DYLB01000007.1 GCA_020722305.1 Anaerolinea thermophila | reverse complement strand
TCAACTGCCCATCCATGCTGGGGATGGCAACGATCTCCCGCATGAACCGGATGATTTCTTCGCGCCTCTCGGCGACTTTTGATTTGATATTTTCTACCGTCACAATAACCTCAAGATTTTTTGGAATATAGCCACAGAGACACTAAGACTCAGAGAATTTTTAGTTGGCCTCTATGGACTTTTGGTTTACAAAATAAAGCGCCTGATCCCGTCCTTAATGTCTTGGTGCGTTCACTGCCAGCACTCCTTGAAAACTCTGCGACTCCATGTCTCTGTGGCTAAATATTTCCCACTCGCCTCACGATATGGAAGTTGAAATAACCCGGCAGGAAATAGCTGTGCGAAAAATCCACCACGCGGCCGGAGGTGGTATAGAGCTGGGAGGTGAACTTGAGCAGCACGTCGCCGCGCTGGATCTCCAGCAGCTTGGCCACCTCGGCCGGCGCGCCAATGGCGCTGATGTCGGCCCGCGAAACCGTCAAAGGATCGCCGCGGCCAAGCAAAAAGTCCAGCACCGAACCGCCGAACACTTCCGGGAGTTGCTGGGCCGAGAGCACGTCATCCGGCAGCACATCCACCAAATAGGCCACGGGGCGGCTGTCGGCCCGCATCACGCGCTGGACCGTCGTGAGTTTAGTCGCCAGCGGCACGCCCAGAGCTTCGGCATGATCTTTATCCGCAAAAGTCTGCGAAACGGTCAGTTCGCTGACCGAAATATCCAGGTTCATGCGCCCGGCCATCGTATCCAGGCTTTCGAGCACTTCCAGCCCGGTATCAATCACCGGAACCCGCCCGACCACGAAGGTCCCGGCCCCCTGGCGGCGGCGGATCAACCCCTGGGTCTCGAAAGTCCGCATGGCCTCTCGCAGGGTGGCGCGTGACACACCCAGCCGCTTCGCCAGGTTCGGCTCGGAGGGCAAACGCTCCCCCGCTTTGGTCTGGGTGATCAAAACCGCCAGGTCAGATTGCAAACGTTGGAATGGAAGGTTTCCCATGTTAGTCCGCCTCCACCACCGGGATGAATTCAAATTTGGTCACATCCACCAGGCCCTTGTCGGAAATGCGCAGTTCAGGGATGACGACCAGGGCCAAAAGGCTCATGGTCATATTGGGATTGTTGATCGTGCAGCCACAGGCCCGGAAGCCCTCCAGGATTGTCGCAGCTTTTTGGGCCACCACCTCCGCCCGCTCGCGGGACATCAGGCCGGCGATCTCCAATTCGACTTTTCCCACCACCTGACCGTTTTTCACGACCACCTGCCCGCCGCCGGCTTCCGCCAGGATGTTGGCCGCCAGGGACATATCCTCATCGTCCGTGCCGACCACCAGCATGTGATGGCTGTCGTGCGCCACCGTGGAAGCGATGCCGCATTTGGCGTCGAAGCCAAAGCCGCTGACCAGGCCAACCGTCACACCGCCGCTGGCGCGATGCCGCTCGACCAGGGCGATTTTGGCCAGGTCTTTTTGCATATCGGCGCGGATTTCACCCTCGTTGGGTTGCAGGTCGAAGGTCAGGTGCCGGGTGGGAGCCTGGTTTTCGATGATGCCGATGACGTTCACCCTGACGGTTTTCGACCTGCCACTCCCAGCCCGAATCACAAAATCATCCGCGGTAAGCCTCCGCCCAATATTGACGCTCCGGGTCACCCAGTCCGGGTAAGTACGGGAAGGAAGCTCTACCAGCAATTCGCCGCTTTCGGCGATCACCTGCCCCCTGGCGATGACCAGGTCGGCGCGGAAATCGTACAAATCCTTGACCAGCACCACGTCGGCCCAGCGGCCGGGGGCGATCATGCCCATCTCACGCGACAGGCCGAAGTGTTCGGCGGTGTTGAGGGTACACATCTGGATCGCGGTCAACGGGTCGAGGCCTTGTGAAATGGCGTGGCGCAGGACACGGTCCATGTGGCCGTCTTGCGTCAGCGTGGCGGCGTGACTGTCGTCGGTGCAGAGGATGAAATGCCGGGGATCGAGTCCCAACTCGGTGACAGCCTTAACCTGGGCGGCGACATCCTGCCAGGCCGAACCGTAACGCAGCATGACCTTCATCCCCTGGCGGGCGCGGGCCACCGCGTCTTCGAGCCGGGTGCCCTCGTGGTCGTCTTCCGGGCCGCCGGCCGCGTACCCGTGGAAGGGCAGGCCCAGGTCCGGGCTGGCGTAATGCCCGCCGATGACCTTCCCGGCCCGGCGGGTGGCGTCTATCTCGGCCAGCATCTTTTCGTCCCCGTTGAACACACCGGGAAAGTTCATCATCTCGCCCAGGCCGATGATCCCCGGCCAGGTCATGGCTTCGGCCACCTCGTCGGGGCCGATGGAGGCGCCCGGCGTCTCCATCCCCGGCGCGGACGGCACGCAGGAGGGCATCTGCACCCAGACGTGGATCGGCTGGTCGGCGGCTTCGTCCGCCATCAATTTGACGCCCTTCAACCCGAAGACGTTGGCGATCTCGTGCGGGTCAATGAACAGGCCGGTAGAGCCGTGCGGCGCGACCGTCCGCACGAACTCCGTCACCGTGACCATACCCGATTCGACGTGCATGTGCGCGTCGAGCAGGCCGGGGACGAGATAACGGCTTTCGGCCTCGATCACCTTCGTCTCCGGCCCGATACAATGCGCGGCACTCCCGCCCACGTAGGCGATGCGCCCGTCCTTGACGGCGATATCGGCCTCCGGGACGATCTCCCCAGACTGGACGCAGACCCATTCGCCGTTGCGGATGACCAGGTCTGCGGGGGCGCGGCCCATGGCGACGTCAATGAGGATGCGATTGTTTTGTTTGGAAGGCGGCATCAATACTCCAAGCAAATGTTCACGAAATAAATTTTCGGAGCAAAACCTTGCTCTCCGATTGAAAGTATTTTTTGATCTCTTGCCATGATGCAGGGATCAGCATCTCTGGCATCACGTCATTGTCCGCTTCGTCGAAATAGCCAAGCGAAAGGACGATGTGAGTTAAGTTCACATTCAGACCTGCGTATTTTTGGCGATGATACTCGATGGCCTGTTCGGGAGAAATCCCGGCTTGTTGAGCAATGAAATACAAATCCACAAAATCACGGCGGGCATTCCTTTGGGCAATCGCTTCGACCTTCATCGCCGCCAGGTCGGGCAATTGCAAAATTTTCGTTTGCAATTCCATTACCGGTTGGGCCAGCAGACCATAACGATAGCGAAAGAAACTGATTCGTAAATCTTCGAGCCAACCCAGCAAGGTATCTTCTGCGACCCGATCACGCCGGTAAGTTTCGAAACCGTGCAACGCCTCTTCCAGGCGTTCGATGTCGAAATGTTCGAGCGTAAAAAAATCCAGATCAACCGAAATCCTGTGGCCAAGATGCAGGGCCACAGCCGTGCCACCGGCCAGGTAAAAAGGCTGGCTGATATTTTTCGCGGCTAATAAGGCCAGATAGCGGCGGGTTGGCTCGGGTAGGGCTTGTTCAAACATTGCACTTCATCTCGTCGAATATCAAAATAATTGGCCCAGGCGCTGGCCCGTCTTCTGGATAGACGCCGCGTCCGCTTGATGACGTCCACAATCTCATCCTGCGAAAACTCCCGGAACAGCCACTTCAACTCCGGGAAATCGCCATACTCCAGCAGCCGCTCGATGACATAGCGCGGGTGGGCAGCCACATCCAGCGTCTCCACGTCAATGTCCCAGAAATAGCGTTTGGCCGAATCGGGCAATTTGGGCATGTGGATCATCCTGCCAGGAGGCGTTTCGCGGCCCGGTTATGACGCTCGACCAACCGGCCATCGTCCAGGCCGGTGAGCTGGCCGTCCCGGACGATGGGCCGGCCACCGACTACGGTCAAATCCACTCTGACGGGTTGGCAGAAGACCACCGCCGCCACCGGGTCGTGGACCGCGCCCCCGGCGTAATCGAGACGCTCCAGATTGACGGCAAAGAAATCCGCGCATTTGCCGGGTTCAAGCGAGCCAATATCCTTGCGCCCAAGGACTGCCGCCCCGCCGCGCGTGCCGAGATAAAGGGCCTCGCGGGCGGTCATCAGTTTACGTTCGCCCTCACCCTGTCCTCTCCCCGCTTCGTCTCCGCTAGCGCTCCGCTCAGCGCGGGCGGGAGAGGGTGTTGCGGAGAATCCTGTAATGCCTTCTTTCACGCGTGATAATAACATGGCCTGCCTGACTTCGGCTAAAAGATGAGACCCGTCGTTGGAGGCGGAGCCGTCCACGCCGAGGCCGACGTTGATGCCAACCTTGCGATATTCCTGGATGGGAGCAATGCCGGATGCCAGGCGCATGTTCGAGGTCGGGCAGTGGGCTACGCCGCATTTATGCTCCGCAAAGACGCGCATCTCCTCGTCATTGACCCAGATCGCGTGGGCGAACCAGACGTCCTCGCCGACCCAGTCTACTTCCTGCATGTACCCGACCGGGCGATGGCCGAACTTTTGCAGACAGAATTGTTCCTCGTCCTCGGTTTCGGCCAGGTGGGTGTGCAGGTGGACGCCATAGTGCCGGGCCAGCCTGGCCGATTCGCGCATCAGGTCGCTTGTGACGCTAAAGGGCGAGCAAGGGGCCAAAACGACCTGGGTCATCGCGCCGGGGTTGGGGTCGTGATAGGTCTCGATCAGGCGTTGGGAATCCTTCAAGATGTGGGCCTCAGTGTCCACCACACTGTCGGGCGGAAGTCCGCCGTCTTTTTCGCTCAGGCTCATCGAGCCGCGCGAGGCCTGGAGCCGGAGTCCGACTCCTTTGGCGGCAGCAATTTCATCGTCCAGGCTCGAACCGTTGGGGAAAAGGTAGAGGTGGTCGGAAGCGGTCGTGCATCCCGATAAAGCCAGTTCTGCAAGCGCCGTCTGGGTCGAAATGAAAATGTCATCCGGCGTCAGCCGCGCCCAGATCGGATAGAGGGTTTTGAGCCAGTTGAAGAGATTCGCATCCTGGGCGGCGGGCACGGCCCGGGTCAGGGTCTGGTAGAAGTGGTGATGGGTGTTGACCAGCCCCGGCAGCAGCACGTGGCCCGACAGGTCGAGCACTTCGTCGGCATCCGCAGGCAGACTGGAAGTCTGCCCTACGTTTTCGATGAAACCGTCTCGAATGAAAAGACCACCGTCCGGGAACTCCCGCTGGTGGTCGTCCATGCTGACGAGGTAAGCGTGTTTTACGAGAAGGGTGGGCATATTCTTCGGTTTAAACGAGGCTGCGCGGCCATGTGACTCGCAATATTTGTCTGACAACTTGAGTATAGTTTAGCAAATCTTGGGGAGGATGTCAATTGACTTTTGGGGCGAATGTGAAATAATTGGATGACTCCGCTGCAAAAACCTTTTCTAACCACTAAGGACACGAAGGTCACGAATTTTTTTGAAATCATCTTGCGCCGAATTTCAAGATTTTGAATTTTACCTTTCAGAATTCCTTGGTGTACTTCGTGTCCTTTGTGGATAAAGGCCTTTTTGCAGTAGACTCATTGGATAAATTCTCATCACGCCGCAAGCAGAATGAGAGATTGGAGGCGCAATAAATGGACGGACTCTATCAATTCGGCATCACGCTGATCCAATGGCTGCAAACCTTCAGCCCGGGGCTGGACGGTTTTATGAAAGCCGCCACTTTCCTGGGCACGGTCGAGTTTTATATCGTCTTCATCCCGGCCATCTTCTGGTGCGTAGACCAGGGGAGCGGGCTGCGGGTGCTCTTCATCCTGATCCTGACCGATGTCCCGGCATCCTATTTCAAACAACTTCTGCACCAGCCGAGACCTTACTGGATCGGGGGCGTCGAAGCGCTGTCCACCGAAACGTCCTACGGCATCCCCTCATCGCACGCCAGCAACACCCTGGCCGTCTGGGGCGTGATCGGCGCCCGGATGAAAAAAACGTGGATGTGGATTTTCATTGTCATCCTGCTCTTCCTGATCGGGCTCTCGCGCCTGTACCTGGGTGTCCACTTTCCCCATGACGTGCTCGGCGGCTGGCTGATCGGTTTGATTTCCCTGCTCCTGTTCCTCCGGTACGAAAAGCGCTTCCTGGCCTGGTGGACGAAACTGGGGCTGAAGATCCAGCTCTGGCTGGGGTTCGCCGCCTCGGCCGCCGTCATTCTGGGCGGCTTGCTGGTCCTTTGGGCCATCTCCGGCAGCCCCGACCCGGCAGAGTGGGCCGGTTTCGCCGCCGCAGCGCGGGACGCCAGTCACTACTTCACCCTGGGCGGATTCCTGTTCGGCGCGGTTGCCGGGGTCAGCCTGATGCAAAAATATGCCCGTTTCAGCGTCGCTGGCTCCGCGTGGCTCAGAGTCGCCCGTTACGCGGCCGGGATGATCGGCCTGTTCGCCATTTACCTGGGCCTCGACCTGCTCTTCGCGATCATCGCGCCAGACGCTTCCGTAACCGGTTACATCCTGCGCTACATCCGCTACGCCTGCGTCGCGCTCTGGGCCGGCTTCGGCGCCCCGTGGATGTTCCTCAAAACCGGGTTGGCAAAGAAACAGAAGAAAGAGAAGAAACATTAGCGAAGCCGGGGCTGCCGCGGCTCCCGCGCCACGCCAAGTCAATTTATCTGCGGTCCACCCCCGCCCAGTTGCGGGGATTTTTTTCCCGCAGCAACCATGTTAAAATCTGCCAATGCGCAAAACCGGATTGACCCTCTTACTCTTGTTCGCCCTGAGCGCCTGCGCCCCGGCAGCCGCCCCGGCCACCGTCACAGCCGCCGCGCCGACCGTCGAAACGGCGACCAGCACCCTGGTCCCCGCGACCGCCACGGAGACGCCAGCGCCCAGCCTCACGCCGTCTCCCATCCCCAGCCAGACCCCCACCCCGTCCCACACCCCCACCCCATCCGTCACCCCGACTTACGCCATCCTGCGCGGGGTGGTCAACGTCGAAAAGGTCAGTTGCCGCTACGGGCCGGGGGCGATGTACCTGTATCTTTACGGGATGCTGCAAGGCGCCACCCAGGACATCGTTGGCCGCAACCAGGACGGCACCTGGCTGCTGACCCAATCCCGCGGCGACGTGCTGCGCTGTTGGGTCAAGGCCGACCTGATGGACATCAGCGGTGACGTGATGGGCGTGGAGCCGGTCCACCCGCACATCGTCCTGCCCTGGTCGCCGTACTACGGGCCGCTGACCCATGTATCGGCCACCCGCAACGGGGACGAGGTGCGGATTTCGTGGAACGCGCTCGTCCTGCGCGCCGGCGACAGTTCGGAGCAAACGCCTTACGTGGTCGAGACCTGGGTCTGTCAGGACGGAGAGTTGCTCTTCAACCCGGTCGGCACCTACGCTTACGCCGTCACCGTCACCGACGAAGCCGGCTGCGACCAGCCGTCGTATGGCTACGTGCTGGCCGCCGAAAAACACGGCTACACCCGGCCGGTGGAAATCCCCTGGCCGTAAGGCCGTACAGTGCCATTCATGTCGCCCCACAGCAGGAGAAAATCCCGTCAAGCATGGGGCGACGCACCCTCACAAGGAGAAAAATGACCCCAAAAATCACCGCCCCCTACGGATCGTGGAAATCGCCAATCACCACCGAACTGATCACCGCTAAGACCGTCGGCTTGGGACAATTTGCCCTGGACGGGGAGACTGTCATCCTGAGCGAAATGCGCCCCAGCGAGGGCGGACGCACCGCCCTCGTCCGCTTCGCGCCGGGACTTGAGCCTGTGGACGCCATCCCCAGCGGCTTCAACGCCCGGACCCGGGTCCACGAATACGGTGGCGGGCATCTCGCCGCGTTCGACGGCGCGCTCTATTTCGTCAATTTCAAGGACCAGCACCTCTACCGCCAAAAACCCGGCGCAGATTTTGAGCTAATGACCCCTGGCGACGGCTACCGTTACGCCGACATCGAAATTGACTACCTCCGCAAGCGGCTGATCTGCATCCGCGAGGACCATACGGGCCAGGGCGAAGCTGTCAACACGATTGTAGCGCTTTCGCTGGACGGCAATGACGACGGCACGGTGTTGGCCGAGGGTTACAACTTCTTCAGCACGCCGCGTCTCAGCCCCGATGGGAGCCGCCTGGCCTGGCTGTGTTGGAACCACCCCAACATGCCCTGGGACGGGAGCGAGTTGTGGGTCGCCGAAATCCGGGCGGATGGGACGCTCGCTAAACGGGAGCAGGTGGCGGGCGGTCCCGCCGAATCCATCTTCCAGCCGGAATGGTCCCCGGCGGGAGTCCTGCATTTCGTCTCGGACAGATCCGGTTGGTGGAATCTGTACCGGCTGAAAGACGGCATCGAGCCGCTCTACCCGATGGATGCCGAATTTGGCGAACCCCAGTGGGTCTTCGGGATGCGGACTTACGATTTCATCTCGGAGCATGAAATCCTGTGCGCCTACACCCAAAACGGGACTTGGTCGCTGGCGCGGCTGGATACCCTCCAAAAGACGCTGACCAACTACAACCTGCCTTTTACAAGTTACGACTATCTGCAGGTCGGGGACGGGGCTGCCGTTCTTATCGGTTCCTCGGCCACCGCGCCGACTGCCCTGGTCAAACTAGACCTGGCGACCGGCAAAACCGAAATCCTGCGCCAGGCCTTCAAGCCGACGGTTGATCCCGGCTATTTCTCCGTGCCGCAGATGGTCGAGTTCCCCACCGGGAACGGGCTGACTGCTCACGGTATCTTCTACCCGCCCGCCAACAAGGATTACGCTGCGCCCGAAGGCGAGCGCCCGCCATTGATAGTGATGAGCCACGGCGGGCCGACCAGCGCCGCCACTACCGCCCTGAGATACGGCATCCAATACTGGACCAGCCGCGGCTTCGCCGTGCTGGACGTGGACTACGGCGGCTCGACCGGCTACGGACGCGAGTACCGGATGCGGCTGAACGGCAACTGGGGCCTCGTAGACGTGGAAGATTGCTGCAACGGGGCGCTCTGGCTGGCCGAACAAGGACTGGTTGACCGGCAGCGGATGGCGATCCGGGGCGGGAGCGCGGGCGGGTTCACCACCCTGGCGGCCCTGATCTTCAAATCCGGCGTGTTCGGGGCCGGGGCCAGCCACTTCGGCGTCAGCGACCTGGAAGCCCTGGCGACCGATACCCACAAGTTCGAGAGCCGCTACCTCGACAACCTGGTCGGCCCTTACCCGGCGCGCAGGGATATTTACGTGGCCCGCTCACCCATCCACCACACGCAGAAATTGTCCACGCCGATCATCCTCTTCCAGGGAGCCGAGGACCCGGTCGTGCCGCCCAGCCAGTCGGAGAAGATGTTCGAGGCGGCCCGGGCGCAGGAAATCCCGACCGCTTACCTCGTCTTCGAGGGCGAGTCACACGGCTTCCGCAAGGCCGAAAGCATCAAACGTTCGCTCGAAGCCGAACTGTATTTCTATTCGAAGATTTTCGGGTTCGACACGGCGGATAAGATCGAACCGGTGGAAATCGAAAATTTATAGCGAAAAAGTGCAAGCACCGTCCCGAAGGTTTTTGCCCGGCTAATTTGGATATCCGTTGGCAACCTTCGGGACGTTTTCGATAAATGAACTTCGCAACACTCGCACGGTCGGTTTTACCGCCGTGCGGTCATCGGACACAAGAAAATCTGGTAGTGGTATCCAGCAGGCGTTCTCTGAACTACTTCGCGTCCTGGATTTCTGCGGCGCGCAGGGTATTGGCCATCAGCATGGCGATGGTCATCGGGCCGACGCCGCCGGGGACGGGGGTGATGAAACCGGCTACTTCCCTGGCCTCTTCGAAGTTGACGTCGCCGACCAGTTTCTGGCGCGGTTTGCCGGTCTTCTGGCTGATGACCGGGGTGCCGTCTTCGTTGAGCATTGGGATGCCGTTGATGCCCACGTCAATGACCGCCGCGCCGGGTTTGATCCAGTCGCCGCGCACGAATTCGGCCTTACCGATGGCCGCGATGACGATGTCGGCCTGGCGGACCACGTCGGCGATGTTTTTGGTGCGCGAGTGGCAGACGGTCACGGTGGCGTTTTCACCGATTAGGAGCAGGGCAGCGGGCATGCCGACGATGTTCGAGCGGCCGAGAACGACCGCATTCGCTCCGGCAATCTGGACGCCGACTTCCTTGAGCAGGTAGATGCAGCCGTAGGGCGTGCAGGGGACAAACAGCGGTTCACGGCCTTTCTGCGCCAGGCGGCCGATGTTGAGCGGCGAGAAACCGTCCACGTCTTTTTCGATGCTGATCAGTTGCAAGACACGTTCCTCGTCGAGGTGGGAGGGCAGCGGTAATTGCACCAGGATGCCGTGGACTTTGGGATCGGCGTTCAGTTCCTTGATCAGGCTCTCCAGGTCTTCCTGGGAAGTGTCGGCGGGAAGCGGGTGGTGGTATGAGGTCATCCCCAGGTCGGCGCAGGCCTTTTGTTTCATGCTGACGTAGGCGGCCGAGTCGATCCGTTCCCCCACCAAGACGGTCGCCAGACCGGGCTGGGATTTGCCCTCGGCGAGGCGTTTGGCTACTTTTTCCTTGACTTCGTCGCGGACTTTCTGCGCAATGGCAGTTCCATCAATGAGTTTTGCGGTCATATCATCTCCAAAATCGTGGGGAATGGGAAGCGGCCGATCTGCCGCCTGTGATTTCTGGCGCTATTATACTGTCTCACCCATTTTGCCAAAAGTGACAAACTTCCCTTCCCGAACTCGAAAGTCTCCTGACTTTCGTACCAGCGCCAGGAGATGCAAGAATCCGCGAACCATTTTCCTCTCACGAGGGAGGCTTAATTCAGATATAATTTATCCGTAATGATGAACCCCGTCTTGCAAAAAATACACCAGAAACAACCCGTCCGCGGCGTCTGGTTGGGAATCCCCAGCCCGCACAGCGCCCGGCTGCTGGCCCGCCTGCCGCTTGATTGGCTGATGATTGACGCCGAACACGCCCCGGTGGATGCCGGCACGCTGGCGCAAATGGTGGCGGCTATCGCCGAGGCCCGCGGCCCGCTGCCGTTCGTGCGCCTGGCCCAGGCCAGCCCCGAAGCTATCAAGCGCGCCCTCGATGCCGGGGCCTCCGGCATCGTGGCCCCGATGATCAACACCGCCGAAGAAGCCGCGCAGGTCGTCTCGTGGGCCAAGTTCCCGCCGCTGGGGGCGCGCTCCTTCGGCTCGGCCTACGCCGGACTGGCCTTCGGACAGTCCATGCCGGAATATCTCAAAGCGGCCAACGAGCAGACCGTGGCCGCGGTCCAGATCGAGAGCGCGGCCGCCCTCGACAATCTCGATGCCATTTTCAGCGTCCCACACCTGGATATGGCCTTCGTCGGGCCGGTGGACCTGTCTATTTCGCTCGGCCTCGACCCGCTGCCGGAGAACCCGCACCCGAGATTCGCCGGGGCGATTGAGTCGATCCTCGACGCGGCGAGCAGGCACGGGGTCCCGCTCGGGATCTATTGCTCGACCCCCCAGGCGGCGCGGGAACGCATCCGCCAGGGATTCCTGTTCGTCAACGTAGCATCCGATATCGGGGCGCTGCTTGGCGGAGTCCGCCAGGGGCTGGAAGAAAGTCAATGAAGACGGAAGCAGGCCAACCCGTCCTGATCGTGGGGGCCGGGCCGACCGGCATGACCGCCGCGCTCGACCTGGCCCATTACGGCATCCCCAGCATCCTTTTCGACGAAGATCACACCCTCAGCGACGGCTCGCGGGCCATCGCCTTCCACAGTTCGACTCTGGCCGTCTGGGAAAAGCTCGGCGCGGCCCAGGCCATGCTCGCCAAAGGCATCCCCTGGCACGTCCGCCACACTTACCTGGGCACGCGGGAACTCTACACGCAAGTCTTCCAGTCCCATACGGACGGTCTGCTGCCCGGTTTTTTCAACTTGCAGCAATTTTACGTCGAGCAATTTTTATTGGATCAAATCGAAGCCAATCCCCTGATCGAGCTGAAGTGGGACCACAAGGTCGTCGGCTTCGAGCAGGATGAGAGCGGGGCGGCCCTGGACGTGGAGACTGCCACCGGTTCGACGCGTTTCCGCGGCCCCTACGCCCTGGCCTGTGACGGGGCGCGCAGCACGATGCGCAAGCTGCTCAACCTGTACTTCCCCGGGCGCACCTTCAGCGACCGCTTCCTGATCGCCGACATCCGGGCGGATTTAGGTTACGCCCGCGAGCCGAAGTTCTATTTCAACCATCCCTCGCACCCCGGCCCAAGCGTGCTGATCCACCCCCAGCCTGACGGCGTCTGGCGCATAGACTGGCAGGTCGGCACTAACGTGGACATCAAAGCCGAACGCAGCCCCGAGGTCATGGACAAACGCATCCGGGCGCTGATTGGCGACATCCCGTATGAGATCGTCTGGCTGAGCGATTACCGCTTCCACCAGCGCTTGCTCGACCGGTTCCGGCACGGTCGGGTTTTCTTTGCCGGGGACGCGGCCCACCTGGTGGCGCCGTTCGGGGCACGCGGCCTGAACAGCGCCGTGCAGGACGTGGAAAACCTGGCCTGGAAGCTGGCCCTGGTGATGCAGGGCAAGGCCCCCGACTCCCTGCTGGATACCTACCAGGCCGAACGCTGGCCGGCCCAGAAACACAACCAGCAGGTGACGATCACCACCATGCAATTCATGTCTCCCGAAAACCTGTGGTTCGGACTCAAACGCCAAGCCATCCTGCGCCTGAGCGGAGTCTGGCCCGAGGCCCGCAAATGGGTGGACAGCGGCAAGATGAGCGAGCCGTTCGTCTATGCCCATTCCCCGCTCAACCTGCCAGACACCGATCCGGCCGGCTCGTGGAAGGCAGCCCCATCCCTGGGAGCCAAAATCAAGGACTTGCCCATCCACATCGGGTCGAAAGGCCATAGCAGCCGCGAGTTCCTGCGCCACCTGCTCGGAAGCGGATTCCTGTTGATCTACTTCGCCGAAAACGTGCCGGATGCCCGGACCTTCGTCGAAACCTGCGCCCGGCTAGATTTCCCCGCGCCGACCCGGTTCTACCCGGTGCTGCCGGTCGTCTCGGACACCGTCCCCGCGCCGGTGATCGTGGATATCCGCAACCAGGTGTTGCCTTATTTCGACGGCAAACCCGGCACGCTCTACCTCATCCGCCCAGACGGGCACATCGCCGCCCGGCGCCGTCACTCCCGACCGGAGGAGTGGCGGGGGCTGGTGGCAAAGGCGTGCGGGATGTAGGGGTTTCGGGGCAACACGGATGCTATTTGGTCTTGTATACCTCGCTCCGGTGCTGGACGAGGTGAACGGTTATCGTGGTTTCTTTTTTGCTAAAAGTGTACAGAACCCGATAGTCCCCTACCCGCAATTTGTAGACGCGCTTTAAATTTCCCGTCAGTGAAATTGGTTCAGCCTCATCAAAATGATCGGCCAGCCAACGTAATTTTTTGAAAACCTGTTGCGAAACGGACTTATCCAAACGTTCAAGCTGCCCAGGGCAGCCACCGTGAATTTAACCCGATACGTTACCATTCAAGCCCCAACCGTTTGGCTGCTTCCTCCGCATCGTAGGTTGGAGCACCTTCTTTGACGGCCTTGATCGAATGCTTCAGGGCAGATTCCACCCCATTCTGTAAGACCAAGCCTTCATCAGGGTCGCTCAACAATTCTGCCAGAGTTTGACGCACGGTTTCACGCACAAGGCTTCGGAATTCATCCACAGTTAAGTCAGAAATCTTTGTTCCAATCATAGCAACCTCCAAAACAATTATACCCGCGAGGCCGGGCGCATCATTATTTTCCAGGCATTGAAAACCGTCTTGCCAGAAGACTGGCAGGACGGTTGTTTTCCGATCAGGGCGAGTCGTCGCTTCCAGGAGACTCCCTTGCCGTTAGCGGGTGAAGGTGTGGCGTTCAGCGCAGGCGATCTTCTTGTCTTTGACGTGTTTGTCGTGCAGCTTGTAGAAACTCACGTTCTTTTTCAGCTTATGGCAAGATGCGCACAGCGGCCTGCCGTTGCGGGTCTCCTTGGGATCGTAACCGAGGGCTGAGAATGGTTCCGGCTCGGGTTGGCCAGCGCGTCCGAGATGTCGCTGCATTTGTTGTTGTGGCCGCCGTGGAGGCGCGGCTTAAGCCCGCCAAAACCGGATCAAGCCCGGATACTCCCTACCAGCCCGTCTCCATTTACCCCTGTCAGTTCCACCTCATCCACCACGTTCCAGCGCGGACCCGGAGCCGTGGCGGTGACCCGGATGTAGTTCCCGCTCAGGCCTTCCATCTGCCAGCCCTGGTCATTGACCTGGGCGCAGGCTTCCCATAAAACGGCCAACTTCCGCCCGAGGAATTTTCGCCGGTAAGCCTCGCCCATTTCGGCGAAGGCCTGGCGCAGGACGGCGTTGCGCTGTTTGCGGAGTTCCTTCGGCAGGTGGTTCTTCATCCGGGCCGCGGGCGTACCCTGGCGGGGCGAGTAGGTGAAGACGTGCCCCCCGGCAAAATCCATCTCACGGATGAACTCCAACGTTTCGGCGAACTCGGCTTCGGTCTCGCCAGGGAAACCGGCGATCACGTCGGTGGTCAGAGCGACCTCGGGCATGACCTCCCGGGCCGCGGCGGCCAACTGGCGGAAGGACTCTCGCGTGGTCTTGCGCGCCATCCGCCGCAGGACGGTGTCGCTGCCGGACTGGAGCGGCAGGTGCAGGTGCGGCATGAGACGCGGATTCTCCCACAGGGCAAAGAACTCCGGCGACAGGTCCCACGGCTCCAGCGAGGACAGGCGCAGGCGCGGCACATCGGTCTCGGACAGGATGGCCTCGACCAATGCGCTCAGGCGCATGCCCCACTCCTGGCCCCACGAGCCGAGATGGACGCCGGTCAGCACGACTTCCTTTGTGTCCCCGTCCAGGGCAGAGCGGATGTCGGCCAGCACCTCGGGGATGGGACGCGACCGCCCCGGGCCGCGGGCGATGGTCGTGACGCAAAAGGTACAGGCGTTGTCGCAGCCGTCCTGCACCTTGATGAAGGCCCGCGTCCGCTGGCGCAGGCCGGGGAGCGGGATCCGGCTCAAGGGTTCAATGTCGAAGCTTGCCGGTTCAAAATTCAGGATTTCGGATACGAGAAAATCCTTGCGGTCGTTGGCGACCACGCGGGTCACGCCGGGCAAGTCCAGGGCGTGCTGGGGGACGAGAGTCGCCCAACAGCCGGTAGCAACCACTTCCCCCGTCCCGCTCCGGGCGGCGGAACGGAGCTTCGAGCGGGAATCGGCCGCAGCCGCGGCCGTCACCGAGCAGGTATTGACCACGCTCAGGTCCGCCTCCCCCGCTTCGGCCACGATCTCGTGCCCGGCCGCCCGGAACTGGCGCGCCATCGTCTCTATCTCGGACTGGTTCAGGCGGCAGCCGATGGAATCCAGGAAAACTTTCACGGCTTGATCACCACAAAATCATCGAAAATCACGTCCACGCCGGTCTCATCGAACGCGCCGGCCAGCAGGCCGACATCGCCGCGGGTGAATTGGTCGTCGTGGACCAGCGCCACCGGGAAGCCGTTGACGTAAAAAGTCAGGCTGTCGCCAACGCAGTCGGCCCGCAGGTGATTGACCGGATTGTCGGTCTTGATCGCCTGGGAGGACTGCATCTCGTCCTGCCCCAGGTGGACAGTCTCGCCGCCGCTGACCTTGCCGACCGCGTAGAAGCCGTCGCTGCTGATGACGAAGAAATAATAATTTTTATCGTCCTGGTAACGGCAGACCAGCCCGATGCGGTTCGAGACCGGCCCGGCGAAGCGCCCGGCGTCCACTTCGATGCGGGCGTCGGCCAGGTCGAGGCCGGGGGTGGCCCAGTAGTTGTAGCCGGGGCGGTTGACCAGGATGCGGAACACGCCGTTGTCGTAGCCAACCGTGCCGCCCTCGTTCGAGACGCGGGTCCAGCCGCCGGAGCGGTCGGAGAAGTCGTCGCTGAAGAGCAGGCTGCCCGGTTCCGCCATCGAAACGCTGAGTTCGGCCATGCTGCAAGCCAGCGCAGCCAGGACGAGGAAGGACAGAGCGAACAAAACCCGAGGAGACCGCTTCGTCCATCGTAGTGACACGACATTGGAGAGCATGGAGGCTGATTTTATCATCATGGAAACACCCTCGAGAGAATCCGGCGGGCTTCCTCGCCGATTGGGCCGTCATCCTGGGCGGCGTTTTGCAGGGCGGCGTAGGCGGCCTCAAGGTTTCCCAAGGCGAGATACGCCTGCCCCTGATGGAGCCAGGCCAGCGTGAAATCGGGGCCGGCTTCGAGCGCCCGGCTGAAATATTCCTGCGCCATCTCCAGGTTTTCCATACTGAAGAAGACCCAGCCGACCGCATCCAGCGCGGCGGGGTCATTTGGGGCCAGGTCGCGGGCTTTGACGGCTGCGGGCAGGCCCTCGTCTTCGAGGTAGACGCCGTTGCGGGCGCAAAAAACGGCCAGCAAGCGCCAATAGTCGGTCTCGTTCGGGGCGAGTTCGGCGGCGCGCTTGTAGTAGGCCAGGGCCAGCGGCAGGTCGCCGAGGTGGGAGTACGTCTGCCCGAGGGCGGCGTGCCAGGCCGGGTCGGACGGGTCGAGCCGGACGGCTTCGAGGTAGGATTCTTCGGCCTTTTCCCAATCCCCGGCGCGCTCGAAATAGAGGCCGCGCTGGGCCTGGATGTCGGCGGATTGGGAATCCAGAGCGAGGGCCTGGTCCATCTCCCCGCTTCCTTCCTGACCGTTGGTCTGCTTCGCCAACCCGAGCCAGGCCCAGGCCGCGGCGTTTCCCGCGTCCGCGCCGACGGCCTGCTCGAACATGACCTGAGCCAGCGCCCACTCGTCCACCGAGGCGAGTCCCTGGCCGAGGATGATCTTCGCCCGGGCCGGATCGTCTTGCACGCGGGACAGGTTGAGGGCGCGGCGCAGCGCGTCCACAGCGGGAGCATACTTCTCGTCCAGGCGGGAGGCGGCCAGGAGGTGATCGAGGGCCGATTCCAGGTCGGAGGCGGTCAGCAAAAGCCCGAGGCGGTAGCGCGCCTCCGCATTGTCAGGATCGAGCGCCGCCAGGTTCGTCAGGGCCTCCTGCTCAGCCTGCCTCTCGCCGGAGAGGTAGTAATAATTCGCCAGGCGCAGGTAAAGTTTCGGCTGCGGGCCGGAAACCCGGAGGGCCTCCTGCCAGGCGCGCAGGGCATTTTCGGTCTGGCCCAGGTTCCAATATGCCAGGCCGAGATCGTCCCAGCGCGGGCCGGTCAAGGCATTCTGGCCGCGGGCAATTTCGAACAGGCGCACGGCTTCAGGGTAATCGCCGCCGGCGTAAGCCCCGGCCCCGGCCAACTCCCACAGCGACGGGTCCCAGGGGCGGAGGCGCGCTGCCCGCTCGAAAAGCCGGGCCGCTTCGAGCGGCGAAGTTTCGGACAGGGCGACGGCCTGCCGGTAAATCCTTTCGGTCGAGAGGACAACCGGGACCGCGACCAGCGCGGCGATAGCCAACACGATCAGATGAACCCGGAAACGCAACATGGGCCTATTATATAATACCCACAGTCACGAAGGTTCTTTTCGAGGAGACGTGCGCTCCTGTTCGCCGGAAGGCAAGCACGAGCCGGTCGCCCTGCAACGTCCTCATCATTCGTGACCGCCCTGGGGATACAGGCTGAAATCGCACGATTTAATCACGATTGCGGGTAGCGCATCCGTGCTATAATTTTGGTGCGAATCCCATGAACCCACTCTTAGACCCCATATTTACGCTTCTTACAACCTCGCCGGGCAATCTGATCTATCACATTGTCCTGGCCTTCTCCATCGCAGGCGCGCTGCAAAGTGCCATCCACCACTGGCGGACGAGCGAATTTCCCCAGGCGCGGCGGGCAGTGGTGGGTCTGAGCCTGCTCCTCCTGGCCCAGGTGACATTGTTCATCGTCAGCGCCCTGGGCTGGCAGGGACTTCTGAATCCCCAAAGCGTGCTGCCGATCCTCGACCGGGCCTTCATCGTGATGAGCCTGTCGTGGTTCATCTGGCTGTGGGCCTTCCCTGAACCCAGCCGCCTGGCGGATGCCGGGACAGCCTTGCTCAACCTGCTGACCGGCGCGGCTTTCGTCTTCAGCCTGGTCAGTTGGGGACAGCGCCCGGCGGGCGTGACCGATTTCAACGGCTCCACGCAAGACCTGTTTTGGCAGGCTTTCTCGATCGGGCTGATCCTGCTCGGCGCGGCGGTGCTTTTTCTGCGCAAGCCGAACGGATGGGGCAACGCGGTGGCTTTGCTAATCCTGGCCGCCCTGGGACACGTGGTCTACCTGCTGGTCGGCCAACCGGGGGATTATTCGGGGGCCATCCGGCTGGCGTACATGGCCGCCTACCCGATCCTGTTGACGCTGGTCCAGCGCTTCCCGGCCACGCCGAGCCGGCCGACCACCGTCAAAGCCACCGAGGAGCAGGTCGTCGAGCGCCGCCGTTACAGCAGCGACCCGAAGACGATGCACGCCATGCTCGCCCTGGCTGCCGAACTGGACGAAGAGAACATCGCCAACGGCATCACCCGCTCGGTGGCCCAAGCCATGCTGGCGGACCTGTGCTTCCTGATCTATCTCGCCGACGACAACAAACTCCACATTGCCAGCGGTTTCGACCTGATCCGGGAGGAGAACCTGCCCGGCACGACCCTCAGCCGGGACACCATGCCCCTGCTCGCCAGTGCGGTGCAGCGTGCCCGCCCGTTACGATTGCCGGCCAGCAGCACCTCGCCCGACCTGAAGGGCCTGAGCGAACTGCTCGGCTTGAACAACCCCGGTCACCTGCTCAACGTCCCGATCCTCAACCCGCAGGGAGAGCCGCTCGGCAGCCTGTTGCTGCTCTCGCCCTACTCCAACCGGGTCTGGAGCGCCGAAGACCAGACCTTCCTGCAAAATATCTCGGCCTCATTCGTCCCCATCATTCTGCGCGGGCAGCGGGTCAGCGCGGTCGAAAAACAGCAATACGACATCCAGCGCGCCTATGACCACGCCCGCATCCAGATACAGGATTTACAGCGCCAGAACGAAGAACTGACCAAAAAACTGGAAAACGCCATCCGCCAAGCCCAAAGCGAACAGGTGAACAACACCAACACGGAAGCCCTCCTGGCCGTCCAGCAGGAGTCGCAGCGGACCATCGAGGAACTCCAGAAGGAAATCGAGACCCTCAAGGCCCGGAAAGCGGCCGCCTCCGAGCAGCAGCTCGAACACGAATTACGCCTGACCCTCGAGCAGGTTGCCCACCTGCAAAATTCGTTGGCACAGGCCAACATGCGCATGGTCGAACTCGAAAGCCAGCAGAGGTCGTCCCTCTCCATCGAGCAGGCGGAGATCATCGCCTCCATTTCACAGGAACTGCGCCAGCCAATGTCCTCCATCGTCGGCTACACCGATCTGCTGCTGGGCGAATCGGTCGGCATCCTGGGGGCGTTGCAGCGCAAATTCGTCGAGCGCATCAAAGCCTCCACCGAGCGGATCGGCAGCCTGATTGATGACCTGATCCAAATCACGACCATCGAATCCGGGCTGATGTCGCTCAAACCCGAGCCGATTGACCTGAACCTGATCATTGACAATGCCATGGCCTACACCGGCAGCCAGATGCGCGAGAAGAACATCTCGATGCAGCTCGACCTGCCCAAATCAATGGAGGCGATCTATGCCGACCGGGAAGCCGTGCAGCAAATCCTGATCCACCTGCTCCAGAACGCCGGGGCGGCCACCCCGGTCGAAGGCACGATCACCCTGCGGGTCCGCACCCAGAAGGAAGACCGGCAGGATTTCGTCCTGATCCAGGTGACCGACACCGGCGGCGGCATCCCGACCGAGGACCTGCCGCGGGTCTTCTCCCGCCTGTACCGGGCCGACAACGTCCTCATCCAGGGCATCGGCGATACCGGCGTCGGCCTGTCCATCGCTCGCACGCTGACCGAGGCCCAATCCGGGCGCATCTGGGTGGATACCGTTCTCGGACAGGGTTCGACCTTCAGCGTCCTGCTGCCCATGGCTGGCGGCCGGGTCGCCAAGTCCGCCGAGGGAGAATAGACCGTGCGCAGCCTGCGGGAAATCCTGCCGGGGATCCTGATCGCCCTGGTTTCGGTCGGCCTGATCCTGGGCAGCCTATCGCTCGCACTTTCCGAGGATAGCCCAACTCCCGCC
Source organism: Anaerolinea thermophila (assembly GCA_020722305.1). Classification (GTDB taxonomy): domain Bacteria; phylum Chloroflexota; class Anaerolineae; order Anaerolineales; family Villigracilaceae; genus UBA5796. Next base: position 5,753 of record DYLB01000007.1, on the reverse strand, counting down.
TCCTCGCCCACTTCCCCGCCCCCAACGACGACCCTCCTGCCCGCCAGCCCCATCCCGACCCTGGCGGCCACCCTGCCCAGCCCGACGTTCACCGCCACTGTTCCCAGCCCGACCGCCTCGATCACCCCCTTCCCGCCGACGCCGGCCCCCACCATCACGGCCTGCGCCCCGCCCCTCGGCTGGATGCGGAATTACGTCGTCCAGCCCGGCGACACCCTGTTTCGCATCAGCGGCCTGTACGGCATCAGCGCCAGCCAGTTACAGCGCGGCAACTGCCTGTACTCCACCCTCATCGTCCCCGGCCAGCGCCTGTGGGTGCCCAACGTGGCAACCCGCACCTTCACCGCCTCCCCCACCGGTCCTGCCAGCGCCACGCCGAGTCCGACTCTTACCGAGACTCCCTCGCCTTCCGACACCCCCGCGCCAGACACCGAGACCCCCACCCCAACTGACACGGCCGCGCCGACCGAGTCGCCCACGCCCTTCCCCAGGACGGACACCCCCACCATAGCCCCTGACAATTGACCATGAAAGCCCGTTTGTGCTGCCTGCTTACATTCCTGGCTTTGCTGACTGCCTGCAACCTGCCGTCCGGGATGAGCGAATCTGCCCCGCAGCCACAATTCATCGTGGTGACGCGCGTCCCCAACCCGACCGCCACGCCCACGCCGTTCCGCCCTGGGCAGGTTTCGCAAGCGTCCCCGACGTTGGGGCCTGATACCGTTTTCGAGGCACCTTCCGCCGAGGGCCTCTTCCCCTCCCCCACACTGACGCCTTTCCCTGCCGTCACAGTTGGACCGTCACCGACCGCCACACTCGACCTGCCCACCCCCGACGGGACCCTGTCGCTGCTGCCCGAAAACTGGACGCCGCCCAATATCTACGCCCCGGCCGGCGTACCGACCGCCTTCCCGTTGATGACCGACACCGACACGGTCACTTTCCTGCTGCTCGGCTCCGACCTGCGTCCGGGATCCTCTTTCAGGACGGATACCATCGTCGTGGCCGCGCTCAGGCCCAAGTCCGGGCAGATTTCGCTGTTCTCCATCCCGCGCGATTTCTGGGTTTACATCCCGGAGTGGGGCATGAACAAGGTCAACACCGCCTACCAGCACGGGGAGTTGTACGACTATCCCGGCAAAGGCCCCGGCCTGCTCAAGGACACCATCTTGTACAACCTGGGCATCCGCATTGACCATGTGGCGATGGTGGATTTCGACGGCTTCCGCCGCGTGGTGGACACCCTGGGCGGCGTGGACGTGCCGGTAGCCTGCGCCTACACCGACTGGCGGCTGATTGACCCCTCGCTCAACCCGAATTACGAAGCCAATTGGCACCTGTACACCGCCGGGCCGGGCCTGGTCCACATGGACGGCGACCTGGCGCTCTGGTACGCCCGCTCGCGGATGCGCTCCAGCGACTTCGACCGCGGCCGCCGCCAACAGGAGGTGTTACGCGCCCTTTTCGACCAGATCCTGCGCGGCGACACGCTGACCAAAATCCCGGCCCTGTACGACGACATCACCTCCACCGTGGCCACCGACTTGAGCTTGAAAGACATGGTCCAACTGGCCTGGCTGGCCCCGCAGTTCACCGGCGCCGACGTGCGCTCGTATTACCTGAAACCGCCGACCGTTTATTCGACCTTCAGCGACGGCGGGGCTTACATCCTGGTCCCCAACGGGAACCAACTCTACGACCTGGTGCAGCGCTTCCTGACCGATTCACCGCAAATGGAGGTCCGCGAAAGCATCAAGGTCGAGATCCGTAACGGCTCCTCCTACGCGGACTGGGACGCCCTGGCCGCTTCCAGGCTGGCATACGCCGGGTTCGAAACCAGCCTGGCCGCAGCCGACTCCCAGGGCTACGACCAGACCCTGCTCTACGATTTCACCGTCGAACAGGACAACGAACAGGCCCGGTTGCTCCTGGCCGTGCTCGGCTTGAAGGACTCGGCCCTGGTCTCCTCCCCCAACGCCGAAAGCCAGGTCAGTTACGTGCTGCTGCTGGGGAACGATTACAAGCCATGTTTCAACCCGGATGGGATGACACCGTAGCGCAAAATCCATTCCGCAAAATGCTCCTGCCACCCAAGTATACAGGAGCATTTTCGAAGATGAAAAGCATTTTCAAGAAGCCGGGGAAATCTTTCGGGGAGTGACAATCATATCTCCGCGCGTCTTTCTCGAATTCCTGGAAGAATAGCCCGAATATCCTAATTGACAATTCAGCCCATTATGCCTTAAACTATACGCAGACAGCGTGTCTACACGCTATTCAAGGAGAAAACCATGAGCGACACATCCCCCGTTGCCCACATCAGTGCCCAGACCCCCTTGTTGCCTGCGATCAATGCCTGGCGGATGTTCCTGAACGACCAGGGACGCTCCCCCTACACGCTCAAGGCTTTCATGTCGGATTTGGGGCTGCTGGCGAGCTATTTCCCGCCCGACCGGCCGCTCGGTGCGATCACGACGGACGACCTGATCCGCTACCTGGACTGGATGCAGAACGAACGCGGCGTCCCGTGCAGCCCCAAGACCCTGGCCCGGCGGATCACCTCAACCAAGTCTTTCTTCCGCTGGCTGCACCAGTACGGCGTATTGATCGTGGATCCGGCTGAGAGGGTGCCCCAGCGCTCGGTCATCAGCCCTTTGCCCACCATTTTGACCGAGGAAGAGACGTCCGCCGTCCTGCAAGCCGCGGAGGCCCACCGCCACCAGGAAAAACCGGATGCGCGCTATTACACCCTGATCTACCTCGTACTGGCGACCGGGATCAAGAAGAGCGAATGCCTGAGCCTCCATCTCAACCACATTGACCTGGAAGCCCCAGACGGGCCGATGGTCTTCATCCGTTATGCCAGCCCGTCGAACCGCTACAAGGAGCGCAAGATCGCCCTGCCCGATGACTGGATCCCGGCTTACCAGGAATACCTGGCCCAATACGAGCCTGTGGACCAGCTCTTCCCCTGGTCGCCGCGGCGGCTGGAGTATCTGCTCGAAGACATCGGCAAGGAGGCCGGGCTGGTGGACAAACACCTGTCTTTCGACATGTGCCGCTGGACCTGCGCTGTACAGGACTTCCAGAGCGGCATGGACCCCGACCGGGTGCGCCAGAAACTGGGCATCTCGAAGATCCAGTTCCGTGAAATCCACATGAAGCTGCGGCAGTTGACCGGGGAAAGCGCGATAACAGACGGCGAAGATTGACGAAGGCGGCGGGCAAGCCCGCCGCCTTCTATTCTGCCGATCGTGTCAGCTTGAAGTACATCAGCCGCCGCGTGGACTCGACCACGCGGTACGAGTGGGCCGGGCGATAGCCCGGCACCCAGATAATTTCATCCCCCAGGCACAACAGTGGCCAGGTTTCTCGCGCCCGCTGCGGCAATTTGACGTTGATGAAGAAATCGGACAATTTCATCGTGTGGCCTTCCATGCCGTAGGGTTCGAAGCGGTCGCCGGGACGCCGCGAGCGCAGCCCCAGCCTGCCCGTCAGCTTGTCGGCGTCCAGCCAGACCTGGAAGGGATCCTCGTTTTTCTGGATGCGCTCACGGGCCAGGGCGGGAATCTCCCACAGCTCGGAAAAAAGCGTCCACTCGCCGGGCAGGCCCACCTGTCCGGGGACGGAGACGGGCAGGAACTCGCCCGAAGCCTGGGGCCAGCGTCCGGGCGAGTCGGCGTCCTTCATCGCCAGGTAAACAATCCCCTCTTCCACAAATAAGCGTAAACCGTGCGGCAGATCCATGCTCGAAGCCTGGTCGGGGGCTGAGATGAAAGCGGTCACGCGGCTTACGGTATCGAAATCCAGGTCGCGCCAGGTCTCGCACAGCGACTGGCAGGCCCGCCGGACGAGGCTGCGCTGGATTCCGACCGGGAAGGAGGCGAATTTGTCTCGATCGAAAGCCAGGTAGCCGCTGCCGGATTCGGATAAGGCTGTGTTCCAGGCATCGTCCACGATTTCGGTCAGGACTTCATGGTCCGCCGCCAGGACCTGGGAGGTGCGCCAGATGGCCTCACGGAAGCGGGGATTGTAGCTTTCTAACACCGGGATGAGCAGGTGGCGCAGGCGGTTGCGCATGTAACTCAGGTCGCTGTTGGTCACGTCTTCTTGGGGATGCAGGCGCTTCATGGCGCAGTAGACGACCGTGTCTTCGTGCCACAGGTTGAGCAGGGGGCGCACGAGCGGGATATTTTCGTCGTAGGCCGGCAGGAGAGTTCGGTAAGTCATGCCTTTCAGCCCGCCCAGCCCCGCGCCTTGGAGGAAGTGCATCAGGACGGTTTCGACCTGGTCGTCAGCGGTGTGGCCGACGGCGACCGCCTGGGCGTTGTATTTGCGCGCCTGAGCGAAAAGGAAGCGGTAACGGACCTCGCGGGCGGCTTCCTCGATGGACAGGGTGCGCTCGCGGGCGTAAGCGTTGACGTCAACCGACTCGATGATCGAGAGCAGGTTCATGCGGGCCGCCAGGCGCTCGACGGCGTTGGCGTCGTTCTGGGCTTCCTCGCGCAATTTGTGGTTGAGATGGGCCACAATGACCTTATAGCCGGCCGAGACCAGCGCGTCGAGCAGGGCCAGGCTGTCAGCTCCGCCTGAGACGCCGGCCACGACCGGCCTGTCCCGGGTCAGGCGGCAGGCATCCTTCAAAATTTCGCGCAGGTTCTCGAACATCGCGGCATCCATGGTTGTGGCTTCCGTTTAGAGTTGGTAAAGTTCGACCAGCACGCCGGAGGCGCTTTCGGGGTGGATGAAGGCGTAACGTTTGCCGTCGGCCCCGGTGCGCGGCTCCTCGTTGATCAGGCGCACGCCCTTGGATTTCAGTTGGGCAAGCATGGCTTCGATGTCGTCCACTTCGAGGCAGAGGTGGTGCATCCCGGGGCCGCGTTTGGACAGGTATTTGGCGATCCCGGAATCGTCGGTGGTGGGGACGACCAGTTCCAGTTCGGAATTTTCCAGGGGCAGGAAGGCGATCTGCGATTTCTCGGCAGGCACATCCCGTAATTCGTGCAGGTCCAGGCCGAGGGCATCGCGCCAGAATGTGAGGGCTTTGTCCATGTCTTCGACGACAACGGCTACGTGGTTGATGGATTTGATGGTGGGCATGTTTCTCCTGGGGTTTAAAGATTTTCGATCAAATCCATGTAGGCGCCCTCGAGCAGGTCGCTCTCCCGGATGCCGAGGCGGCGCATCAGGTCTTCGGCGATGGCCCGGCCCTCGGCCTCGCTCTGCCCCTGGCGCAGGACGACTTCCAGTTCCATGAAATGGCCCAGCCCTTCCACCTCGTCCACGTGGATGCGGGTTTGCCCGGCCAGGTAGAGGCGGCGCGTCTTGCGCACCACACCGCGCTGGCCCAGGGCTTCGGTTAAAACCTTTTCAAGGGTATCCGGTTCAAAGGTCCGGGAGAAATGGTAGTCGGAGCGTTTGGGGCCGCCCTGATTCGGTCGTTCGTAGTAGATCAGCCAGCCTTCGTCCGGGGAGATGATCCGCAATTTCAGGCGGCCTTTTTCGGTGCGGAAGAAGATGTCCTCCTGTGGGATGGTTTCCACCGGGGTGTCGCTCAAGGCTTCGGCGCGCTGTTTGAGGGCTTCGATGTCGGCCACGCGGGCTTTGATCTCGATGTTGACGGGCATAAAGTTTTTATCCTTTCGATGCGTGCAGGCCAGAGTATAGATGCAAATGGGGCGACTGGCAAGTGAGAGTCAGCCGCGCCGGTTGAAGAGATGGAGCGGGTGACGCCTGCGGCTAGAGTCCGGTTC
>DYLB01000006.1:24310-26007 GCA_020722305.1 Anaerolinea thermophila | reverse complement strand
ATTAATTCCGCCCTACATCTGGCGGATCGCCACGCCAATTCCCAATGAACCAATTTTTCTTTGCCCATTCGCGAGAATTCGCGTAACACCGCACTGCACCGAACGCACGAAGTCCCCGACACTTGCACCGCACTGCAAGTGCAGGTGAGCGCAGTGGAGCGGGAGTGCGGTGCAAGTGTTCGTGGCAAAAAGAACTTGTGGGCAATCATGAAATTTGACCTTGAAGCCTGCGGGTGGGCGTGTTATAATCCGCGCTCGCGCCAACCGGGAAAAGTCTCGGGCTGGAAATCAAAGACGAAATTTCGAGTAAGGAAAAGATCATGAGCAATCTTCTACAGGCTGTCGAGGCCCCTGCCAATCCCAATATCCCGGAACTGCGTCCGGGTGACGTCGTCAGCGTCCACGTGCGCATCAAGGAAGGCGACCGCGAACGCATCCAGGAATTCAAGGGTACGGTTATCCGCCTGCGCAACGGCGGCAACAACCAGAACTTCACCGTCCGCCGGGTGGCGAGCAACGGTATCGGCGTGGAACGCACCTTCCTGCTGCGCTCGCCGCGCCTGGACAAGGTGGTCGTCGAACGCCACTCGCGCGTCCGCCGCGCCCAGCTGTATTTCTTGCGTGAACGCACCGGCAAACGCGCCCGCCTCAAACAAAAATTCGATTAATTCGCTAAAACCGTCAACCATGGAAAGGGTGCAGTCATTCACTTGCTGCGCCCTTTTGTCATTCTTTTGCCGCAGACTTCGGAAGTCTTTCGGGAAGTTTTCCGGTTGATCAGACTCCGAAAAAGACTTACGAAGTCTCTATCAGCTCCTCTTTATAGTATTTCCGTTCAACATTTGCCTTATGTGCGCAAATCTTATCTGGCAATCATACCGCCAGGCTCCGCCTGGCAGGGCCGACCACAGGTCGGCGGTACGTTTGGCTGCGGCAGGAGGCCGCGCTACGAAAAGGAGAAAAATATGCTCAGACCTTTGATCGGCCTCACGGCCTACAACGGCGAGACGAAGGAAGACCTGCCCGCCACGATCCTGCTGCGCGTCTATATTTCCGCCGTCATCCAGGCGGGCGGCGCGCCGGTGTTGATCCCGCCCGAACTGCCGGAGGAGGCCTGGCAGTCCCTCTACGCCCGCCTTGACGGGCTGCTCTTCACCGGCGGCGGGGACATTGCCACCGAACGCTTCGACGGGGAACCGCATCCGCGCGTCTACGGCGTAGACGCGCAGCGCGACGCCCTCGAGTTCGGCCTGCTGGATAGCGCGCTGCGGGACGGCAAGCCCTTCCTCGGCATCTGCCGTGGCAGCCAGGTCGTCAACGTCGGCCTGGGCGGGACGCTCTACACCCACATCCAGGACCAGCACCTCGGGGCACTCAAGCACGATTACTTCCCCGGCTACCCGCGCAACCAACTGGTCCACGAAGCCCGCGTGGAAGAAGGCAGCCGCCTGGCGGAGGTGCTCGGCGAGCCGATCTTGCACGTCAACAGCTTGCACCACCAGGGCATCAAGGACGTCGCCCCGGCCCTCGAACCAGTCGCCTACGCTCCGGACGGGCTGGTGGAAGCCGTGGAACTGCGCGATTATCCTTTCGGCCTGGCCGTCCAGTGGCACCCCGAATGGCTGACCGACCAACCGGCGATGCGGAGGTTGTTCAAGGCCTTTGTGGAGGCGTGTGAGAAGTAAGAAGTGAGAAGT
>DYLB01000006.1:3292-24210 GCA_020722305.1 Anaerolinea thermophila | reverse complement strand
GTGAGAAGTAAGAAGTGAGAAGTGAGAAGTGAGAAGTGATTATCCCATCGGTGTGTTCGATTCCGGCGTCGGGGGGCTGTCGGTGCTGCGGGCCATGCGGGACTTGATGCCCGAAGAACCGGTGCTGTACTTCGCCGACCAGGGACACGTCCCATACGGGCCGCGTCCGCTCGAACAGGTACGCGGCTTTTCGGAGGCCGTCACCCGCTTCCTGCTGGGCAAGGGAGCCAAGCTGATCGTCGTGGCCTGCAACACGGCTTCGGCGGCGGCGCTTCATCACCTGCGGCAAACCTTTCCTGAAACTTCATTCGTCGGCATGGAACCGGCGGTCAAGCCCGCAGCCGAGCGCACCAAAACCGGCAAGGTCGGCGTACTGGCCACCCCGGCCACCTTCCAGGGGGCGCTCTACGCCTCGGTGGTGGAGCGCTTCGCCAACGGCGTTCAGCTTTTCCAGGATACCTGTCCCGGACTGGTCGGCCGGATCGAGCAAGGGGATTTGGACGGGGAGGCCACGCGGCGCATCATCGAGTCTGCCCTGCGCCCCATGCTGGACGGGGGAATTGATACCGTTGTCTTGGGCTGTACCCACTACCCGTTCGTGATCCCGTTGATCGAACAGATCGCCGGCGAAAACGTCCGGGTGATAGACCCGGCCCCGGCGGTGGCGCGCCAGGCCAAACGTCTGCTCGAAGCGGGCGGGATCAAGCTCCCGCCGGGGAAACGCGGCGGGGTGCGGTACTACACCTCGGGCGCGGCGGCCGGCCTCCAATCCCTGCTGCCCAAATTGCTCGGCGAAAACGGAGCGGTCCAAAGCGTAAGCTGGGACGAGCAGACCGTCATGGTTTTGGAGGGTTAAGATGACGGAATTCGTCCCGCGTATGTGAAATGGGTGCATTTCATTTCAGTCAGTACGATTTCGGTATAGCCGGGCCGGTTGAGTTGTCTAGCCGGTAGGGAACATGATAAAATGGGCGTACCACATTTGATATACATCATCAGGAGAGTTAGATGAGCAAGACGGCCATGATTACCGCCCGGATCGATCCCGAACTCAAGCGCGAGACTGAAAAGGTTTTGAAGGAGCTTGGTTTAACCACATCCCAGGCGATTACCCTGTTCTTCAACCAGATCAGCTTGCGCAAGGCTCTGCCTTTTGCCGTCGCCATTCCCAATACCGAAACCGCTCAAGCCATCGAAACCGCCCTGGCAGGGGTCGAGCTTTACGAAGCAGAAAACGTGGATGCGCTCTTCGAAGACCTGGGGACATAATGCGGGCCATTCGCTATTCGGGGCAATTCAAAAAGGATGCCAAACTCATGTCCAGACGCGGCTTCGACATGAAGAAACTGCGTCTCGTGGTCGAGATATTGGTTCATGAGGAGCCGCTGGATGAAAAGTACCATGACCATCCCCTGCAAGGGAAATTTGCAGGTGCGCGCGATTGCCACATCAATCCTGACTGGATTTTGATCTATGCCATTGTGGGTGACGAGTTGCGCCTGATCCGCACGGGAACGCATTCAGACTTGTTCAAATGAATCATGGGTGTCATTAACCATCCGCCGCCCTGATGTGCAGGTGCTCAGGCTGGGGGCTGAGTCCGGCCAGGGCGGTGAAGGTCAATTTCGAGGGGTCGTAGCCGCGCTCGGCGGACAGGCTCTCGAACAGGGCCAGGTAACTGACGGGAATGGCCGCTTTCGGGTCCAGGCCGAGTTGTTTCGCGGCGGCGATGACCACTTCGACGGTTTCGCCCTCGATTTCCACAAAATCCCCATAAGGCAATTCATCCAGGAAGACGTGCAGGCCGCCGTATTCGAGTTCGAGGCTGTAGACCTGCCGGTATTTTTCGTAGGTCGCCACGACCCGGTATCCGAGCGATTCGAGCAGGCGGTGGGCGGTGTCGAAATCGCCGACCTCCACCTCGATCTCAGGGCGGTTTTGGACCCCCTCGACGACCTCCGACGGGCCTTTGTAAGTCAGTCGCGCCGACCCGTCCTGGCGCAGGCGCAGGACGCGGCCTCCCTGGCGCAGCGAACCGTCGGGCAGGTCGAAGCGCAGGTTGGTCTCCAGGCTGCGGGGCTGGAGCAGGCGGGCGCCCAGCTTCTCCAATCGGGACTGGACGGCAGCCAGGTCACACACGTAAAATTTGGCTTCGGTTTCTGTTCCCATTGTTTGCCCTAATCAGCCACAGAGACTCGGAGTCACGGAGATTCTCGAAAAAACTCGGTGTCCCGGTGTCTCTGTGGCCGGTTCCGTTACACCACGCTCAAGAGTGTGGCCCGCTGCTCCACGCTGTCGCCAGGTTTGACCCGGATGCGGCTGATCGTGCCGTCGCGCGGCGATTTGAGTTCGTTCTGCATCTTCATCGACTCAAGGATAAGCAGCACGTCGCCTTTGGCAATCGCTTGCCCTTCCTCGACCGGGATGGCAACCACCAGTCCCGGCATGGGGGCTTTGAGATGGTACTCGCCAGTCTCGGCCACCCCGCTGCCGGCTGCGGCCCGCAGACGTTTCTCGCGCTCGTCCTCCACCCGCACGGGGTACATGCGTCCCCGCCGCAGCACCTCCCATTCGTCTTCGGCCGGGTAAACGTAGGCTTCGTAGGACTTCCCGTTCACGATCAGCGAGTAGACCGGCTGGCCGCTGACCGAGACGAAATCCACCTCCAGCGCCTGCCCGTCCACGATGATGTGGTTCTCGTCCAGGATTTCAATCGTAAATTCCTTGCCTTCGATGGTCGCGATATATTTCATCCCGGCCTCCTAGCGGTGCATCCGTTCCCAGCGCCCGACCCACTTCCAGTTGCTGGTATCGCGTTCGCCGCGCCTCACGATCTGGGCCGAACGCTGCGTGCGCTGGTGGGCCACCAGTGTGGCCAGGATGGCGGCGATGTCCGGCCGCACTTCCCGGCCTTCCTCGCTGTCCTGCATCGAAAAACGCTCCTCCACGAAGCGGGTGTCGTACTGCCCGCCCATGAAGCGGTGCGAGTCCATCATCGTCTGGTGGAAGGGGATGTTGGTGCGGACGCCGACGATCTTGTATTCTTCGAGGGCGCGGCGCATGCGCAGGATGGCCTGGGCCCGGGTCTCGCCCCAGACGATGAGCTTGGCGATCATGGGATCGTAATAAGGCGTGATCTCGAAGCCCGGATACACCCCCGTATCCACCCGGATGCCCGGGCCTGTGGGCAAAAGACTATGGGCGATCCTGCCCGTCGAAGGCAGGAAGCCGTTGTACGGGTCCTCGGCGTTGATCCGGCATTCGATGGCCGCGCCCTTGAGTTGGACATCCGCCTGCGAATACGACAACTGCCGCCCGCGGGCGATGCGGAGTTGTTCCTTGACGATGTCTATCCCGGTCGCCATTTCGGTCACGGGATGCTCCACTTGCAGGCGGGTGTTCATTTCGAGGAAGAAGAAATTCTTGTCCTTGTCCACCAGGAATTCGATAGTCCCGGCGTTGACGTAATCCACGGCCTGGGCGGCCTTGACAGCCACCTCGCCCATCTTCTGGCGCAGTTCCTCGTCCACGAAGGGGGAAGGGGCTTCTTCGAGCAGCTTCTGGTGGCGGCGCTGGAGCGAACATTCGCGCTCGCCGAGGTAGATGACGTTCCCGTGCGTGTCGGCCAGGATCTGGATCTCGATGTGGCGCGCCCCAAGCACCAGCTTCTCAAGGTAGACGTTCCCGTCCCCGAAGGCCGATTCCGCCTCGCGCCGCGCCGACTGGAGCAGCAGGGGCATTTCCTCGAGGCTTTTTACTTCGCGCATGCCTTTGCCGCCGCCGCCGGCTGTGGCCTTGATCAGCAGCGGGAAGCCGATCTGCGGGGCAATCGCCAGCAGTTCCGAGTCCGAGAGGGAGCCTTCGCCCTCCGTCCCGGGGACGACCGGCACCCCGGCGGCGATGACCGTGTTGCGGGCGGTCATCTTGTCGCCCATGGCTGCAATCGCCGACGGCTTGGGGCCGATGAAGGTGAGGCCTTCGTCGGCGCAGGCCTGGGCGAAGTCCTCGCGTTCGGCCAGGAAACCGTAGCCGGGATGGATGGCGTCCGCTCCCGATTTTTTGGCGATTTCCAGGATTTTGTCGGCCCGCAGGTACGAGTCCCGCGAGGGGGCCGGGCCGAGCAGGTAGGCCTCGTCGGCGTAACGGACGTGCAGGGCCTGGCGGTCGGCTTCGGAATAGACGGCCACCGTCTCGAGCCCGGTTTCGCGGCAGGCGCGCAGGATGCGGACAGCGATCTCTCCCCGGTTGGCGATCAGCACTTTTTTGAACATGGTTACTCCAATGATGAAGGCAGAAAGACGAAGGATGAATGCGGAATACCGTCGGTCTCTAGAATTCTGGCATCTTCGTGATCCGGCTGTCGGTGGGGGCGTAGCCCAGTTCTTCGAGCAGGGGGCGGGCGATTCGCGCCCCGACGCGTCCGTGGCCCAGGGTCTCTTCGCGGCGGCCCAACACGAATTCGGCGATCTTTTGGAGGCGTGAGTTGGCAGCCGTTATCATAACGGGATGTTCCCGTGCTTCTTGGCCGGGTTGGCGTCGCGTTTGTTGCTGAGCATTTCGAGGGCGTTGATCAGGCGCGGGCGGGTCTCGCGCGGCTCAATCACGTCGTCCACGTAGCCGCGCGAGGCTGCCACGTAGGGGTTGGCGAATTTCTCGCGGTAATCGGTCACCAGTTCGGCCTTGCGCTTGACCGGGTCCTCGGCCTTGTCCAGTTCCTTGCGGAAGATGATGTTGACCGCCCCCTCCGGCCCCATGACGGCGATCTCGGCCGTTGGCCAGGCCAGGTTGATGTCGCCGCGGATGTGTTTGGACGACATGACGTCGTATGCGCCGCCGTAAGCCTTGCGGGTGATGACCGTCAGCTTCGGCACGGTCGCTTCGCAGTAGGCGTAGAGTAGTTTCGCGCCGCTGCGGATGATGCCGCCGTGCTCTTGCACGGTACCAGGCAGAAATCCGGGTACGTCCACGAAGGTCAGCACCGGGATGTTGAACGAGTCACAGAAACGGATGAAACGTCCGGCCTTCTCGCTCGAATCGATGTCCAGCACCCCGGCCAGGACCGCCGGCTGGTTGGCGACGATCCCGATCGAGTGCCCGCCCAGGCGCGCAAACCCGACCACGATGTTCATGGCGAAATTCTCGTGGATCTCGAAGAATTCGCCGTTGTCTACGATTGGGCGGATGACATCCTTAATATCGTAGGGCTTGTTGGGTTCGTTGGGGATGATCGTATTGAGCGATTCGTCCATGCGCAGCGGATCGTCGCCGGTGTCCACCATGGGCGGGTCTTCCATGTTGTTAGAGGGGATGTACGAGAACAACTTGCGGATGAGGTAGAGCGTGTCGGCTTCGCTGTCGGCGGCAATGTGGCATACCCCGGACTTTTCGGCGTGTACGCTGGCCCCGCCCAGTTCCTCCTGGGTGACGTTTTCGTGGGTCACGGCCTTGACCACGTCTGGCCCGGTGACAAACATATAGGAGGAGTTGCGCACCATGAAAATGAAGTCGGTCAGGGCCGGGGAGTAGACCGCCCCGCCGGCGCACGGCCCCATGATGGCCGAGATCTGCGGGATGACGCCGCTGGCGAGGGTGTTGCGCAGGAAGATGTCGGCGTACCCGCCGAGCGAGACCACCCCCTCCTGGATGCGCGCTCCGCCCGAGTCGTTCAACCCGATCACCGGCGCGCCGTTCTTGAGGGCCATGTCCATGATCTTGACCACCTTCTCGGCGTGGACCTCGCCCAGGCTGCCGCCGAAGACGGTGAAATCCTGCGAGAAGACGTACACCAGCCGCCCGTCAATGGTGCCCCAACCGGTGACGACCGAATCGCTGAGGAACCTTTGCTTGTCGAGGTTGAAGTCATTCGTGCGGTGCTGGACGAAGGCATCTATCTCGCGGAACGAGCCTTTGTCGAGCAGCAGGTCGAGGCGTTCGCGGGCGGTCAGGCGGCCTTTGGCGTGCTGGGCCACGATCCGCTGTTCGCCGCCCCCCATCCGGGATTTTGCCCTCATGTCTTGCAAATGTTGGATTTTGGGGTTATCGGTCATGAGACTCTCTTTTGGAAAAATTCCTGGTTCTGGGATGGAATGTTACGAAAGCAGCAAGGGATAACACGATGACAGTCACTCCGAGCGCGAAAGGCCAGTTGGATTGCGCCGGGCGCTCTTGGAAGAGCAGGCGGTCCAGCCAATAATAGGCCGAATAAACGAAACTGGCCGGCAGGACCGCCCGGTAACTGATTGGCCGGTCCAGCCACAGGCTCACCCAGAGCGGGACGCCGACCGCGGCCCAGGCCAGCCCGGTCAACAGGATGTAGAGCGGGCCGGGACGCGGCGCAAACTCGGCCAGCGCCTCCCATTGAGCGATGGCCGCGCCGACGCGTACCAGGTTGAGGGCTGATAGGCTTAACACAATCAAAGCCAGCAGGGTTACGCCAAACGGACGCGCCCTTTTCATGGCCCCGCCTCCCCTTCCTGCAAATACCTGAACAACACGTGCGGGTTGGCGAAGGTCTTCAGCGGCGTCAGGCGGCCGTCGAAAACCTTGCCGTAAGGGTCGCTCTCGGTCACGATGTACTCGTTGCCGAAGACGTAATCCAAGCCGATCCGGTCGAGATACTCGTCGCTCTCGAACTGCCGGAGCAGCCGGAAATATTCCACCGAGTTGATCAGCCCGTCCAGGTTGACGATGGTGCGGTCATGGATCAGATAGCCGGCCATCCCGCCGCCGGTCATGCCAATCAGCGCGCCGGGTTCGGTGTTGGCTTCCAGGAAGCGCACGTCGGCGGTCAGGTCTTCGGACAGGCGGGAGATGTCGTAGGGGACCAGCCTCACGATTGAATTGGTAAAGGCAGCGAAGACCGCCAATCCCAAAACCGCGCTCACCCCGGCGAGCCTCTTCGGGTTCAGATTTTTCAGGAGGGCATCCCAGAACAAGCCTATCCCGATGACCGAAACCAGCATCTGGGCGGCCCAGTACCATTCCCGGAGGGCGACGTAACCGCGGGCGTTGTACGACCAGACGTGGATCAGCGCCCCGGTCAGCGCGGCCAGCCAGGCGCTGCGATCCAGCCCGGACCCGAAGCCCGTCTCCCGTTTCGACAGCAGCCCCAGCCCGACGAGGGCATAAGCGGCCAGCAGCCCCCAAAACGGGACCGTTTTCGGCAGGGTGAAAAATGACAGAATCTCGCGCAGCGTGGCGAAGGCGATCACCCGGCCCTCGGAATTGAATCCCAGGAATACGTCCCAATCTTGGACGCGCTTGCCGTAGACCGTGTCAATGCTGCCCCACCATTGCTTGATCTGCCCGGAAACCGGCATGGGCGTGCCGAAAAGGAAGTAGTTCGCGGCCATGTACACCAGCACGACTCCGCCGAGGATGCCGAAATAGACCAGAGCGCGTTTGAACCAATCCTGCCAGCGGGCTTTGAAATGGGCCAGGGGAGGCTCCGGGTCGGGTTCTTTGTTACCCAGCCAGGCCCCCATCCGGCTGACGAGCAGGGCTGAGAGCAAGGCCAGTGCCCAATCCAACGCCAGGGCCGAGCGCGGGAATCCGCCCACAGCCGGGATAAGGCTCATCGCAAGCATGAGCAGGCCGACCAGTCCCGAAGCGAGGCTGACGACGACAAAGATCCGGCCCAGGGCTTTCGGCTTGTCGCGCCAGTCCAGCGCGGTCAATCCGCCAAAGTAATAAATCGGCAAGCGTATAGCCAGTGAGATCGCAATCATCGCCATGGCCGGGACGGCAAAGTCGTAAAATCTCTTGAACCCGAGCCGGGCGATGAAACTGACCAGCACGCCGAGCGTGGTGAGCAGGATGTAAGCCATCGCCTGGTTTCGGAATCTCTCGTTCCGCCAGACGGCCCAAATACCGAGGATGAGCAGGATGAAAATGTTGTCGAGGCGGCTGAGCACGGCCAGCGAGGCCAGGAGGCCGAGTTTTGCCATCTGGCGCAGGGTTGGCGGCCGGTCCGGTTCGAGTTGGCTGAGGGCGTACAACAGCCAGGCCAGGAAGAAGACGTTGATGCCGATCTCGAGGCCGCCCCGGGTCGTTTGGGCGTGGATGCCGGGGTAGAAGACCCAGAAAGAAGCAGCCAGCATTGCCGCCGGCTGGCGGGTGAGACGTGAGAGCAGGCGGAAGAGCAGGATGCCCGTGCCGAGGTTGAGACCGGCCAGGATGACCGTTAGCAGGCGCAGGGGCAGGTACAGGTCGAACTTCGCCAAGGCAAAGACCGGGATGCAGGCCAACATCCAGAGCGGGTGGTAGCCGTTGGTCAGGCCGATCCCGTCGAAGCTGGACCCCAGCCCGGCGGCGATGTTTTGGGCTACCTTGAAATAGAAAAAGGCGTCGTCATTGCGGAACCACATCAGCAGGCTGGCATTTGGGGCGAGGGCCACATAGCCATGCGTGACGAGCACCGCAATGGCGAGCAGGATTTCGAACCAGTGGAAGCGTTTTTGCATTGTGTATCAGGCGGTCTTTGCGAAGAGCAAGCCTTCGCAGGAGTGGGCTAGGGATCGAGGGGGAGCATCAGGGCGGCCAGCACCGGCGGCAGGAGGAAGAGCAGTACCCACATCAACGGCTGGACCTGGTTCAGGCGCAGCGGCTCGGACAGGAACACCACCAAAAATAGTCCGGTCAGGGCGCTGAAGAAGGCCCGGGCAAAGGATTTGCGGCCTTTGAGCATCCGGTGGGTGAGGTAGGCGGCCATGCCGGTCCCCGCGCCGTAGCCGAGCACCAGCCCGGTCAGCAGGTAGATGAGGTCGCCGAAGGTGGCCGTTGGCTGCAATTTCGCGGCGACGTATCCGGCCAGCCCACCCAACAGCGCGCCGGCAAGCCCGCCAAGCAGGCTGCCAACGGCAGTTTTGAGAAAAGTGAGTCGGTCAGGGAAATTGAACACCTAAGTTCCTTGCGTAAGGCGATATTTATGTCGCCTTTGGTTGCGGAATGCTTGCCCTGAGCAAAGCCGAAGGGCTTGCCGCGCTACGGAATATCCAATGTAATCTTGCCGAGCTGTTCGCCTTTTTCGAGGCGGGACTGGGCCGCGGCCGCGTCTTTTAGCGGGAAGGTCCGGTCGAGCGGGACCCTGAGCCGGTTCGCGGTGACGAGAGACATTACCTCGGCGAAGTCCTTGAGTGTGCCCATAGTCGAGCCGATGATGGACAGGTGTTTGCCGAAGATGAAGCGGTTGTCAATCTCGAACTTTGGCCCGCCGGTGTTGCCGACCGTCAGCAGCCGTCCGCCTTTGCGCAGGGCGCGCATCGAAAGCGGGAAAGTGGTGCCCACGTTGTCCACGACGATATCCACGCCGCGCCGGTCGGTGGCTTTGAAGACGGCTTTGGACCAGTCTTCCTCCTTCGAGCGGTCAACCAGGAGGTCCGCGCCGAGCGATTCGGCCAGGGACAGCTTTTCCGCGTTGGCGCCGATGACGATCACCTGCGCGCCGAAATATTTGGCGATCTGGATGCTGGCGGTATTGACCCCGCCCGAAGCGCCGACGACCAGCACCGTCTCACCGGCTTTCAGCCCGGCGCGCGTCACCAGCGAATGCCAGGCGGTGTGATAGACCAGCGCGGCTGCAGCCGCGGCATGATAGTCGAAACCAGCCGGCAGTTTGAACAGTTGGCGCAGAGGCAGGGCAATGTATTCGCAGTAGGTGCCGCGGAGCGTCTCGCCGAGCAGGTGCCAGTTGCGGCATAGGTTGTCTTGCCCGGCCAGGCAAAAGTCACAGCGGCCGCAGCCCAGGTTCGAGTTGATCACCACCCGGTCGCCGACGTTCCAATCGGTCACACCATCGCCCAACCCAGCGATTTCTCCCGCCCCGTCCGCGCCGGGGATGTGCGGGTACTCCAGTTTCAGGCCGGGCCAGCCGTTTCGGACCCAGATGTCCACGCGGTTGAGGGCCGCGGCCCGCAGGCGGATGAGGGCTTCGCCGGGTTTGGGCTCGGGGGTGGGGAAGTCAGCATATTCGAGGACTTCGGGGCCGCCGTGAGTGTGGAACAGGGTTGCTTTCACGACGAATCCTTTCTACGGATGTCGGTTTTACAATTGCCAGGGGCGAGGAAATTCGTTATCGGGAAACCGGCAAAGACGCGCGGCAACACGAGACCGGCGAAGGCTGTCAAGAGCGACAGGCCGCCCCCGGTCATTTTTGCCCCCGAAAGACGGACAGTGGACATCGGTTGCCCCAGGGTGGTTGTTAACGCAGCCCGAGTTCGCTGCGCGAGATGACCATCCGTTGGATTTCGTTGGTACCCTCATAGATTTCGGTAATTTTGGCGTCCCGGAAGTAACGCTCGACAGGCAGTTCCTTGCTGTATCCCATCCCGCCGTGGATCTGGACCGCGGCGTGGGTCACGAACATCGCCGTCTCGGAGGCGAATAGTTTTGCCATGGCCGACTGCATGGTGAAGCGCTCGCCGGTGGCCTTGGAGCGTTCTTTGGCCAGTGCAGCCTGGTAGATCAGCAGGCGGGAGGCTTCGATGCGGGTCTTCATGTCGGCGATCTTGAAGGAGATGCCCTGGAACTCGCCGATCTTCTGGCCGAAGGCTTCGCGCTCACGGGCGTAGTTCACGCTGGCTTCGTAAGCGGCTTCGGCGATCCCCAGCGCCTGGGAGGCGATCCCGATTCGGCCCACGTCGAGCACGGTCATGGCGATCTTGAAGCCCTGACCTTCCTCACCAAGCCGGTTCGCGGCCGGGACACGGCAATTCTCGAAGAGCAGTTCGCTGGTGGCCGAAGCGCGGATGCCGAGCTTGGGTTCCTTCTTGCCGCGTGAGAATCCGGGCGAATCCGCTTCGACGATGAAAGCCGTAATGCCTTTGGACCCCTTCGCCGGGTCGGTAACGGTGAAAACCACGATGTAATCGGCCACAGGTCCAGACGTGACCCAGGATTTGCGCCCATTGAGGACGTAGAAATCCCCATCCCGCACGGCCCGGCTGCGCATCGTCCCCGCATCCGAGCCGGACATGGGTTCGGTCAGCGAGTACGCCCCGATGGCTTTGCCGGATGCGACCGGAGTCAGGAATTTCTTTTTCTGTTCTTCGGTGCCGAATTTGAGAATGCCGTGGCAATACAGGGAGTTGTTGACCGACATGATCACCCCATGTGCGGCGTCGGCTTTGGAGATTTCCTCGAGAGCCAGCACGTAAGACAGGGTATCCATGCCCGCCCCGCCGTAGGCTTCGGGCACTTCGATGCCCATGAATCCCATTTCGCCCATCTTTTTGATGGTGGTCATCGGGAATTCTCCGCTCTCGTCGAATTCGGCTGCGATCGGGGCGATTTCCTTCCGGGCAAAATCCCGCGCCGCATCCCGGATCATTTTGTGTTCATCGGAAAATGGGAAAAGATTGTCGCTCATGGTTCCTCCGTGGCAAAGTTTGTGTGGCGATATGGCAGGATTATACCCGTAATTGTTTTGGCGTAAATCGCTGCGCGGCTTCTCATGCGAATTGGCCGGGAAACTGGCTGTCATAATCGCCGTAGAAGACTGTGGAAAGTTTCCGGCATGTTGTATAATCATTTTGACGAGTAAAGGATGAAAACCATGACAACGTATTTGCTCGATCCCAACATTGCTTATCTCTTGCTCGTGGCAGGAGTGTTCATGGGCTTGTTGGCAATCGTCTCTCCCGGATCGGGGGTGCTCGAGATCGGGGCGATCTTCTGCCTGGCATTGGCTGGCTACGCGGTCTACAATTTGTCGTTCAATTTCTGGGCCATCATCGTCCTGGGGCTGAGTATCGTCCCGTTCATCTTCGCCTTTCAACGGAGGTCTCCCCAGCGGGAAGTGCTGTTGGGAGTAAGCGTCCTGGCGGTGGTGGTCGGCTCGGTCTTCCTTTTTCGCGGCCCGCAGGGCGGACCGGCGGTCAACCCGATCCTGGCGGTCGTCGCCTCGCTCCTGACGGGCAGCTTTACCTGGCTGGCGTTGAACAAAACCATGCAGGCGATGCGGACCGCTCCCCGGCACGACCTGGGGACGCTGATCGGCCAGGTCGGCGAGGCCAAGACCGAGGTCCATTCCGAAGGCTCGGTCCAGGTGGCAGGGGAATTGTGGTCGGCTCGCAGTGAGAAATCCATCCCGACGGGCAGCGCGATCCGCGTTGTCGGACGGGAAGGTTTTATACTGATCGTAGAGAAAATCTAACACGATAAGGAGAAATGCTATGGATGTTTTTACAACCTTCACCTTTTGTTTGATCGGCGTCGTCCTGCTGCTGGGGGTGATGTTCGTGGCGAACGCCATCCGCATCGTCCCCGAATACCAGCGGCTGGTGGTTTTCCGCCTGGGACGCTGCGTCGGTCAGAAAGGCCCCGGGCTGATCTTCCTGATCCCGGTGGTAGACAGGGCCGTCAAGGTTGACCTGCGCGAGCAGGTGCGCGAGATTCCGCACCAGACCGCCATCACCAAGGACAACGCCGGTATCTCGGTGGACTTCATCTGGTACTACAAGGTGCTCGACCCGACCGAGTCGGTGCTGCAAGTGGGTAACTTTGAGGCTGCTGCCCAGGGCATGGCGACCACCACTCTGCGGGCCGTGATCGGCGCGATCATCCTGGACGATGTCCTCTCGGAGCGTGAACACATCAACTCGATGTTGCGTACCCGCCTAGACGAAGTGACCGAGCGCTGGGGCGTGAAAGTGACCAACGTCGAGATCCGCGAGATCATCCCGCCGCGTGAGATCCAGGAAGCGATGAACCGCCAGATGTCGGCTGAACGTATCCGCCGGGCGGTCGTGACCGAATCGACCGGTACCCGCGAGGCCGCCATCAATGTGGCCGAGGGCGAAAAGCAAGCGGCCATCCTGCGGGCCGAAGGCTCGAAGCAAGCGGCCATCCTCGAAGCTGAAGGTCAGCGTCAGGCCCAGGAGTTGAAGGCCCAGGGTTACGCTAAGGCCCTCGACCACATCTTCGCCTCGGCCCAGGCCATTGACCAGAAGACCATGACCCTGCAATACTTCGAGACCCTCCGGGCGCTGGGGCAAGGCGCTTCGACCAAGTACATCTTCCCGATGGAGTTCACCAGCCTGATCGAGAATTTCGTCAAGGGCAAGTGATACCCCTCTGGTGGTTTGAAAAGGCGGAGAGTGTTGAACTTTCCGCCTTTTTGTTTGGTAAAATCAGATGATTTTTATGGACATCCTCCCCGCCAAACTGACCGATTTGAACCCCCTGCGGAGACTGGAAAAAATCTGCTTCCCGCAGGACGCCTGGCCGATCTTCGACCTGGTGGCGGTCTTGACGTTCAACGATGTCGTGCGGCTGAAAGCGGTCGAAGATGGGCAAATGATCGGGTTCATCGCCGGGGACCCGCGCCGCTCGCAGGGCTTTTCGTGGATCGCCACCGTGGCCGTCCTGCCGGAGTATCAGCGCCAGGGCGTTGGGAGCGCCTTGCTCGAACGCTGTGAGGCCGAGCTTTCGACACCCCGAGTACGCTTGTGCGTGCGGACGGGGAACACTGATGCCATCCGCCTGTACGAGCGTAGCGGCTACCGGGTCATTGATACCTGGCGGCGCTATTATCACGACGGGGGCGACGCGCTGGTGATGGAGAAACAACTCATTTGATGGGCTATAATGAACACCATGACTGCTAAACGGCTTCCCCCGCCTGTCTGGGTATCCCGGCCCGAGGCCCTGACCCGCCTCGTTGACGAGTTGACCCGCCAGCCGCGCATCGCGGTGGATACCGAGTCCAACAGTCTCTACGCCTACCGTGAACAGGTCTGCCTGATCCAATTCTCGACCGCGGAGACCGATTACCTGGTAGACCCGCTGGCCCTGGCCGACCTCAGTCCCCTGGGGCCTATTTTTTCATCCCCGCAGATCGAAAAGGTCTTCCACGCGGTGGAGTATGACCTGATCTGTTTGCAGCGGGATTTCGGCTTCAGCCTGTCCAACCTGTTCGATACCATGCAAGCCGCCCGCATCCTGGGTCATGCCTCGGTGGGGCTGGACAGCCTGCTCGGCGCCAATTTCGGCGTTTCGCTCAACAAGCGCTGGCAGCGCGCCGATTGGGGCCGCCGCCCGCTGCCGGAGGAGATGCGGGATTACGCCCGTTACGACACCCACTACCTGCTCCGCCTGCGCGACATCCTGGCGGACGAACTCGTCGAGAAAGGCCGCTGGGAACTGGCCCAGGAGGACTTCAACCTGTCCTGCCAGTCCCCGAATGGCAACGGCAAAGCGGACTGCCCCGCCTGGGAACGGATAAGCGGCAGCCAGGGGTTCTCGCTGCGTGAGTTGACCATCCTGAACGAGTTGTGCGAGGCGCGGGAGAAGATCGCCGAACGGCTGGACCGCCCGGTCTTCAAGGTGATCAACGACCAGGCCTTGCTCCGGCTGACGACGGCCCAGCCCCGCAGCGAACCGGACCTGGGGACTGCCGGCCTGACCTCGAAACAGGTGCGCTTCTTCGGGGCGGAGCTTTTGGCGGCCATCCGGCGCGGGGACGAGGCCCCGCTGGTTAAACGGACGCCGAACCACCGTCCCAGTGACGCTTACCTCGCCCGGATTGACCTGCTCAAGAGCTGGCGCAAACGCACTGCCCAGAAGCTGGGCGTCGAATCCGATGTCGTCCTGCCGAAGCGCTTCATACACGAGCTGGCCGAGAAAAATCCAAAGGACATTCGGGGACTGGCCGAGGTGATGGCCGGTTCTCCTTGGCGGGTGGAAACCTACGGGGGGCAGATCCTCAAACTTCTTGATGGCAATTCGTAATGCGGAATTAGAAAAAGCGTCCCGAAGGTTTTCCTCAGGCGTTCGAATTGTTCAAAAGCAACCTTTGGGACGGTAAACGTGACAACAATATTATCAAGGGAGCCGAAATGAAAATTACCTTCCACGGCGCGGCCCGCACGGTGACGGGTTCGCAGCACCTGGTCGAAGTCAACGGCAGCCGCATCCTGCTGGATTGCGGCCTGTTCCAGGGGCGGCGGCAGGAATCTTACGAGCGCAACCGCAACTTCCGCCACCCGCCGTCAAAGCTGGACGCGGTGCTGCTCTCGCACGCCCACATTGATCACAGCGGCAACCTGCCCAACCTGGTCGCCAGCGGCTTCGAAGGGCCGATCTACGCCACCGCCGCCACCGTTGAACTGGCCGACGTGATGCTGCGCGACTCCGGGCACATCCAGGAAAACGACGTGGCTTACGTCAACAAGCACCGCCGACGGCAGGGCAAACCGCCGGTCGAGCCGCTCTACACTCAGGAAGACGCCGCCCGGGTGTCTGGGCATTTCGAGAAAGTCGCCTACAACCAAACCATCGAGGTTGCGCCCGGCGTGAGGGCAACTTTCGTGGATGCCGGGCACATCCTGGGTTCGGCGGCCATCCTCCTGGATATCGAGGAGAAGCGGCGCAAGGTCAGGCTGCTCTTTTCGGGCGATATCGGACGGCGGAACCTGCCCCTCCTGCGTGACCCGGTCCTGCCCGATCACGACGTGGACTACCTGATCATGGAATCGACCTATGGCGACAAATCGCACCGCGACCCCGAACAGGCTTATGTCGAAATGAAGGACGTGGTCAAGCGGACGGTGGAGCGGAACGGCAAGGTTATCATCCCGGCTTTCGCGGTGGGGCGCACCCAGGAACTGGTCTACAACCTGAACCAGATGATTGCCGAGGGCAGCCTGCCGCACCTGCCGGTCTTCGTGGACAGCCCGCTGGCGATCAATGCCACCGAAGTCTTCGAGCGCCATCCCGAGTGCCTGGACCGGGAAACTCACGAGTTCGTCCGGTCGTACCGGCACCCGGCGCTGGCTTTCAAGGGGCTGACCTACACCCGGTCGGTGGACGACTCGAAGGCGCTCAACGAGCGCAAAGACCCGATGGTCATCATCTCCGCTTCAGGGATGGCCGAGGCCGGGCGCATCCTGCATCATCTCAAGAACAACATCGAAGACTCGCGCAACACGGTGCTGATCGTCGGCTGGCAGGCCCCGTACACGCTGGGCCGCCGCCTGGCCGATCGGGAGGAACGGGTGCGCATCTTCGGCGTGGAATACGCCCGCCGGGCCGAAGTCTCGACCATCGGCGGGCTGTCGGCCCACGCCGGGCAGGATTTATTGGCCGAATACGCTCTGGCTGCCGACGGGCGGCTCAAGCGGATCTTCCTGGTTCACGGCGAAGAGAAAGGCGCCGCGGCCCTGACCGGGATCCTGCGCCAACGCGGCCTGGACAAGGTCCATTACCCGGATTTGCACACCTCCGTGGAAGTGTGACCCCGTTTTTTCGAGTATAATACCGCTCGCACGTTCCGCTGGAACGCGAAACGTGGAACTCAATTGGAGAGGTGCCAGAGTGGTTGAATGGGACGGTCTCGAAAACCGTTGTAGGCCCCGTGTCTACCGTGGGTTCGAATCCCACCCTCTCCGCAAGAGCCTCACATGCGAGGAACGTCCCGAAGGTTTTCTGAGAGCGTTAACCGCTTTTACGATAACCTTCGAGACGGTTTAGTGTGGCGGGCAGTGCCAGGGGGCACACGTGAAACACACCCAAATGTAAAAACCCTGTTGCGCCAGAAATCGCCCTTGAGACCTGAAACGCTCAAGGGATTTGTTTTATAATACCCACGGTTGAAAATTGCGCGTTCCTTCTCGTGAAAAAGCGCAATTTTCAACCGACCTGGGTATAGTGGTAAGATTCACCCGCTTATCCCAAATTCGGACACGCCATGAAACTCAACCTCGCTCTTGCCCAAATCAGCACCAAGCTGGGAGACGTGGATGCCAACCTCGAGAAGCACCTGGCGATGACCCGCCAGGCCCGGCAGGACGGCGCCGACTTGATCGTCTTCCCCGAACTCTCCCTGACCGGGTACACGCTCCAGGACATCACGCCAGGGGTCAGCCGGAGGCCTTCTCCCGACGACCCGACCTTCCGCCACCTGCTCGAAGCCAGCCGCGAGATTGACATGCTGGTCGGCTTCGTGGACGAGGACAGCCGTCACCGTTTCTACATCGCGGCCGCCTACCTTTCGCGGGGAGAAGTCCTGCACGTGCATCACAAGGTCTACCTGCCCACCTACGGCCTTTTCGACGAAGGCCGTTTTTTCGCCTGGGGCGACGCCATCCGGGCCTTCGACACCCGCTTTGGGCGGGTCGGAGTGCTCATCTGCGAAGACTTCTGGCACGCCTCCCCGCCGTACCTGCTCTGGCTGGACGGGGCGGACATCCTGCTGTTCACATCTGCCTCACCGGGACGCGGCTTGAGCGACGAGAGCAAACTCGAATCGGCCCGCTGGGTGGAGCACATCAACCGGGCTTATGCCAGCGTATTCACCAATTTCGTGGCCCACAGCAACCGGGTCGGCTTCGAGGACGGACTCCACTTCTGGGGCGGGGCGACCATCTTCGACCCGGACGGGCAGTTGGTAGCGCAGGGTCCGTATTTCGAGGAAGCTGTGATCCTGGCCCAGATTGACTTGAACCAGCTGCACCGCACCCGCTCCCGCCTGCCGCTGCTGCGGGATGAACGCACGGCGCTGGTGCAGAAGGAATTAAATAGAATCTTGCAAAAGTAAATTAAGTCTTGTAGATTTAAGAAATAACTTGTAAAATATCAGTGGAGGCTAACTATGGAAACAACACTTACCAAACGAGGGCAGATTGTTTTGCCGGCGGAAATTCGCAAAAGATATAAATTCAAAGAGGGCGATAAATTTGTTTGGTTAGATGATGGGCGCACGATAAAGCTCATTCCTATTCCTGAGGATCCTTTGAAGGCGTTGCGTGGGCGAGGCAAAGGGGAGGGCTTGTTAGCAAAATTGTTAGAAGAACGTCGAAAAGATCGTGAGCGTGAATGAGATGAATTTTGTATTGGATACTTCTGCCATGTTTGCGTATATCGAGGAAGAGCCTGGCGTAGATGATGTGCAAGCCATTTTTGACAGAGAAGAAGTTTTTCTACCATGGCCTGTTTTGTTGGAAGTCTATTACATTTCTGCGCGAGAAAAAGGACAACAGGAGGCTGAAACGCGTTTCGCGTTGCTAAAGCGTTTGCCTGCAAATATTCTATGGGATGTGAACGAATCTTTTTTGTTAAGGGCAGCTGCTTTAAAAGCAGAGTATAAAGTATCCATCGCTGATGCTATGATCGCTGCCTACGCACTCCAAAGTCAAGCTATTCTGGTTCACAAGGACCCGGAATACGAAGCTTTGGCTGGTGTCGTTGAAATGCAGACTCTCCCCTACAAAGTATGATTGACCTAACCATCAACACCGCCCTCGCCCGCACCATTCTAACCAAGTTCATCCGCAGCGAAATCACCCGGGCCGGGTTCTCGAAAGCGGTCGTCGGGCTGTCGGGCGGGATCGACTCGGCCCTGTCCTGCGCGCTGGCGGCCGAAGCCCTAGGCCCTCAGAACGTGCTCGCCGTCCGAATGCCGTACCAGGCCTCCAGTCCCGAATCGCTCGCCCACGCCCAACTGCTGATTGACCGCTTGGGCGTCCAGTCGCTCACGTTCGAGATCACCGGCATGGTGGATCCGCTCATCGAGAAAATGCCCGCGGATGCCAAAGTCCGGCGCGGCAACGCCATGGCCCGCACCCGGATGATTGTCCTTTACGACCAGTCCGAAGCCTTCGGTGGGCTGGTGGTCGGCACCGGCAACAAGACCGAACTTCTGCTGGGGTACACCACCCTGTGGGGCGATTCGGCCTCGGCCCTCAACCCGATCGGCGATCTGTACAAGACCCAGGTGCGCCAGTTGAGCCGGGCGATGGGCATCCCCGCCGAGATCGTGGACAAAGCCCCTTCGGCAGATTTGTGGTCCGGCCAGACCGACGAGGGCGAGCTGGGTTTTACCTATGCCGAGGTGGATAAGCTGCTCTTCCTGTTGGTGGACCACCGTTACAACCCGGAGGAATGTGTCGAGGCCGGGTTCGACGAAGCCTTCGTCCGAAAGGTGGTCGAGCGCGTCCGCCGCAACCAGTTCAAGCGCATGTTGCCGCTGGTCGCCAAGCTGACCAACCGCACCATCGGTTACGATTTTCTCTACCTGCGCGATTGGGGGACGTAAACCAATTGAACCGCGTGCCCAGAACTGAACACTGAAAACTGAATACTGAAATGCACATTCCTCCTTCCCTCAAACACCCTCGCTTTTTCCTGCTCTGGCTTGGCCTGCTGATTTCCATTGCCGGGACCCAGATGCAGATATGGGCTTTGTTTTGGCACATCCGTGAATTGACCGACCAGCCGATTGCCCTGGGCGGGATCGGGGCAGCCCGCATCCTGCCGGTGATCCTCTTTTCGCTGATCGGCGGCGCGATGGCGGATTCGCGTAATCGCCGCAAGATCCTGTTCATCACCCAGACTTTCGCCGCCCTCACCGCCCTGACCCTCGGCCTGCTGACCGATTTCGGGCGTATCTCGCTCTGGCATATCTACGCGCTGACCGCCATCCAGGCCGTGGCGATAGCCTTCGACGGGCCGGCCCGCCAGGCCCTGGTGCCGAACCTGGTCCCGGCCAGGGACTTGCCGAACGCCTTTAGCATGACTTCGATCGCCTTCCAGTCCGGTTCGGTCATCGGCCCGGCGCTCTCCGGCCTGGCGATCTCACTTTGGGGGCAGGCAGCCGTGTATTATATCAATGCCGCCTCCTTCCTGGCTGTGATCCTGGCCCTGCTGTTGATCGGCAACATCCCCCAGAAATTTGACCAGAAGGCTAAAAAAGTCAATTTCTCTTCAATTGTGGACGGCATCCGCTTTATCCTGGGCAAACCGATCATCTTTTCCACCATGATCCTGGATTTCATTGCCACCTTTTTTGCTTCGGCCAACACGCTGATGCCCATCGTGGCCCGTGACGTGTTACGCGTGGGCGTGGTCGAGTACGGCTGGCTCTCGGCGGCCCAATCGGTAGGCGCAGTGCTGGCGGCCCTGGTGGTCTCGCAGATGACCGGTTTGCGCCGCCAAGGCCCCATGTTCCTGGGTTCGGTGGTCGTTTTCGGGATGGCGACGATCGTCTTCGGCCTGTCGCCGATCTTCGTTTTGGCTTGGGTCGCCCTGGCAATCACCGGCGCGGCCGATTCGGTCAGCACCATCATCCGCAACACCATCCGCCAGTTGCAAACCCCGGACGAGATCCGCGGGCGCATGACCAGCGTCAACCAGATCTTCTTCCAGGGCGGCCCGCAGCTGGGAGAGATCGAAGCCGGGGTGGTGGCCCAACTCTTCGGCGCACCGTTCGCCATCGTCACCGGCGGGGTCGGATGTATCCTCGGGGTGGCCCTGATCGCCCGCAAGTGGCCGCAGCTGCGCGCCTATGACGGCGACGAACCCGCCCTGGCCGGGGCAACCGCTGATTGACAATTACCTTGCGATTCTCATACGATTTTCACCTGCGGGTTGACTTTACACTTAATTGGCACTATACTCATAATCAGGATTGACGCTTATGCGAGTTTTTGAAAAAATCCCCGATTCAGTTGATTGAGCACGCGTTTCTTCGCGTGCTTTTTCTTACTCTAAAAAAGGAGATGAAAAGATGGATTCTGGGATGATCGGAAAAATCGAAAAGGCCAAGCGCTATGCGGAGGAACCACATCGCTTCCATTTCGAATCCTTCACCATCCGCATTGACGGCGAGAACAACCCCCACATCGTCAAGTTTGAAAACGGGGTCTGGTCGTGCGACTGCGAATTCTTCAAAACCCATGAGTATTGCAGCCACACGATGGGAATTGAAGAGATTTTCAAGAAGAATGGGCTTCCCCTCCCGGCGTAGCCGGCCAATCCAATATCTCGCAAACCGCCTGGTGACAGGCGGTTTTATTTTACGGGGCCGAAGGAGGAACGTCCCGCGAAGTCCCCGCAGGTGGTCGAGTAGCGAAGCGTATCGAGACCAGGGTAAAGGTTTTCTGAGAGGGTTAACCGCTTTCACGCCAACCTTCGGGACGGTTCCA
>DYLB01000006.1:0-3192 GCA_020722305.1 Anaerolinea thermophila | reverse complement strand
CCCAAGTCATTTTTGGCACAATTTCGGGTACAATGCAGGGACTATGAGTATGAAACCTCTATCCCGCCGGGATTTCCTGAAAATCAGCGCGGCTGCCCTGGGCGGGCTGGCCTTTACGCCATATGTGCCGCCTTTGAAAGAGTTCGACGACAGCCAGTTGGTGCGGGTCGGAACCACCTCGGTCAGCGTGTACAGCCGCCCGGACGACGAGAGCACCATCGTCGGTCAGTGGTTCCAGGACGACCTGGTCCACTATTACGATGTGGTCGATTCCGGGACTCCCGATTACAACCCCGTCTGGTATCGCGTCTGGGGCGGGTACATGCACCGGGCGCGTCTCCAAAAGGTGAAGGTGCTCTACAATTCCCCGGCTGCTTCCGTCCGCGAGACGGGCCAGTTGGCCGAAGTCACCGTACCGTATACTCAGGCCGTCCGTCTCGTGCGGAATGTTTGGACCAACGTCTACCGGCTTTATTATGAGACCGTCCATTGGGTCGTCGGGGTCGAAGAAGGCCCGGACGGCGAACCCTGGTACCGTCTGCATGACGAACTGCACGAGATCGAATACATTGTCCCGGCCATTCACCTGCGCCTCATCCCGGACGAAGAAATTGCTCCCATTTCGCCCGAAGTCCCCTGGCAGGACAAACGCCTCGAACTCGACCTGTCCACCCAGACCCTGACCGCCCTGGAAAACGACGTGGTCAAACTGAAGACCACCATCTCGTCCGGCCTCCCCAACAGCCAGCCGGGACCGAACGGCATCCCGACCATCACGCCTTACGGCAAGTTCAACATCCATAGCAAGCTGCCCTCCAAGCACATGGGCAACGGCAGCCTGTTCGCCGACGTGGGCGATTACGAACTGCCCGGCGTCCCCTGGACCTGCTTCTTCACCGGGAAAGGCCACGCCTTCCATGGCACCTACTGGCACGACAACTTCGGCGTGCCGATGAGCCACGGCTGCGTCAACATGCGCAACGCCGAGGCCAGGTGGCTCTTCCGCTGGCTCCTGCCCATCTTCGAACCTGCCGAAATGTCCGTCCCCAGTCATGTGGAGAAGACCGGCTACGGTACCCAGGTGGAAATTTACTACTCGTAACATGCCCTCCCTGACCTGGCCTGGAAAATCGCTGACCGTCCCCGAACCCGCCGCGCTCGTGACCGACTCGGTCGTCTTTCCGCACGGCCTGGGATACCCGACTGCCAAGCCTGCAAACCGCCTGCTTTTGGGGGATAACCTGCGCCTGATGACTGCCCTTTTGCCCGAATACGAAGGCCGGGTAGACCTGATCTACGCCGACCCGCCGTTCTTCACCAACCGCAAATTCCCGGTCCGCATCGGGCGCGGCGAAGATTCGCGCAAACCCGCCGAATGGGACCTGGCCGACGGCTACCCCGATTCCTGGCACGACCTCGATGCCTACCTGGAATTCCTTTACCCGCGCCTGGCGCTGATGCACCGCCTCCTGGCTCCGCACGGGAGCCTCTACATGCACCTCGACTGGCACGCCGACGCCTATGCCCGGCTGCTGCTCGACGAGATTTTCGGGGCCGACAACCTGCTCAACGAGATCGTCTGGGCTTATCACGGCCCGTCGCCGATCCGCAGCGCCTTCAACCGCAAACACGACATCCTCCTGGCTTACACCAAAAGCAGCCAATACACCTTCAACGCGGATGCGGTGCGCGAACCTTATAACCCCAACACGGTCAAAACTTTTGGGTCTTCGCCGAAAGCCGGTTTTGGCAAAATTCCCGACCTGGCGCGAGGTAAAGTGCCAGAAGACTGGTGGTATTTCCCGGTAGTGGCCCGGCTGCACAACGAGCGCACCGGCTATCCCACCCAGAAGCCCGAAGCCCTGCTGGAGCGGATCATCCTGGCTTCGTCCAACCCCGGCGATATCGTCGCCGATTTTTTCTGCGGATCGGGGACGGCGCCGGCCGTGGCGGCGCGCCTGGGCCGCCGGTTCATCGCCAGCGACGTGACCTTCCGGGCGGTCCATACGACCCGGGGCCGGCTGGCCGCTTCGACGCGGCAACCGTTCACCCTGGAGCGGGACGCGGCTACCTCCCTCGATTTCCAACCCGGCGTGGTGGAGGTCCATTTCGACGGGGACGGGCTGTCGCTGGCTGGATCGCCCAAACTGGATTACTGGGAGGCGGATCCGGCCTGGGATGGAATCACCTTCCGCAGCGCGGCCCAGGCCATTCGTCCGGTGCGCTCGGGGGAGATCTGCCGGGAGTTGTCCTTGCCCGTTAAACGGAAAGACCAGCCGGTGTGCGTCCGGCTGGTCACAATCCAGGGGGAACAATACCAGGTGATCTTAAATCAAACGTCCAACCGATAGCCGACCCCGCGGATGGTTTTGAGCAGCCGGGGGTGATCAGGGTCCAACTCGATGGCCTTGCGCAGCCAGGAGATATGCACGTCGAGCGTGCGGGTGTCGCCGGTGTAATCCGTATCCCAGACTCTTTTGAACAGGTCCTCGCGTTCGACGACCTCGCCGCGGTGCTCGATCAACACCTGCAAGAGCAACACCAGGCGCGGGGTGAGCCGGGCGTTCTTGCCCAGGCTGCGCACCCGGCGGTGCTCGGCGTCGAGGCGGATCGGCCCGGCGTGGAGCAGGTTGTTGCCGTCGCCGGGCAACAGGGGCTTGATGCGGTTGGCCAGTTTCTGGACAGTAAAAGGGAGGCGCAGGATGACATCGGCGGTCTCTTTTTCGACCTTTTTGGCGTCATGGTCGAGGATCAGGATCAGGGGAAGTTTTTCGAAGCGGGATTTGATGGTCTGGCAGGTACGCACGCCGCTGCTGCGCAGGGAGGCCGCGTTGATCACGATGATATCGGGGTCAATGCTGTCGAGTTGTTTCAGCCCCTGGCTGCCGCTTTGGGCGGTTTCGACCTGGTAGCCTTTCTTCGCGAGCGCGGCAGCAAAGACGGGAACATCCGCATGCCTGCCTTCGATGATCAGGATGGTTGCATGAGTCATAAGATATTTCGGTACTGGCAAAGAGATTCGCCGGGATTGTTAAAAGATTTGGGCCACTCTCCGGCTGAAATGTTAAAGCATTATACCCTAATCTTAACAAATTCCCCCCCGGTCAAGGGTACTAATTTGGGTTAATTTTGAGTCCCCTGCAAAAACTCCAAAAACTTAACGCGAAGCCGCCAAGGCGCAAAGAAAATCAA
>DYLB01000005.1 GCA_020722305.1 Anaerolinea thermophila | reverse complement strand
GGTGAGGAATCGTGAAGTATCGCACTTTGATTTTACACGAGAAAAGGATTTGTGCGGCCGCCGCGGCCCACGCCCCAGCGATGTTCAGGAAACGGGAGGCCAATCCGCACCTGGTCGGACTGTTGGCGGTCCTCGGCGCACTGGTCCTGGTCGCCGTCGGCGTTGCCGTCCTGCCCGGCGGCTGGAGCCGGCAGGCATTCCCTTGAAAAGTCGGCGGAGGGTATAATACCTCCAGCAATTTTCAAGGAGCCAACATGCTGCGCGTTTACAACACCCTCACCCGCAAAAAAGAAACCTTCGAAACCCTCGAGCCCGGCCTCGTCAAAATGTACGTCTGCGGCCCGACCGTCTATTCGGATGCCCACGTCGGGCACGCCATGTCGGCCCTGGTTTTCGATATCGTCCGCCGCTACCTCGAATACCGCGGCTACAAAGTCAAACACGTGATGAACTTCACCGATGTGGATGACAAGATCATCGCCCGCGCCAACCAGATGGGCGTGGACCCCTTCAACTTGGCGAACGGCTACATCCGCGACTTCGAGAAACATCTCGAAGACCTGAACATCATGCCCGCCACGTCCAACCCGCAGGCCACCCGCACGATGGACAAGATCCAGGCCATGATCCAGGGCCTGATCGAGAAGGGCTACGCCTACCCCGCCGCCAACGGCGACGTCTACTTCCGCGTCACTCGCGACGACGACTACGGCAAACTCTCCGGCCGCCGGCTAGAAGAGATGAACGCCGGGGCCAGGATCGAGGTCGGCGAACAAAAAGAACACCCGATGGACTTCGCCCTGTGGAAAGCCGCCAAACCCGGCGAACCCGCCTGGGAGTCGCCCTGGGGCAAAGGCCGCCCCGGCTGGCACATCGAGTGCTCGGCCATGAACCTGCACGAACTCGGCGAGCAAATAGACATCCATGGCGGCGGCAACGACCTGATCTTCCCCCACCACGAGAACGAGATCGCCCAGTCCGAATCCTATACCGGCAAGCCCTTCGCCCGTTACTGGATGCACAACGGCATGTTGCAGCTCAGCGGCGAAAAGATGTCCAAGTCGCTCGGCAACCTGATCACCATCACCGAATTCCTGGAGAAACGGGACGGCGACGTGATGCGCATGATCGTGCTGAACGGGAACTACCGCTCCCCGCTGGCCTTTACCGACGAAGCCCTGGATGCCGCCGAAAAAGGCCTCGAACGCATCAAATCCGCCTTTCGGCCCGCCTCCCCGTCCGCAAAGGGCGCCCCGGCTGACGTGTTGTCTGCCCTCGCCGCCCAGACCGAGACCGCCCAGCAGACGTTCACAGACTCAATGGACGACGACTTCAACACCTCCGGCGCGCTCGCGGGACTGTTCGACCTGGTCCGCACGATCAACACCGCCCGCGATGCGGGCGCCACCGCTGAGCAGCTTGCCCCGGCCCAGACCACCCTGCGCGAACTGACCGGCGTCCTCGGCCTGCGCCTGGCCGAAAAGACCGGCTCCGGTGATGCCGACAAATTCATCGAACTGTTGGTCGAAGTCCGGGGCGAGGTGCGCAAACAAAAGCTGTGGCCGCTGTCGGACTTGATTCGTGATAGGCTCAAACAGCTTGGTGTGACTATCGAAGATTCCAAAGATGGCACAACTTGGCGCTGGTCATAAAAGTCCTGTAGCGCGGCATTCAGCCGCAACCAAATGTACCGCCGACCTACGGTCGGCCTTGCCATACCACTTCGTGGCACTTGGGCGGAGCCTGGCGGTACGATGAGCATCGTGCAAAATCTTCGCGGTTGCGATAGATTTTCAAGAGCAATACTGTAGCGCGGAATTCATTCCGCAACCAAAGGCGATATAAATATTGCGCTACAAAATCTTCGCGGTTGCGACAGATTTTTGATGGTAATACTATAGCGCAGCCTCCAGCCGCAGCCAAACGTATCGCCGACCTGTGGTCGGCCCTGCCATACCACTTCGTGGCACGTGTACCACTTTATGGCACTTGGCGAAGCCTGGCGGTACGATTGCCAGATAAGATTTGCGCGGACGATGCGAATGTTGCGCGGAAATACTATAGCACGGCCTTCGCCAGCGCCTCCAGCCCGGACAGGTCGTCCAGGTCCAGCCATTGCAGCATGATCCTCTGGACCCCGGCCTGCTCCAGCGTGGACAGTTGCTCCCGCACCTGCGGCCCGGTCCCGGCGATCACGCCCCGTTTACGCATCTCGTCGAACGTGCGCCCGCGCCCCGCGAGTTTGGCCTGCAAATCGGCATCGCTGGTCGCAAAGATGCAGCCGGTCATCATCGAGCGGCGCACTGCGGACGGGTCGCGCCCTCGCGCGGCCAGCAACTCATCCAGGCGGGCGTTCAGGCGGCGGAAGTCTTCCGGCGGCAGGAAGACCGCGTTCCACTCGTCGGCGTACCGGGCGGCCAGGGGCAGGGTGCGCCGCTCGCCGTTGCCGCCGATCAGGATCGGAGGCCCGCCGGGACGCGCCGGGCGCGGCAGCAGCCTTGCGCCGTGCAGGGTGTAGAACTTGCCCTCGAAGTCCACAGGCGCATCGTCCCTGAGCAGGCGGGTGACCACTTCCAGGCCCTCTTCCATGCGCCGGAAACGGCCGCGCTTGTCCAGCAGGGGGAAGCCGAACAGGTCGTGCTCGCGTTCTTGCCAGCCCGCGCCGAGGCCGAGCGTCAACCGTCCCCCAGACAGGTCGTCCACAGCGGCGGCCATGCGGGCCGTAAAGACCGGGTGGCGGAACGAGAACGGCGAGACCAGTTGGCCGAACTCGATCCGGCGGGTGTTGTCGGCCAGCCAGGTCAGCGAGACCCACAGTTCGAGCGAGTCTTTGTCGGGCGGGCTGGCGTTGGTGAAATGGTCCGAGCGGTACAGGCCGACAAAGCCCAGCTCTTCCACCAAACGGACGATGGCTTTCCAGCGCGGCCAGTCCAGCCCGTTCTGGCCTTCGAGCATGATCGCGATTTCCATGAGATACTCCTCACCATAGGGCGGGTATTTTACCCGCCAACCTGAACTATGCTTTTCGACAACTTCCCGCCGAATTCGGGCGGGTCGCTCTTTTCGATGACCAGCTCCTTTGCGGCGTGGAATTCCATGAAATCCCGCATGGCGGCCGCGACTGCCGCGACCAGTGCCTCGTCCGGTTCGACGCCCGGTTCGAGGTAGAGGGCTTTCAGGCGCAGGAGGCCGTCCTTGCGCTCCAGTTTGGGATCGAAGCGCCCGACCAGTTTCTCCCGGTGCAGGATGGGCAGGCAGAAGTAGCCGTAACGCCGTTTGGGCGCGGGGACGTAGGCTTCGATGTGCTGCCAGAATCCCCAGAAGGCTTCGTCGCGGCCCCAGCCATAGAACAGGCTGTCGAACGGGTTGAGGAAGGTCGTCCGTTCGGCTGTGAGGGCCCCGTCGGCGGCCTGCTCCAGCAGGGACAGGTTGTCCCGGTGGACGAACAGCTCGTCGTGGGCCTGGCCGTCGTTCAGGATCGCCCGGATGGGGACGAAGACGCCCTTTTCGACCAAATCCCGCACATGCAAGCGGCCTTTGGTGATCTTCATGTGGGTGTACTGGCAGGCGTGACGCTCGTCGAAGACGCCCAGCGCCCGCCCGCCGAGTTCGACCCAGTAGCGGTCGCGCTCTTCGACGGTCGGCTCGATGGTGTCCACCCAATCGGGCAAGACCCGTTCGGTCAGGTCGTAGACCCGCTGGAAGTTGACCCGGTCGGCGATCATGAATTCGCCAAAAGCGTAAAGGAATTCCAGGGCCACCTTGGCCGGACGCCAGTTCCACCACGTGCCGGGTGGATGGTCGCCGCGCTCGAAGTCGCTGACTCGCAGGGGACCTTCGCGGGTGACGCGTTGACGCACGTACTTGACAACTTCGTGGTTGTGGTTTTCGTTCAACCAGTTGGCATACCAGGGGGAGTGGTGTTCGCGCAGGCGGCGCTGGTGCGGCATCTGGTAGCGGTAGTCTTTCAACGGGATGTAGCAGGCGGCGTGCTGCCAGCCCTCGAACAACTGACGCTCGGTCGGGTGGTAGGCCAGGCGGTCGAGATCGGAGCGGTTATAGTTGCCGAGGCGGCTCCAGAGGCTCAGGTACTGGGCACGGGCCACCATTTGCAGGGTGTCTATCTGGAGCGCTCCCAGTTTGTTTACCGTTTCCATAACGGAATCCGGGCCTGCGGGTGGTTCGCTTCCGTTGGGGGTGGTCAATCCCTGGGTGTGAAGGGACAGGGTA
Organism: Anaerolinea thermophila; assembly: GCA_020722305.1. Lineage (GTDB taxonomy): Bacteria > Chloroflexota > Anaerolineae > Anaerolineales > Villigracilaceae > UBA5796. Next base: position 23,986 of record DYLB01000005.1, on the reverse strand, counting down.
CGGACGGCGGTCAGGGGGTAGAGGGTCATCGGTCATCCTGATAAATTAGGGGTAATGCCCTTGAGTTTACCATGCCCATCATCAAGGGATCGCCGTGATCTTGGGACTGAGATCCTCCGCTAAAATCTTGCGGTTGATGTAAGCGAGGACGAATTCCCATTCGATCTCAAACCGCATTTTGTAGTCCGCGCCTTTGTAGATCAGGACTTTCAACACTTTTGTCGAACCCGGGACGGAAGCTTTGGCGTTTTTGCGGTTCCTGAAGGCGTTCATAACCGCGATGAGAGCTTCATATCCCGTAGCCTGGCCGTCGCAATCGAGGGAAACGTATAACTCGTCCTGTTGCTCCACCGACGCATCTATAGGCCCGAAGGTGACATCAATTAAGCTGATCCCCAGTGTGGATAACAGGTCTTTTTCCAATTCGTCTTTCAGCAAACCGGTGACTATTTTGGCGCTGGGGGTGATGGTCGGTGATGGGGTCGGGGTGGGGGTGGGTGTAGGAGTGGGCGTAAATCCGGCGACCGTGGCCGCCTGACCGAGCACTGTAATCGTGCCTTTCAAGGCCTCGATGGTTGCCATGGGACCAACCGCGCTGGGCTGGTAGGTGGGTGTGGGGCCAAAAAGGGAATTTGCAGGATTACAGGCGACAAACAGAACCGGGACGAAGAGCAAACAGGAGATTACCACCAACTTTCTCACAAACCCTCCTTGCTACAGGGATGTGCTCATTATACAGAAATTTTTGACAAACTGGGATAGACTTCGTCAAACCAGACAGGTTTTCCCTTTGCGACCGCCTTTGCTATACCCAGGTCGGTCGAAATTTGCGCTTTTTTAGAAGCAAGGAAGCCCAATTTTCGAGCGTGGGTATTATATAATTCACCCCATGATACTCCTCACAGGCGGCACCGGATTCATCGGCCGCGCCCTCGTCCGCCAATTGGTGGACTCCGGCTACCCGGTCCGCACACTCGTCCGCCCCTCGCCGCAGACTCCCAACCTGCCGCGCGGCGTCCCAGTCGAAGTGGCCGTAGTCAGCCTGAGCGACGTGCGCGGCCTTCGCGCCGCCATGCGCGACGTGGATACGATCATCCACCTGGCGGGCGGGGAAAGCCGTGGCGGGCGGGCCAACCTGCTCGAAACCGATATCCGCGGCACCCAGAACCTGTCGCAGGCCGCGGCCGACGCCGGTATCCAGCGCCTGCTCTATCTCAGCCACCTCGGCGCGGACCGGGCCTCGGCCTTCCCGGTGCTCAAGGCCAAGGGGATCGCCGAAGAACATATCCGTCGCAGCGGCGTGCCCCACACCATCTTGCGCACCTCCATCGTCTTCGGGCCGGAAGACAACTTCACCACCCGACTCATGCGCCTGATTCGCCTCAACCCGTTCTTCTTCCTCCTGCCCGGCGACGGGAACATGCTGCTCCAGCCCCTGTGGGTGGAAGACCTGGTGGCCGCATTGCTGCTTGCCTTGCAAAACCCATCCACCGAAAACAAGACCTACGAGATCGGCGGCGCGGAATACTTCACCTTCCGCCAGATCGTCGAGACCCTGCTGACGTTGAGCCGCAAGAACCGCCTGTTGATCCCGATCGGATTGCCCACCCTGCGGGCCTTGACCGTAGCGCTCGAAGCCAGCGTCCTGAGCTTCCCCACCTCGGTCTTCTGGGTGGACTACCTTTCGGTCAACCGCACCTGCCCGGTGGATACCCTGCCGCGGGTTTTCGGCTTGATGCCCGCCCGCTTTGCCGCCCGCCTGAATTACCTGATCCCCGCCCCGCGCCGCCCGCTCACCGAGAAAATCCGGCGCGTGCGCCCCGAAAAATGACATGCCTGAACTCACCATCCGCCTGCTCGAAACCCCCGAAGATATCGCCGCCGTCGAAAAGCTGCAAGGCCTGGTCTGGCCCGGCAGCGAGATCGAGATCGTCCCGGCCCACGTCCTGCTGACCGTGATCCACAACGGCGGGCTGGTCATCGGCGCGTTCCTGGACGGCGAGCTGGTCGGCTTCGTCTTTGGCTTCCCCGGCCTCGAATTCGTCCCCGACGGCCCGCACCCCAAACACTGCTCGCACATGATGGGCGTCCACCCCGACCACCGCAGCAGGGGCATCGGCTACGCCCTCAAGCGCGCCCAGTGGCAGATGGTCCGCCACCAGGGCCTCAACCACGTCACCTGGACCTACGACCCCCTGCTCAGCCGCAACGCCCACCTCAACATCTCCCGCCTGGGCGCGGTCTGCAACTTCTACCACCGCTCCGAATACGGCGAACTGCGGGACGGGCTGAACGCCGGGCTGCCGACCGACCGCTTCCAGGTGGATTGGTGGATCAACTCGCAGCGCGTGGTCCGGCGGATGGGAGACCGGGCGCGGCGCGGCTTCGGGCTGGACCATTTCCTCCAGGCCGGGGTGCAGGCGCTCTACCCGGTCCAAACCGGACCCGGTGGCCTGCCGCGCCCGCCCGAGCATTTCACACCCCCCGGCGACCGGCTCGCCCTGGCCGAAATCCCCTCCGATTTCCACGACCTCAAAGCCAAAGACTTCCCCCTGGCGCGTGACTGGCGCTTCTTCGGCCGCGAAGTCTTCGAAAGCATCTTCGCTGCCGGATACCTGGTCACTGACTTCGTCTTCGAACGCGGCGGAGACGCGCCGCGCAGCTTCTACGTGCTGACCCATGGCGAAGCCACGCTGGATCAATAAGTAAGGCGGATTGACAATCCGCCCCACAGCCTACGGTGATTCACAGCCTTCGATTGGCCTACCTTACCGGTGCGAGCAGTTCAGCCAACTGGCGCGCCCCCTCCGGGTCGGTGATGGCCAGGATCTCGTCCTCGGCCTCGAAGACGGCGTTGCCGCGTGGCAGCACCACCTTGCCTTTGCGGATGATGGCCGCGATGACGCACTCCTCTGGCAGGCCCAAGTCCTTGATGGCTACGCCGATGGCTTTGGCCCCCTGCGGGACCTTTTCCTCCACCAGCGAATAACGCCCGCGGCGCAGTTTGATCAGGGTCATCATATCGCCCATGGACATTTCTTCCTGAATCAGGTGGGCCAGCAGGTTGGCATGGTTGAGGGCCACGTCCACGTGGAAGGTTTCGTTGAAGAGCCAGGCGTTGCGCGGGTTGTTGATCCGGCCGATGATGCGCGGCACGTTGAACAACGAGCGGGCCAGATAACACATCACCAGGTTGGACGAGTCGCTGCTGGTGGCGGCGACGAATACCTGGGCCTGGCGGATGCCCGCATCTTCCAGGACCTGCGGGCTGGTGGCCTCGCCTATGTAAATCGCTTCGGTGGGCAGTTCGCGGTGCAGGTGGGTGAGCAGTTCGGGCCGGTTTTCGATCAGGCGGACTTTATAGCCTTCGGTCAGTAAAAGGGATGCAAGCTGGGCGCCGGTACGTCCGCCGCCCGCAATGAAAACAAACATGCTAAGCCTCCGGTCCTTTTTCGAGACGGGCACGCAGGGCGGTGATACCTTTGAAATTCGTGCTCACATTGAGAATATCGCCTGTGCTGAGCCGCGTGTCGGCTTTGGGCAGCGCGGCGCGCCCGGCGCGGGTCAGGGCTACCGGCAGGCAGGGCGGTTCGGAGGAGAGCAGCTCATCGCACGTGTGTCCGTCCCAGGTTTCGGGGATGGCAATCTCGTAAACTTCCACTTCCCCGTTGCCGGCTGAAAACAGGATGCGGTTCTCGGGGTTGGTCAGCAGTTCCTCGATCCGCTGCGCGCCCCAGTTCGTTGAGCCGACGATCTGCAAGCCGAACGCTTCCAGCATCGGGCGCAGGCGCGGGTCGTAGTTGCGGACGATCACGTTGGGCATCTTGAAGACGACGCGGGCTACGTGGGCCACGGCCGCGTTGAGCGTATCCGAATTGGTGACGATGGCCAGCGCATCCGCATTCTCGATGCCCGCCCGGGTCAAAACGTCCAGGGACAGGGCCTCTCCTTCGACAGTACGCCCGCGAAAGTCCGGTTTGAGCCGGTTGAAGGCCTCCGGGTTCTGGTCCACGACCACCACCTGGTGTCCGCTCTTGAAAAGACGGTAGGACAGTTCCGCGCCTACGCGTCCACATCCAACAACGATGATGTTCATTCGTTCTCCTTGAATCTGCGAGGCGGTATAAATCGCCCTGCGCGTTACGGGACCTGGTACGGCACGTCGGTGATGACGATGCCGGGTTTGGAAAGCAATTCGCTCCGCAGCAGGTCGGCCGTGCGGGTGTGCAACAGCTTATGCCAGCGCTCCGAGGGGACGAACTGCGGCACGACGATGGTGATGGTCTCGTTTGGCTGGCGCTGGGCGACGATCTCTTCGATGTATTCCAGCAGGGGTTCGATGAAGAGGCGGTAGGGCGAGTCGAGCACGACCAGGCGCACGCCGTCGCCCCAGGTCTCCCATTTCTTCTGGACCTTGGCGGCTTCATCCGGCTCAATCGAGATGTGGATGGCGGTAATATCGTCCGAGAGCAGGCGGGCATAGCGCAGGGCTTCGAGCGTGCCCTGATGCACCCCGCTGACCGGTATGATGATCCGGTGGCGGCTGGCGTGCGGCGGCGGCCCGCCGTATTTTTCGAGAGACAGGCGGTTTGCCAGGGTCTGGTAATGGCGGTGGATGAGGCTGAACATGCCCATCAGCAGGGGCATCAAGACCAGCACCACGTACGCGCCGTCCCGGAATTTGGTGACGGCGAACACGACCATGACAATGGCCGTGGAGACGGCCCCAAAGCCGTTGATGACCATTTTCATCTGCCATTTGCGGTCGGGATGCAGAGTCGAGCCGCGTTCGACCAGTTCCTCGCCCGGCTTGAGGCGGCCAATTTTCAACCAGCGGTGGGCCATCCCAGCTTGCGAAAGCGTGAAGGACAGGAACACGCCGATGGCGTAGAGCGGGATCAGGCGGGAGACGCTGGCCTTGAAGATGACGATGAGCAGCAAGGCGATCAGGGCCAGGGTCACGATGCCGTAAGAGTAGACCAGGCGGCTGCCGCGGTAATTCAACTGGCGTGGCAGGTAGCCGTCTTTGGCGGCCAGGGCGCTCAAGCGGGGGAAGTCGGCAAAGGCGGTGTTAGCGGCCATGATCAGAATGACCGTGGTGGCCGAAATGACCGCCAGGTAGAACAGGCCGCGTCCTTCGAAGATGGTGCGCGCCAGTTGCGAGATGACCGTCTCACTTTCGGACGGGACGGCCGCAACCTTGCCCGCCAGGAAGGAGATGCTCAGGAACAGGGCGCTGAGGATGGCGGCCATCCAGATCAGGGTGATGCCGGCGTTCTTGCTGCGGGGTTCCTTGAAGGCGGTAATGCCGTTCGAGATGGCCTCGATCCCGGTCAGGGCGGCGGTGCCGCTCGAAAAGGCGTGCAGGATCAGAAAGGGTGTGATCCCGGCCAGGGCATCACCCAGTTCGAGGTGCGGCGGGTCCACCACCGTGCCAAGTGTGCCGAGGAAGAAGTAGCGGAACAGGCCGATGCCGACGGTGGCGAACATCATGAAAACGAAGAAATACGTGGGGATGGCGAAAGCCATCCCGGATTCCTTGACACCGCGCAGGTTGATGGTCATGATGAACAGGATGAAGACTATCGCCAACAGGACGCGGTACGGAGCAATCTGTGGGTAGGCCGAGGTGATCTGGGCCACGCCCGAAGCAATGGACACCGAGACGGTCAGGATGTAATCCGTCAACAGGGCCGCGGCCGCCATCAGGGCCGGGATGTTGCCCAGGTTGTCCCGCGAGACGATGTACGCGCCGCCGCCGTCCGGGTAGGCGTGGATGGTCTGTTCATACGAGAGGGTGACGACGACCAACAAGCCGACGATGGCGATGGAAATGGGGAAAACGAAGCCGAAGGCGGCCGTCCCGGCCGCGGCCAGGATGACCATGATCTCTTGCGTGGCATAGGCCGTGGAGGACAAGGCGTCGGAGGCGAAAACCGCCAGGCCGATGGCTTTACCGATTGTCTGGTGCGGCGCGTCCGCGGTGGGCAAGGGACGGCCGATCAGGTAATGGGTGAGTGAACGCGGCGGGGTATAGCTGGCTTCCCGCCGCATGATTGGAGATGAAAGTTCTTCTTCAGGGGGGAGCATGGGTCTTCCTTACCGGTAACAGGCAAAAAAATATGCCCTCTACTTCCGAGAGCGGGACGTATTATAGTCCTTTTCCTCGGCGTGGGAAGGGTTAATCGGGCTGGGTGAGCGGGACCTGCAAGTAGAAAGTGCTGCCTTCGTCAACCTTGCTCCGCAGCCAGACCTTGCCACGGTGCCGTTCGGCGATGGATTTGACGATGGCCAGGCCGAGTCCGCTGCCGGGCAGGGCACGCGCCTCTCGGTGGGTGCCGCGAAAGAACTTCTCGAACATGTGCGCCTGGTCTTCCTCGAGGATGCCGATGCCGGTGTCTTCGACCTCGAACAGCACATGCTGGGCGTCGGCCTTTACGGCGATCCGCACACTCTTCTCGGCCGGCGTGTATTTGATGGCGTTTTCCACCAGGTTGTAGACGGCCTGGTAGAACAAAGTTTTATCGGCTTCGATGGTCTTCGGCAGGTCACGCGGCAGTTCGATGTCCAGCTGGATGCTTTTGCTGGCGGCCTGGGGTTGGAGCGCGCCGACGACCTTGTCCACGATTTCGAGCAGCGAAACATCCTCGACGTTCAGCCCGACACCGATTTCGATCCGGCCCAGGTCGAGCAGGTCGTTGATCAGGCGGGCCATGTTCTCGACCCCGGTGATGATCTTGCGGACGTAACTCTTCTGCTGCTCGTTGAGCTGGCCGACCATGTCGAGCATGGTGGCGTAGCCGCGCATCAGGGTCAACGGCGAGCGCAGGTCGTGGCTGACGGTGGAGACGAACTCGGACTTCATCTTGTCCAGCTCTTTGAAATGGGTCACATCCCGCAGGATGCAGACCCGCCCCACCAGGCGGCCCTCGGCGATCACCGACGAGGCGGTCGCCAGGAAGATCTGCCCGTCGGGCAGGGTCACTTCGGCGGAGAGGGTCTCGGTGGTCGAGGCCTGCAACAGGTCGAGCAGGGAACTGTCCTGAAAAATCTTGTCAATGGGTTTGGTCTTACCGTCCTTGATCTCCCGTCCCAGCGTGCGCCAGGCAGCCGGGTTGGCCAGCAGCAGGCAGCTGTTCTGGTCTGTGACCAGCACCGGGTCGGGGGTGGAGGCCAGGATGGCTTCCAGTTGGCGGCGGCCTACTTCGGCGGTCTGGAACAGGTAATTGTTCCCGGCAGCCAGGGCGGCCTGCCCGGCCAGGGTCGAAATGAAGCGGATCTCCGACTCGGAGAACTGACGCACGTCGTCGTAAGCGGCCCACAGCGCGCCGAAGTAGCGGTTCTCATGGCGCAGCGTGACCGCCAGCAGCGCCCCCGGACGCGGTTTGCCGGTGTCCACGTCCAGGCCGCGCACCCGCAAAAAGTTCGGGATGATGACCCGGTCCTGTTGCTGAGTCAACACTATCACGGTCTCGTCCAGCCAGGCGTAAGTTTTTTCGTTTTCGCCCAGCCCGAACTGGGTCACGTAAGCGCGCGGCGATTCGGGTACCGCCGACGGGGCCAGCACGATCCGCACCGCGCTGGCACCCCCGGCGTAGACCGCGGCCAGAATGGGCTGCATGGCGTCCTGCAAGTCGAAGCTCGAAGCCACCCCCTGGCTGACGGCCAGCAGGCGGTTGAGTTCTTCCAGGCGGGCTTGCAGGCTGGCGCGCATTTGCTCGAAGGCGCTGCGCAGCTGACCCACCTCGTCCACGCCGGTCACCTCGAGCGGACGGTCGAACTCGCCCCGGGCGATGAGGCTGGCTTCGCTTGCCAGGGTCTGGAGCGAATTGGTGACGACCAGCAGTCCCAGCCGCAGCGAGATCAGGGCGGCCAGGCCGAGAGCCAGGATCATGGCCGAGAGCGGGGCGGCGATCTTGAGCGCCAGTTGCTGGGCCTGGCTGGCGGGCACGCTCAAGACGACGGCCCAATCCGTCCGTTCGGTGGGCTGGAAGTAGACCAGGCTGCGCGTCCCGTCGGGAGCGGTATCGTCGAAAAAGTCCGGTTCGCCCCGCAATTGGCCGGGGTACGGCTGCATCACCAACCCGGCGGCGGGGTGGTAGAGCATCCGCCCCTGTTCGTCGAGCAGGATGCCGCTGCCGCCCAGGGCCGAAATAGCCTCCAGGCTGTCGAGCAGCGGGCGGGTGAGCGGGTTGTGGCCCAGGTCGCTCAGGCCGACCAGGGCGCGCCCGCTGCCGGGGATGGCGGCGATAAAGGCGATCCTGGCAGCGGCCTCATTCTCATCCGGCGGCAAGGCGTAATATTGGAACTCGACCTGGGCCGCCAGCGCCAGGCCGAGGCCGCTGTTGATCTCCGGGGTGATTTCGAAGGGGCCGGCACTGCCGGGGTAGCTGCCTTTGACCTGGAAATTTTCGTCCACGACGTGCAGCGCATCGAAGAAGGGATGGGACTGCATCAGCCCCCCCAGCGTTTCCGGCAGCTCCGCCTCGTCCCCGGACCCGAGGCGGGCGTCGGCGGCGATCTGCAGGATGATGCCCTGTCCAGTCTCCAGGAAGAACGGCACGCTTCCCGCAGCCATTTGGGCCGTGCTCGACAGGCGCTCGCGCAGCATGTCGCGGGCAGCGCGGCCGGCCACCACCCAGTCGCCGATCAGCAGGGCCAGCAGCAGGACGACGATCAGCGAGCCGGTCCCGTACAGGAAGCGGGCCGACAGGCTGCGTTCGGCGGGCGAAGGTTGCAAGGGGAGGTCCCGTCCCCAGGCTTTGGGGAAGAAAATGACCAGTACCTGGCAGACCAGGGCGGCCAGCAGCAATTCCCCGGCCACGGCCAGCGTGACCAGGCCGAGGCGCGTCAAGGCAAAGTCTATCTGCTCAACCAGTTGCCCGGCGGACATCAGGAAGGCATCGAAGGTGAAGATAACGGCATAAATGGGGATAAGCACCAGGGCCGCGGCGGCCGGCTGGCCGATGACCCGGTAGAAGGGCGTGCGGTAACGCTGGCGCACCATCACGCTGAAGAGCAATCCCAGCAAGGCATATTCGAGGGGGGTGTACAGGCTGTGGGTATCCCACAGGCCGAGCAGCAGACCTGAAAAAGCCCCTAACAGGGCGCCGGTGATCGGCCCGAACATCCCGCCGCCGAGCATCCAGGGCAGGGCGGCGAAGAGCATCAGCGCCGGGCCGCGCGGCTCGACCGGCAGGCCGGGGATGGGCAGGCCGCTGCCCGGCAGGCGCAGCCCAAACAACAGGCTGGTAACCGGGACGGCCGCGGCCAATAACAACACATGCTTCCTGTTGATCTCGTCACGGCGCGGCTGGTATTGCCGCCAGCCGTACCCCAGCCAGGTGGTGATGAGGGCCAGCGCGCTCAATCCCAGCCATTCGGCCAGGGTCGAAGGCCAGTCGAAAAAGGGGAGCGTATTCAGGAGATGCAGGAGAGGGGTCATGGCCGCTGCGTGTAAAAAAATTATAGCATGGGCCGGGGCTGCGGGGAAATCTGGCGGCTTACAGTTCTGACGAGGCAGGAAAATCCGCATATACGCCGCGATATTCGGGCGGCAGGAGTTCCGCCAGGGCGAGCATGATCCGGCGGGTGCCGCGCTCGACGGCCTGACGGCTGTTGGGCAGTAGCTCCAGGCGGAAGGGCTTGCCGACCGTCACCGTGACCGGGGTGCGCCGCCAGCGGCGCAGGCCGTCGTAGATGCGTTCGTTCTCGGTGCCGGTGACGGCGATGGGGATGACCGGCACATCCGCCTTGAGGGCCAGCCAGGCCGCGCCCTGGGTGCCTTCCTCCAGCGAGCCGGTGAGGCTCTCGCGTCCCTCGGGGGCGATGCCGATGATGCGGCCTTCGGCCAGCCCGTCGAGCGCGGCGCGCAGGGCGCGCCGGTCGGGGCGGCCGCGATGGAGCCAGATCACGCCGTAGGTGTGCAAGAACCAGCCGTAGAAGCGCAGGTCGTACAGTTCGATCTTGCCCAGGGCTTCTATGAAAGTGGGGAGGATCGAGTAGATGACCACCGCGTCCGCATCCCCCAGGTGGTTGACGACGACGATCGCCGGCCCTTTTTTGGGGAAGTTCTCCATCCCGCTGACTTTGGGCGTGGTCCAAAAAAGGACGAAGGCGCGCACGAGGGCGCGGGTAACGCTTCGGAACAGGCGCCGGCCCAGGGTCAGCCGCGGCAGGCCCACCAGTTCGGGACGCCAGGTTTCAGTGACCGGCTTGGGTTGCGGGGAAGATTGGGAGGTCGGCATACACCCCTCGCTAGTCCTCGGGCAAAAGTCCTGCGATGTGACGCATGACCAGATCAGCGTTGCGCTGACGGGAGTAGCGGCGCGCGGCTCCCCGTCCCTCGACTGGCGGCAGGTGGAGCAGTTGGCCGAGGCGGTTGCGGAGCGGGAGGCGGTAGGGCTTATTCATCGCACAGCTGCCAGACCTTTTCGAAGACCTGCTCGATATCCAGCTTGTCTGAGTTGATCACGACCGCGTCTTCGGCGGCGCGCAGCGGGGCGATGTCGCGGGTCGAGTCGATCCGGTCGCGCTCGCGCACCCCGGCCAGGATCGTTTCGTAATCGGCCTGTCCGCCGCGGGCGAGAAGCTCTGCGTAGCGGCGGCGGGCGCGTTCCTCGGCAGAGGCGTCGAGATAGATTTTCAGGTCGGCTTTGGGCAGGACCACCGTGCCGATGTCGCGCCCGACCATGACAACCCGGCCGCGCAGCCCGATGCGGCGCTGCTGCTTCGAAAGCGCCCGGCGTACCCCGGCGTAGGCCGAGACGATGGAAACCTTGCCTTCGACTTCGGCGCGGCGCGTCTCCCAGGTGATGTCGGTATCGTCCACGAGCACGTCGCAGGCACGACTGTCGTTGACGGACGGGGGACGCACATCTATCGGCGTGGACTCGGCCAGGGCGGTGACTGCGGCCTCGTCGGCCACGTCCACACCGCGCGAGATGGCGATCCAGGTGATGGCGCGGTACATGACCCCGGTATCGAAGAAGAGATAATCCAGGGAATCGGCCAGTTTGCGTCCTATGGTGGATTTGCCCGAAGCTGCCGGGCCGTCTATGGCAATGATGCTGGGGAAAGGCATGATAATTCGAAGAATCCTGTTTTACGGCTGGGGCGTTGCGTCAATGAACAGGTCATCCCGCACCCAAAGCACAACCACGTCATTTTGCAGGGGATAGTCCCGGCTGGTAAGCCAGCGGATCCAGTCGAAGGACGGCAAGTCGCTCCAGGCCGGCCTGTGGCGCAGGTAGAAATCCTGGCCGCGATAAGCCGCCGGGAGCGACAGGTCGTCCATCTCCGGCGAGATGACGATCTCCGGCGTGGAGAGCAGGTCGAGGCTGGCAGCCTTCTCGACCGGGTGGCGGCGCAGGGCCCATTCCAGCGCAGGCGAATCCACACCGACGATCAGCACCGGCAGGTGCGAGGCGATGCCCGTGCTCCATTCGGAGGTTTCGTCCACAGTCTGGGCAATCAGCGCCAACTGTCCTGGCTGGGCTTCGCTCAACCAGAGTTCCATCCCGTTGGGGGTACGCAGGCCGGTTCCGCCCCAGGCCGTGCCGAGTGTGTAAAAAGCCAAAACTGCCATCAACCCCCATACCCCTCCGCGCAGGGCGATTTCGGACGACCAGCCCAAGGCGATCAGAAACAGGCTCAAGACCAGCAGCGCCAGCGCCCCGATCAGCAGGTAGATGCGGGTGGCCCAATCTGTGCTTTGGTAGCCCACGAAGTTCAGACTGGCGAAATCCAGCCAGGCAAAGCTGAGCAGCGCCAGGGTCAGCGCCAGCGCGCCGAAGGTCTCCTGCCGGTCTTCGTCGGGCAGGTTCAGGTGATGGCTGATCTCCAACGCAGCCAGCGCCCAGAGGGGGACGAGCGCCCAGGCCAGGTCGGCCACGCCGCGCGCCGGGTAGAACAGGGCCAGCAGCAAGGCCGCCAGCGCCCACAGCCCCAGCCGGAAGGCCAGCGACGATCTTTCCCGCAGGGTCTCGGCGACGAATGCCGGGGACTCTTCGGGCTGGTTTTTGGCCTGGCGGCGCATCCAGGCCGCCCGCAGGAGCGCGGCGACAGCAAAGATCACGGGCAGGGGCTGGTAGACGGCCAGCGCCAGCAGCAGCCGACTGGCCGGGACTCCCGAGGGGTGGACCCAGCCGTTGAGGAAAGCCGGCAGGGAGGCCAGCGCGGCGCTGATCCCGTTCGGGGACAGGAAGAAGAGCGTCCCGACGACGAGCAGGGTGCCGAGGGCGTACGCGCCGGCCAGCTTCAATTCCTCCCGCACGGAGCGGGGCGGGACCTGGGGGCCGGCTCCCGTTTCGACGGCTGGCAGCAGGCCCTGGGCCAGAGCGTAAGCCAGCCCGAAGATGAGCAATCCCAGCCACAGGGAAGGGCCGCCGAGCAGGGCCAGCCCGCCGAAGAAACCCGCCAGGGCGGGCTTGCGGCGTTCCCAGGCGGCCCAGGCCAGGGCGGCCGCGCCCAGGGCGGGGATCAGACTCCCGGCCTGGCGTGACAGGCTCACCAGTCCCGGGTCGAGGGCCAGGCCGAAGGCCAGCACCAGGGCCGGGGTCCGCCCAATCCGCTCGCGGAAGGCCAGCGGGGCCAGGACCATCAGTCCGCCGAAGATGGCTGGCCAGAAACGGGCCAGGAAGTTGGTGCTGTCCATCAGGTAAAACAGGGGGCTGGTCAGCATGACGTAACCGGGCTGCGGGCCGAGGGCCGGGCGCAGGCCGCGGGTCACCGCGAGGGCCTGCATGGCCCAGGCGGCTTCGGCGTCTGACAGCGCCGGCGCGCCGAGCTGGATAAAACGCAGCCCGAGAGCCAACGCGAAAGCCAGGATGTACAGGCCTGGCTCGAGGTTCGAACGGCGGGATGAGTTCATGGGCGGGTTTCGGAGGGTTCAGATTTGCGAAAGCAGTTGGCGGTAATCTTCGGCGTTGGGCGGGTTCATCGAAAGGATCAGGTTGACGACCTCGATCAGCCCGTTCTTGTCGCCGCTTTCGAAGAGCGCGTCGCCGACCTGGTCGAGCAGACCCAGGGCCTCCTGGGTGCGCCCGACACGGCGGTATTGCTCGCCCAGGGCGCGGTGGACGACCAGGCTGTCTTCGTATTCCTTGGCTAATTCTTCGAGGAAGGAAACCCCGGCCTCGTTCAGGCCCTGGCTTTCCAGGTAGGTCATGTAATTTTCGATCTCCGCCTTGGCTATGGCGTCTTGCGCCAGGCGCAGGTTGAGGGTGACGATGTTCTTGCGCACGACCACGTCTTCGGGTCTGATGGTGCGGATCTGTTCGTAGACGCGCAGGGCCTGCCGCCAGTCGAGGCGCTGCATGTCAATGTCGGCCATGCGGTGCATGATCTGGGTGTTCCAGGCGCGGTTGTTGGTCTGCTGGGCCAGGCGCAGGGCGGTGGTGTAGGTCTTGCGGGCCATGTCCAGTTCGGCCAGGCGGTAGTAGATGTCGGCCAGTTCGAGGTATTCGGCGATGGCCTCGTCAATCTGACCGCGGGCGGTAAGCTGTTCGATCAGCCGCGTCCGGGCAGACATGTCCATCGGGGCGAGCTTGATGATCTTGCGCAGGACGGTCGTGGCCTGGGCGGCTTCGCCGCGCACGCTATAGGCGTGGGCGATAGTAGAGAATTTGGTGATGGCGTCTTGGAGGTGACCCTCGCGGACAAGCAGGTCGCCGATGAGGGAGTGCAGGGGCAGGTAGGCGGGAGCGTAGGTCAGGGCCTGGAAGGCCTCTTCCATGGCGGTACGCAGGCTTCCGGCCCGGGCGAGGTTGTGGATATTGCTGATCGCCTCCAGCACTTGGCTGCTCTGGGACTGGATGATGATCTCGGCCAGCGGCAGGGAAGACCGCCCGTCCGCATCTTTGGGCAGTTGCTCGCGGGATTTGGTCAGGTGGCTGCGCCATTTGGGGCGCATGAGCAGCGAGTCGATGTTGTCGCACAGGCGGGCGAGGACTTTCTCGTCCTCCTGGCGGTTCTGGGCTTCGAGCAGCGGCTCGTACAACTGGCGGATCTCGTCAGCCTGGTCGGGCGGGACGACCTGCGAATCGGCCAGCTTGAGGGCTTCGAGGTAATCGAGGGCGGCTTCCTTCAAGCGTCCCTGCTTGCGGTGGGTCTGGGCCATCAGCAGGCGGGTGCCGAGGGCGAAATCCTTGTGTTTGACGGCGTGCTGCAAGTGGCGCAAGGCGCTCTCGGTGCGGTCGGTCTGGGTGCGCAGCAGACCCAGGTCGAAGTACAGAGCCGGGTGGCTGTAACCGGCTTCGAGGGCGCGTTCGAGTTCGTCGGCGGCTTGGTTGTATTGTTCCTTGGTCTGCGCGTCGATGGCTTGGCTAAGGTGAAGCACGATGCGGGTCTGCTCGCCCTGTTGCAGAGAGAGCGCGCCGGTACCTTTCATGATGGCCTGCATCCCTTTGCGCTCGGCCTGGGTCTCCACGTTCTGGTCGGAATACTCGAACAGGGCTTCCGCCAGCACGGTCAACGCTTTGTGGCGGGCTTCGGCCACCGGGTCGAGGTTGCTTTCGGCGGGCTGTTTGCTGGCCGCGTTCAGCAGGCGCACCTGGGCCATCGCCAGCGGACCTGTCCCACCCCGCGGGCGGACCGGCTTGGGCAGCAACTGTCCGGCCTGGAGCAGGGTGATTGCCTGCTTGACTTCGGGATTGTCCGGGGCGAGCTTGCGGGCGCGGTTCACCGCATCCTGAACCTTTTCGACATTGCCGGCGCGCTGGAGCAGGCTGGCTACGGCCAGGTATTCGGTGACGGCCTGCTTGGGATGTCCCAGCTTTTCGTGGACCATGGCCAAGCGCGAATGGGCCAGCACGTGGTCCGGGTTGAGCTGGGTGACACGGGCCCAGTTCTCGATGGCTTTGTCCACGTCGCGCAGCTTGAGGTACAGGTCGGCGGCGCTCATGGCCGCCTTGACAGCTTCCTTCAGGTTGCCCAGGCGCTCGTTGAGCTGGGCGATCTGCTCATACGGGATGGGATCGTCGGGAGATTGGGTGGTGACGTGCTTGTAAGTCTCCAGCGCGTCTTCATATTGCTGGAGTTGCAGGAGGGCCAGTCCCAGGCTGTTGAGGGCTTTGGGGTTATTGGGGAATTCCATCAAAGCCGTTTTGTAAGAGGCCGCGGCCCGCTCCCACATCTGGTCCCAGGCCGCCGAGTGGCCTTCGTTCATTGCTTTTTTGAAGATTTCTTCGTTTCCGGCCATGTCTGCTCACATCACCAAAATTTTGTCTGCCGTATTGTAACCCTATTTGGGGGAGTAAACCTGCATATCACCCCAATTCCTGCCCCAGCGCGCCTCGGTGGAGAGCGGGATGCTCAGGGGATAGGCAGTTTCCATCGTCTCTTGGACGACGCGGGCGGCGGTTTCCAGTTCGGCCTGCGGGCACTCCAGCACGATCTCGTCGTGAACCTGAAGCAGCATCCGGGCCGCCAGCCCGGCATTTTTCAACGCTCCAGGGATCTTCAACATGGCGATTTTCATAATG
Organism: Anaerolinea thermophila; assembly: GCA_020722305.1. Taxonomy (GTDB): domain Bacteria; phylum Chloroflexota; class Anaerolineae; order Anaerolineales; family Villigracilaceae; genus UBA5796. The sequence goes on along the minus strand of DYLB01000005.1, from coordinate 8,504 downwards.
TCCGCTGCGGTGCCCTGGATGGGGGCGTTGATCGCCTCGCGCTCCTCGCGGTTCTTGAGATTGACGTTGGCCTGGTTCTTGAGCATCGGGAAGTAGCGCCGGCGACCCAGCAGGGTCTCGACGTAGCCGTCACGGGCGGCGCTGACCCGGATCCCGTCCAGGTAGCGTTTGATGCCGGGAAATTTTTGGAAGTAAGCCTTGACGAAATCCTCGGCTTCGGCCAGGGTCAGCTCGGTCGAACGGGTCAAGCCAAAGGCGGACATACCGTAGATCAGGCCGAAGTTGATCGCCTTGGCATGGCGGCGCATTTCCTTCGTGACCGAGGCGAGCGGGACGCCGTAGATGGCGGCCGCGGTCGTGGCGTGGATGTCCTGTCCCTGGCGGAAGGCGGCCAGCATGGCCTCGTCCCCGGCCATGTGGGCCACGATGCGCAGTTCGATCTGGGAGTAGTCCACCGCCAAAAGGACGTTGCCGGCCCCGGCGATGAATCCGGTGCGGATGCGGCGGCCCTCCTCGGTACGGATCGGGATGTTTTGCAAATTCGGGTTGGACGAGGACAGCCGCCCGGTCACGGCGCCGGTCTGGCTGTAGGAGGTGTGGACGCGGCCGGTGGCCGGATTGACGGAAGCCGGCAGGGCGTCCACATAAGTGGATTTGAGCTTGGCCAGCTCGCGGTGCTCCAGCACCCAGTCCACCACCGGGTGCTGGCCGCGCAGTTCTTCCAGTACCTGGGCGGAGGTCGAGTAATGTCCGCTGGCGGTCTTGCGCCCGCGGTCGGGCGGGACCAGTTTCAGGCGATTGAAAAGCACCTCGGAGAGCTGCTGGGTCGAGTTGACGTTGAAGACCTTGCCGACCGAGTCGAAGATCTGGTGCTCGATCTCAGCCAGGCGTTTTTGCAGTTCGACCGACATGGAGGCAAAGAAAGGCAGGTCAAGCAGCACCCCGGCCATTTCCATGTCGGCCAGGACCGTGATCAGCGGCAGTTCGATCTCTTCGAGCAGGCGCAGGCCGGAGGTCCGGGAGAGTTCTTCCTTGAGTTCGGGCATCAGGCGCAGGCAGATTTCGGCGTCGGCTGCGGCATAATCGGCGGCCAGGGAAACGTCCACATCCGCCATGCTGCCCTGGTTCTTGCCCTTGCCGATCAGTTCCTCGATCTGGGTCATCTCCTCGCCCAGCCGGACGGAGGCCAGGGTCTTGAGTCCCAGGTGACGCGAGGCGGGGTCAATCAGCCATTCGGCCAACATCGTATCGAAGCCGAGCGGGGCGGCGCGCAGGCTGTAGCGGGCCAGCATGATGAAATCGTACTTGAGGTTGTGGCCGACTTTGGGGATTTTGGGATCGGTCATCGGGCCGCGCAGGGCGGTGATGACCTCTTCGAGCGGCAGGTTTCGGCCGGATGTGTGCCCGACCGGGATGTAAATTCCCTCGCCAGGGCGGATGGCCAGCGAAATCCCGACCAGGTCGGCCTGGGTCTCGTCGGTGGAGGTGGTTTCGGTGTCGAAGGAAATGACTTCGGCGTTGGCCAGGTCGGCGGACAGTTTGGCGAGGGCTTCGGGCGTGTCCACCAGGCGGACTTCGATGGCGGTTGAGCGCGGGGTGTAGATGGCCGCCGGCGTCTCGGAGGCGAACAGTGACATTTGCTGGCCGGGTTTGTAGGTGACAGGTTGGGGCGCAGTCTCCGCGCCGGATTTGAGGGTTTCCAGCCGCTTGATCAGCGAGCGGAATTCGAGTTCCTTGAAAAGCGCCTCGACCACGGCCGGGTCGAAGTGGTCGGGCCTGGCCCGTTCCAGGTCGAGGCTGACCGGCAGGTCGGTGCGGATACGAGCCAGGTCACGGCTCAGGTAAGCCGAATCCTTCTGCTCTTCCAGCTTGGCGCGCACGGCCGGCTTGAGTTCGTCGAGGTGGGCATAGATTTCGTCGAGCGTGCCGTATTGCTCGAATAGGGTGCTGGCGGTCTTCTCGCCGATGCCGCGCACGCCGGGGATGTTGTCAGACGCATCGCCGACCAGCCCCTTGTAATCCACCACTTGGTCGGGGCGGACGCCGAAATAAGCCTTGACCTGTTCGCCGGTGGCGTAGTCGGTGGCGTCGCTCATGGATTTGCCCGGCAGGTTGACGATCACCAGTTCGTCCACCAGTTGCAGTAGGTCGCGGTCGCCGGTGATAATCTTGACTCCCAGTCCCTGCGCGGCAGCCTGGCGGGCCATCGAGCCGAGCACGTCGTCGGCTTCGAAGCCTTCCATTTCGAGGCGCGGGATGTCGAAGGCGTCCACCAGCTGGCGGATGCGTTCGATCTGCGGGCGCAGGTCATCCGGCATCTTGGCCCGGGTGGCTTTGTATTCGGGGTACAGGTCGTCCCGGAAGGTTTTGCCGGTATCGAAGGCCACCGCCAGGTAGTCGGGTTTGTCCTGTTCGAGGATGCGGAGCAGGGCCAGGGCGAAGCCGTAAATCCCGGCAGTCGGCTCACCGGTCGAGGTCTGCCAGCGTCCCCCGCCGCTGGCGCTTAAGGCAAAATACGCCCTGTATGCCAGGGCGTGTCCGTCAATGAGATAAAGTGTGGGTGGCATGACCCCAATTATACAGGGATTTAAGAGAGCTTTCCGGTGACACCCTGACGTTGGCGGGTCTGGCGGATGTAATCCCGCACCAACTGGGGCGGATGCGGCTGTCCCCCACCCATGATGAGGTAGCCGGGCGCCCAAAAATCGCCGGAGGGGTTTTCACGCTTCAGGCGCGGGAACTCGGCCAATATTTTTTCGGAAGTCTGCTGGCGGATGATACGCATCAGGTAGCCCGGCGAAGTGGCCGGGGGCACGTTGACCACCCATTGCAGGTATTCAGGGCGCACGGCTTGAAACTCCAGCCGCCAGCCGTAGGAGATGCAAATATCCTGGACCCAATTGGAGAGTTTGGCGGCCAGGTCGCCGGTCAGGAAGTGGGTGCTGAAGCGCGGCACCAGCAGGCAGGCGTAGGTCAGGTTGTACATGGCCGGGGAGGCCGGTTCGACCACGATCCGCCGCCCGACGACCTCGGTCACTGATTTGGGAGCCTGGTCGGCGATCGGGTTGTCAAGGAAATCCTTGTCGGCTGCGTCGCTGCGGGTGGTCTCGCCCAGGTCAATGTGGCTGGCGCGGGTCTCGGCCAGGCCGTTTCTGCTCAAGCGGGTTTCTTCCAGATCGGTATCCACCAGCGGCGAGCCGCCCTTTTTATCTTTGGGTTTGGCGTTCTGTTCCGCTTTGATCATGGCAGGCAGCGGGATGGCCGGCGAGGTTTCGTGTTGGATGAACGGGGGCGTTTCGGAATGAATGGGCGGCATGGGGGAGGACTCCCTGACGATCCGCTCCGGGGCTTTCCCGGCGACGGGATTGGGCGGTGGCACGTCGTTCAGAATCTCGGTGATGGGCGGCAAGTCTTCGCCATCGCCCTCCTCGCTCTGGGCGGCATAGTCGGCGTTGAGGGCGTAGGGTCCGGTTTCATATTTGGTGGCAAACAGGGAGTGGGCCAGGTTGTTGGCCTGAGAGCGGATGGTGCTGAACGGGGTTTCGGCATCGAAGACCAGCGCCAGGATCAGGCCCTCGGCCAGGTTGGTGGCGTAGAGCATGTGTTCGGCGCTGGTGGCCTTCAAGCGGATGAAGCGCAGCAGGTCGCTTTCGCCCATCCAGCCGCCGCGGGTGAGCGAGGCGGAAAGTTCCTGGGCGGCGGCCTGGGATAATTGACCGGCATACGCCCAGAGTTCGCCTTTGCGGGCGATCAGGGCGGCCTGGGCCGAAGATTCAAGGGTCAGACGGGTGAGATGTTGGGCGGCGCGGGACACGTCCTTGAGCCAGATGGGTTCGTTTTCGTCCTGATGGGCGGCGCTTCGCTCTGGACCCGGGATCTGTTCACCGTTTGGACGCGGGACGCCGGTCTCGAGCAGGTTGACCAGGTCGGGCTGGTAGAAGGGTTTGCGCAGCAAGGCCCAGGGGCGCAGCTCGTCCAGGGCCGGGGACACTCCGGCTCCCGAGACGATGACCAGTCCCAGCTTGGGATTGACCCTGCGCAGCGTCAGGCCCAGGGTCAGGATGGAGGAAGGCAAATCGGTGTCGAGGAAAGCAAAAGCGCACTCGTTCGACCTGATCCAGGTGAGTGCATCTTCTTGAGAATTGACAACATGCACGCGATATTCGCCCGCGTCCAGCAGGCTTTTGCGGATGAGTTCGCCGAAGCTGGCTTGCGGGGTCACTACCAGGAGTGAAGGTTTCATAACGGTTAAAGTGTATCATGCGCGGCCATACGGTGCAAGACAGGCGAAATTATAAAAGTTACAAGGGGATTGCAGATTCGATTTGGCAACTTGATATAATTTCTCCATGCCCGAACTCAACCGACCCGCCCCGGATTTCGAACTGCCCGACCTGGACGGTGGATTCCACCGCTTGAGCGATTTCCGCGGCCGGATCGTGATCCTCATCTTCTGGTCGGCGGAGTGTCCGCAGGCGCAGCGGGTGGACCGGGCGCTGGTCCCGGCGCTGGCGGGGTGGGGCCGGGATGTGGTGCTGCTGCCCGTTGCGGCGAACGCCAACGAACCGCTCGAGGCGCTGAGAGACGCCTCCATAACGCGCGGCCTGCCCATCGTCCTGCACGATGCGGAGCGGCGGGTGGCTGACCTGTACGAAGCGGCCACCACACCGCACGTCTTCGTCATCGGCCGGGACGGCATCCTGCGTTACCGCGGCGCGTTCGATAACGTGACCTTCCGTCAGCGGCAGGCCACCCAATCCTATCTCATGGATGCCGTCTCTTCCCTGCTGGACGGGCGCCTGCCGGACCCGTCCGAGACCCAGCCTTACGGGTGCGCAATTGTGCGCCAGTGATTCGTGCTAGAATACGGACGTGGCCACCAACATCCGGCAATGCGTTGACTTGCTCAAAAAAGTCCATCTTTTCCACGGCCTTTCAGAGGAGAGGCTGACCACGCTGGCCGAGAAGATGGGCGAACTGTCTTACGCAGAGGCGCAGGAACTGTACGCCCCCGGCGACAAGGCGGATGCGATGTTCCTGGTGCTGAGAGGCGGGGTCAAGGTCTCGCGCAAGACCACCCGAAAAGCGGCGTTGCAGCCTGATCATTTCACCGAGGGGGATTATTTCGGCCTGGAGCCGGCTTTCAAACGCCCGCGCCGGATCGCCAAAGCGAGCGTGGATGCCAATACTACCCTGCTGGTCATCCAGGGGGCAGAAATCCTCGAGTTGATCAAGGAATCCCCGCACTTCAAAACGACGCTCCAGCTGGTGGAGACCAGCCGCCGGAATATCGCCCGGCTCTTTTTCCGGTGGTTGCAGCCCGATGAAACCATTTACCTGTTGCTGCGCAAACATTACATCGTCCTGTATCAAATGCTGCTGGGGCCGATGTTCGCCTTGATGGTGCCGTTTTTCTTCCTTTTCTTATGGGCCTTGACGCCCAACAGCGCTTTCCCGCCGGTCGCCCTGGCTATGACCGGTTTCCTGGATGCGCTCTGGTTCATCTGGGTCGTGATTGACTACGGGAACGACTATTACATCATCACCAACCGGCGGATCATCTGGGTCGAGAAGATCATCGGCCTGTACGACAGCCGCCAGGAATCCCCGATTTCGCAAATGCAATCGGCTTCGGTCGAAACCGGCTTCCTGGGCCGCATCCTGGATTATGGCGACGTGGTCTCGCGCACATTTACCAGCCGCATCACCTTCAGTAATATCGAGCATCCTCACCAGGTCCAGGCGATGCTGGACGAGTATTTGAACCGTTCGAAAATTTTCCAGCAACGCGAGGAAGTGGAGGCCATGAAACAGGCCATCCGCATCAAGTTGAAGCTGGCCGAACCCCCAAATCCGCCTGCGCCGCCCGCCGCTGCGCCGCCCGGAGGCAAGATCAATATCCCGCGCCTCCTGATCCGCGAATTGTTCAAACTGCGCGCGGAGGAGAGCGGGAAGATCGTCTACCGCAAACACTGGTATATCCTCATCCGGCAGGTGGGCATGGTCACGGCGATGCTTTTCCTGGACCTGATCGGGCTGTTCTATTTCGGCATCCTCTCCCAGATCGCCAACCGGGGAACAGTCGTTGTCCTTCTGTTCACCGCCTTCTTTCCTCTTGCCCTTTGGTGGATCTACCAATTTGCCGACTGGCGCAACGACCGCTTCGAGTTGACCTCGGAGCAGATCATGGATATTGACAAAAAGCCTTTGGGCACCGAGCAGCGCAAGACCGCCAAACTGGAAGACATCCTCTCCATCGAATTCGAGCGGATTGGGCTGCTGGGCTACCTGCTCAATTTCGGGACGGTCTACATCAAGGTCGGCACGACCGACTTCACCTTCGACGAAGTCCACGACCCGGCCTCGGTCCAGGCGGAGATCGAGGAGTGGCGCAACCGGCGCTTGATCAACAAGCGCAACGCCGAAAGCGCCGCCGAGCGGGAACGCATGGCCAATTGGATCGCCGCTTACCACAACAACCGCGGCGAGTTCCTCCCGCCGGAAAATTAAGGGTAAAATTCACTGGCAAACCAATCCCAAGAGGCAAATATGGCACTACGAGAAATTGTCACTTCCCCAAACCCGGTGCTGCGCCGCAAGGCCCGCCCGGTCAAGACTTTCGACGGCAAGCTGCAAACCCTGATTGACGACATGATCGAAACCATGCGCGTCGCCCCCGGCGTGGGGCTGGCCGCGCCGCAGGTGAACATTTCGGAGCAGGTGATCGTCGTCGAATACGGCGATGATGAAGATGAAGAAGTCCCACCCAAGCTGTACGTGATGGTCAACCCGAAGATCACCCGCTTCGATACCGAGACCGAACTCGGCGTCGAAGGCTGCCTGTCCATCCCTGGGCTGGTCGGCGAGGTCGAACGCTCGCTGGCCGTCACCGTCAAAGGACAGAACCGCCACGGCCAGCCGATGACGGTCAAGGCGAAGGGCTGGCTGGCGCGCATCTTCCAGCACGAGGTAGATCATCTCGAAGGCGTGCTCTTCACCGACCGCGCCACCAGCGTCTGGAAACCCGAAGCGCCGGTTGAAGACTTGGCGTGATGTCTTGTATGATGCGTGTTACGCGGCGCGTAAGCCGCTCCACGTAACACGTACCCAAGAATGCTCCTCAAACATCTTTCCCTCACCGATTTCCGCAATTTCGCCCGCCTGGACATTGACCTGCCACGGCGGGCAGTTTTACTGGTTGGGAGCAACGCCCAGGGCAAGACCAGCCTGCTCGAAGCCGTTTATTTTCTAGCCACCTTCACCTCCTTCCAAACCCATTCCGACCGCCAACTGGTCAATTTCGTCGCCGCGAAGGAAAACCTGGCCGTCGGGCGGATCGTCGGTGAATACCAGCGCAACGGGTCATCGCACCGACTGGAAGCCCGGCTCATCCTCGAACCGGTCGGGATGGCGAACGGAAAGCGCCTGCGGAAAGAAGTTTTGTTGGATGGGGTCAAACGTCCGTTGAGCGAGGTGGTCGGACACTTGAACGCGGTCCTGTTCGTCCCGCAGATGTCCCAGATCATCGAAGGCGGACCCGAAGAACGCCGCCGTTACCTCAACCTGACCCTGGCCCAGACCGTCCCCGCCTACGCCCGCACCCTGAGCGAATACAGCCAGGCCCTCAGCCAGCGCAACGCCCTGCTCAAACAGCTCAACGAGCGCGGCGGCGACCCGGAGCAACTGGCCTACTGGGACGAAATCCTGGCCGAACGGGGCGCGCAACTGGTCCTGTGGCGCATCCAGGCCGTTAGTGAGCTGGAAACGCTGGCGAAGAATATCCACGACCACCTGACGCGCAAAAACGAGACCCTGCGCCTGGATTACCAGCCGGCTTACGACCCCCTGCCCCGCCCGCCGGGACAGATGGACCTGCGCTTCGATACCCCGATAGACCGCTCTGGCCTGGGCCTGAACGACATCCGCGACGGCTTCCGCAAAGCGCTGCGCGGCCTGAGACGGGAAGAGATTGCCCGGGGCGTGACGACCATCGGCCCGCACCGGGATGAGCTGCGTTTCCTGGCCACCGGACGTGACCTGGGCGATTACGGCTCGCGCGGCCAGATCCGCACGGCGCTGCTCTCGCTCAAAATGGCCGAAGTGGACTGGATGAAAGCCAAGACCGGCCAATGGCCGATCATCCTGCTCGACGAGGTGATGGCCGAACTCGATCTCTCGCGGCGGGCCGACCTGCTCGCGTATCTCGGCCGGGCCGAACAGGTACTGCTGACCACCACCGACCTGAACCTGTTCACGCCCGAATTCGTCAGTCAGGCGGAAGTGTGGCGGGTGCAGGCGGGAAAGATTGTCAGTGAACAGTGGCCAGTAACCAGTAACCAGTGACCAGTGAGCAGTGACCAGTGAGCAGTGGCCAGTAACCAGTGAGCAGTGACCAGTAACCAGTGACCAGTGACCAGTGAGCAGTGAGCAGTGAGCAGTGACCAGTGAGCAGTGAGCAGTGACCAGTGAGCAGTGACCAGTGACCAGTGACCAGTGACCAGTGA
>DYLB01000135.1 GCA_020722305.1 Anaerolinea thermophila | reverse complement strand
ATTAATTCCGCCCTACATCTGGCGGATCGCCACGCCAATTCCCAATGAACCAAGATATTTTCAATGCTCATGGGGGATGCTGGTATAATCCGAACCGCTCATTTGACCCGGCCGCTGAGCGTCATCAGCCCGTCAGCGATGGTAATGCTTTCGAGACGGATGCCGGTCGCCACCGGTCCGAGCGAGCCGGTGTAGGCCTCGGTCACGAGCGCGGCGATCGCTTTGTTCAGTCCCTCGGGCGCGGGCAGCGGACCCAAATCCACAGAAACGACTTCGATCTTCGGCTGGCCGTCTTCGTCAACGACCGCGCTGAGCACGAGAGCGACATTGGCGACGAAAACGCCCTGGTGGACCTTGCCGTAGACCTGCAACTGGCCGTCGCGCAGGTAGACCTGCGGATCGGTCAGCGCCGGGCTTTCCTGCTCGCTCAAGCGGAAGGCCAGCAGCGAAGTCAACTGCGATTCGGTGATGGTCAGGGTCAGTTGGCCGGTGAGCGCAGCCTGCTCGAGAGCCTGCTTGATTTGCTCCTGCAACTCCAAGACGGCCTCGGTCGAGATCGGCGGCGGGTTTTCCGGCAGGTCCGGCCCGCCGATGCCAATCGTGCAAGCCAGCGCCGCTGCCAGCAAGACCAGGGCAGCCAATAAAACTCTAAGGTGTTTTTTCATTCGGTAATCCAAATTGTCTGACAGATTTCGGAAGTCTTTGTTGAGGTCTTCACAGCCGGGTCGGACCCCGGGAGACTTCCGAAATCTGCGTATTCAGAATTAACGGAGCAATTATAGCATGAGCGACTTTGAGAATCGCTTGCCCGCCTTTTTGGAGGGACTGCTGTTCGTGGCGGTCGAGCCGGTCACGCCGGCGCAACTGGCCGCGGCCCTCGAACTGACCCCCACCCAGGTCGAAAAGGGATTGCAGGAACTTGAAGAACAACTAAGCGGCCGCGGCCTGCGCTTGCAGCGTCACGGCGGGCGGGTCCAGTTGACCACCGCCCCCGAATTAGCTGAACCCATCGAACGCTTTTTAGGGCTGGAAGCCACCAGCCGCCTGAGCCGGGCGGCCCTTGAAAGCCTGGCGATCATCGCTTACCAGCAGCCGGTTACCCGCCCGCAGGTGGACGCGGTACGCGGCGTCAATAGCGACGGGGTGATGAAGAGCCTGCTCGGCAAGGGGTTGATCCAGGAAGTGGGCCGCGCCGAGGGTCCCGGCCGCCCGATCCTGTACGGCACGACGGCCGACTTCCTGGGATATTTCGGCCTGAACTCGCTGACCGAGATGCCCCCGCTCCGCCTCCCGGATGGGGATGAGGAAGAGCAGGACGTAAGGTTGTTGAAAGGCTAATGCAAAACGGATGGGCCGCTCCCGTCCGTTTTGCTATTCCAGTGAACCGACATCGAACCCGTGCGTTTCGAGATATTCGATCAGCATTTGCCGGGCCGCATCGTCGTCGGGGAGCTGATCTTTGGCGCAGGCAGGGGAAAAATACTCGTAGCTGTTGACCGTGCCGCTGTAATATTTGTTCTGCTGCACATTGAGCTGGAACCATTTCTGGCACACGATCACCTGGACGATCTTGATCTGGTAGAACGGCGCGACCACGTTTTTGGGCGCGCCGGCGACGATGCTCCAGATTTCGCGGTCGGCGGGCGGTTCGCCGTCCAGGAGGGAATGGCCGGTCATCCAGTCGGGGCGGGACAGGCCCATGTAATCCAGGATCGTCACCGGGATGTCCAGGTTCTGGACGTTGTGTTCGATCTTCCCGGCGTGTTCGCCTTTCGGGAAGTGGATCAGCAGCGGGGTGCGCAGGTTGGTGACGTATTTTTCGGCATGGTCGGTGTAAATGACGATGATCGTGTTTTCGAGCAGCCCGCTTTCTTCGAGGCGGGCGTAAATCTGCTCGACGTAATCGTCGAAGCCGGTGATGGCGTCATCGTAGAAATTGTCCGACCAGGGATGGGCGGCGCTGTCGCCCTGGGAATAGATCTGCTCCCGGGGCGAGAACGTCGGCCCATGAGTGTCCATGAAATGAGCGAAGACGAAGAGCGGGGTGTTGGACTTTTCGAGCAGGGAAACGATCCGCTCCATGCGCTCCCGGTCGCTCATCCGGGACCCGGGGTCTGTGACCGCTTCGATGGGGTTTTCCATCTCCCGCACCAGGAAAATGTCCAGCAGGCGGTCGCTGGCCCGTTTGGAAATGGTCCAGATGAAGTAGGGTGCTTGCGAATTCCCGAAGAGCCGGCGCAGCGACGAGAGCGCCGGGGGGTCGAGCGGCTCGCCGTTGACGCTGTCGAACCCGTCCAGCAAGTTGACGGCTTTGGCGTCCACCCAGTACGGCACGCCGACTTCGACCGTGGTGTATCCATATTCCTGCAAGATTCCCGGCAGGTGCTCGAAGGCGTGTTCCCCTTCCAGGATGTCGGGATAGCGCATCACGCCCGACACGACCGGCGGTTTACCGGTCAACACGGAGGTGGTCGAAGCTGTGGTGCTGGAGGCATTGGGGAAGACGTTGAGGGCCAGCAGCGAGGACTGGGCCAGCCCGCGCAGGAAGGGAGTTGTATCGCGTTCGTAGCCGTAGACCGACAGGTGCGTGCTGCTCAACCCGTCGCTGCCCAGGATGAGGATATTGGGGCGTTTTGCGGGCCAGGCGGCGTAGGTATCGAGTAATTGGCTGTAATACTCCCGCTGGACGAGGACCGTCGAGAGAAGAGCAATCGTCGAAACGGCGACCAGGCCGAGGGCCAGTCCGTTGCGCAGGCGGGCGGCTTTCCTGCGCTTTTTCGTTTTCCCCGCCGCGGCCTTCCAGATGGACCGGTAAGCTAAGAAAAAGGCGACCGAGAAGCCGAAGGCGTAGGCCAGCCGCCAGAGTCCATGGGTGGTGACGACGCCGAAACCGAACACCGTGTAGGTGAAATTGTCGGCCATGATGAGGGCCGTCACGGCCAGGACCGCGGCCGGGACGAGCGTGCCAACTGCCTGAAAGAGTTTTTCCCCGCCCAAGGCGCGGGCCAGGACTCCCAGCCCCAGCAAAATCCCCAGCGCCGCAACGACGAGGATCGAAAGGATGCCGGCCGCGACCAGCAGGACCTCCAGGGCTTCCCAAATGGACAGGCTCGACAGGGAGGATTCCTTGGTCACAAAGAAGAGCCACTCCATGAAGACGTAGAATTGGGCAACGAGAATGGAAGTGGCGAACAGGTTTCTCCAGTCTCCGGCGCGGCCTGGTTTCCGAAGATCGGCGGCTGATGAATAGGGCGTCTGTGTGTTCATGCCCGGCGGATTATACACCTGCGGTTGCGGCGGGGCAGGGCAAAAGCCAAAGAACCGATCCTCCGCCTTTTCGAGACACTTTTCGAGGCAGTATAATACTCTGCATGGAAGAACGCATACAAAAACTCCTCGCCCAAGCCGGTTTTGGATCCCGCCGGGCCTGCGAAGACTACATCAAGGCCGGGCGGGTGCGGGTCAACGGGACGGTGGCCGAACTCGGCCAAAAGGCCGACCCCGCCGCCGACAAGATCACCCTGGACGGGCGGCCGGTCGCGGTCGAGCAGAAGGTGTACATCGCCCTGCACAAGCCCCGCAACGTCCTGTCCACCGTCGAAAAGGAACCGGGCGACACCCGCAAGACCGTCCGCGACCTGGTCCCCGTCCCGGAGCGGGTCTACCCCGTCGGGCGGCTGGACTTCGAGAGCGAAGGCCTGATCTTCATGACCAACGACGGGACGCTGGCCCAGGAACTTTCGCACCCTTCCCGAGGCCATGCGAAAGTTTACCGGGTGCTGGTCGCCCGCCATCCCGACCAGGAGCAGCTCGACACCTGGCGCAGGGGCGTCGTGCTCGAAGACGGCCACAAGACGATGCCCGCCGAAGTCTACGTCGAGGGCACCTCGGGCAAGGGCGCCTGGCTGCGGGTTACCATGCAGGAAGGCCGCAAGAGGCAGATCCGTGAAATTTGCGCCCTGCTGGGATTGCCCGTCGTGCGCATCGTCCGCATCAGCATCGGCACCCTGCAATTGGGACAGTTGAAAAAAGGGGAATGGCGTTACCTGACCCCGGAGGAAGTCAACTCCCTGAAAAGCGGACAGAAACCTCCCCGCCGCTCGCCCCGGACCTCGCGGCCGGCCCCCGCTAAACCGGCCCGCTCCAAGCCCCGGAAGCCGCCCACCAGCCCAACCCGAACGGGGTCCCGTAAGCCCCCTGCCAAACGCTGACCATGCCCGATTATGCCATCCCGGCTGAAGAGATCCGCCGCGAATTGACCGTCGTCAACTCGCGCTTCATTGCCACCCTGTCCCCCGCCTTCAGCGCCGACGAAGCCCGTTCCTTCATCGCCCGCATCCGCAAGGAGTTTCCCGACGCGACCCACAACGTCCCGGCCTACATCATTGGCGGCGGGAACTCCGTCACCGAGTATTGCTCCGATGACGGCGAACCGGCCGGGACGTCCGGGCGGCCGGCGCTGGCGGTGCTGCGCGGCAGCGGACTGGGAGATGCCGTCCTGGTCGTCACCCGTTATTTCGGCGGGACGCTGCTCGGCAAGGGAGGATTGGTGCGGGCTTACACCGAAGCGGCCCAACGGGTCGTCCAGGCCGTGCCGAGGGCGCATAAAGTCCCGGTGCATGTCGCCCTGCTGGCCCTGCCTTATCCGCTGCTCGAACAGGCCCGGCGGCTGGCCAGCCATCATCACAGCGACATCCTGGACGAATCCTTCGCCGCCGACGTGACCCTGACCCTGCGCATCCCTCTGTCCGATTTCGAGGCATTCCAGGCCGGGCTGAGCGAGTTATCCTCCGGGCAGGTGCAGGCTGAGGTCATCGAAACCAAAGAGATGCTGGTCAGGATCGAGTGATTTGAGTGTGACGAAATTGGTAACTACCGGCCCTGCAATCAGGGTGACTGGCTGATGGGCAAACAGGCCGCGCAAGGCGGCAAAGACAGTCTCTGGCGCTCGGTCTGTGGGGACGTGACGGCAACCCCGCCTTTTCGATCTCCGCGCTCATCCTGCTTGCACTGAGTTTTCGTGACACTCGTCAACTTGACGGCTCATCCCGCTCGGCATAAAATACGGCC
>DYLB01000004.1:24707-29687 GCA_020722305.1 Anaerolinea thermophila | reverse complement strand
CGCGCTACAAAATCTTCGCGGTTGCGACAGATTTTCGATGGTAATACTATAAAGGCGGTGGAACGCATGAACACAAAGCATACGCTTCGGTTTTCCATTCTGGTCGTGGCTGTTTTGGGGCTGCTTTTCTTGTCCGTCCAGCCGGGAGGGGCGGCGGGGGAGGGGCGCCCGCTATCAGCGTTGGGCTGGGTTGGGAATATGTGGCCGACTGGCGGCTCGACCAGCACCATCACGGTTGGCAGCAGTTTCGACGTGTACGTGCAGGTTTGGAAGGATGGCGTAACCAATTATCCGGGGCAGGGCGCAAACATTACCTGCACTTTGTCTTGGTCGCCCGTGCCCTATTTTGGCGGGACGCGGGGGACGGCGACCAACACGCCAATGACTTACAACACGGATATTGGCAATAACGATGAATACAAAGGAACTATCACACCTTCTGTCGGCCTGTATGAATTCACTGCCTATTGCACAGACACCACCGATAGCACCGAATATTGGCAGGGAGCCGGGTACGGCAAACTGGTGGTGGATGCCGCCGGCGGCACCTGTAATAGCGCCGCGCAAGGCGACAATAATGTTTACTACAACGGCCTTTTTCACGATTCGTTTTCCACCGCTTACCGCAACCCCACCGGCCCGGTGACGACCGGCACGACCGTCAGCCTGCGCTTCCGCACCTGCATGGACGACGTGTCCAGCCTCCCGGCTATCCGGCTGTGGAATGACCGCACCAATACCGAGACCATTTCCAATCTGACCTTCGACGGCCACGCCAGCGACGCCACCCTGGGCGGTGTGACCTTCTGGAAGTACGACCTGGCCGTCGGGGCGGATACCAACATCTTTTATTACGTGTTCAAAGCCACAGACGGGACCGCGACGGCTTTCTACCGTGACGACGATCCCAAATTCTACGGCGGCGGCTACGGGGCGGCGGAATCGAACCAGACCACGGCCTATAACAATTCCTACCAGCTTACCGTCTACGACTCTGCCTTCAGCGTCCCCGAATGGTTCCAGCGCGGCGTCGTCTACCAGATCTTCCCCGACCGCTTCCGGGACGGCGACCTGTCCAACGACCCGGCTGCGGGGCGTTTCTTCTACAACCAGTCTGGCGGGACGGTGGTGCGCTCCGGCGCAACGGACTGGAACACGGCCGTCTGCGACCCGCGCAGCGCGGCCTGCCCCGGCGTGTACAGCCAGAACTTCTACGGCGGTGACCTGGCAGGCATCACCGAGAAGATCAACGCCGGCTATTTCGACCAATTGGGCGTCTCGGTGCTGTATCTCAACCCTATCTTTCGCTCGCCCTCGAACCACAAATACGACACCGCCGATTACCTGACGATTGACCCCGATTTCGGAACCCTGTCCGATTTCCAGACGTTGGCCGCGGCTGCGGCGGCCCACGATATCAAACTCGTCCTGGACGGGGTCTTCAACCACACCTCGTCCGACAGCACTTATTTCGATATGTACAGCCGTTACGACAGTTCCGGGGCGCTGACCTCCCCCGGCGGCGTCGGCACGGACGATAACAGCGGGGCGTGCGAGGCGGGGGCCTCGCCGTATTATTCGTGGTATTACTTCCCGGCCGGGTCGAATCCCTCGCCCGACCTGTGCGCCAACGGCGCGGGCGACGCCCTGCAAACCTACGAGGCCTGGTACGGCTACTCATCTCTGCCAAAGTTGCAGGCCAACAGCGCCGCAGTGCGGAGTCTGATTTGGGATAACGGGAGCAGTTCCGTCGGTCCGTATTGGATCGGGCAGGGGGCCTCCGGGTGGCGCTTCGACGTCGGCGGGGACGTGGACCCGGGCCTGACCAACGATCCGTCCAACGATTACTGGGAGGGCTTCCGCGCCGCCGTCCGAAGCGTGGACGCCTCGGCGATCACCCTCGGCGAAGAATGGGGCGACGCCTCGGCCTGGCTGCTGGGTAACGAATGGGACAGCGTGATGAATTACCGCTATCGCTCGGCGGTCTTGAGCTGGCTCTTCACCGGGTGCAGCGGCGACGGCTGCACCGGTGGGACGGTCTTCGAGGACAACGACAGCAATGCGGGCAGTTCGAGCGGCTCGATTGCCTACATTTCCCCATCCCAATTGAATGCCCGCCTGCGTTCGATCCAGGAGGATTACCCCCCGGCGGCCTGGAAGGCGATGATGAACCTGGGCGGCTCGCACGACACCAACCGGCTGCGCTTCCTGCTGAAGAAGATCAACAACGATAACGATTCCGCCGCCGTCCAGCGCATGAAGGAGCTGTGGCTGTTCGCCTTCACCTACGCCGGCGCGCCGACCCTGTACTACGGCGACGAAATGGGCCTGAGCCAGGACGGCGTGTTCAGCGGCGGCAAGTACGAAGACGACCCCTACAACCGCGCCCCCTTCCCCTGGAACGACACCCCCGGCGACTTCACCGCCGACACCGGCCTGCAGGACTTCGTGCGCAAGATGTCCAGCATCCGCAGCAGCACCCGCGTCCTGCAGGACGGCGACGTGCAGCACGGGATCGTGATTGACGACGCCAACAAGCTCTACGGCTTCGCCCGTACTAACGCCAGCCAGGCGGCCATCATCCTGCTCAACCGGGACAGCGTTTCCCATTCGGTGACGCTCAATGGTTTGAATGACGCGCCCTACAATTTGACGAATGGTACGGTCCTGTTGGACGTGATCGAGGGGAATACCTATACCGTGACCGGCGGCTCCGTTACCGTCCCGGTCAACCCGACCTGGGGCGTGGTCCTGCTCGAACAGGCCGAGATCGAAACCCCGGCCGCGCCCGCCTCCCCCGCGACCCAATTCGACGGTTCGGGCGTGACCCTGGCCTGGAACCTGGTTTCGACCGATACCGGCGGCGGACGCGAAGTCCCAACCGCCTACACCGTCCACCGCAGCGCCAGCCTGCCCTTCACCCCGGATGTGAGCAACCAGATCGCCACGGTCAACCCCCCGGCCTATGGCGTTGCCAACGCCCGCCTGAGTTACACCGATCCCGCCGCCAGCGGCACGGAGGCTTACGCCGTCTGCGCCGTCAACGCCGGGGGCAAGTCGAGCTGTGCCTTCGCCGCCACTCAATGCGCGGCGGACACCAGCCTCTACCGCTCCGCCGGGACGGGTTCCTGGGCCGACAACTCCGCTTGGGAAGTCTCCACCAACGGCGGCCTGGACTGGTCGGCCGCGGGCTGCTGGCCCACCTCCGCCAATGACGCCGTTCAAATCCAGAGCGGTCACACCGTAACGGTTGGCTCGAATCTCACGGTGGACCAGGTGACGATTGCCACGGGGGGCCAGGTCACGGTCAATAGTGGCGCGACCCTAACGGTTGTAGACGGCGCCGGAACGGACCTCGTTGTTGGTTCGGGGGCAAACCTTACGGTTAATGGAGTGATTCTGAACAGCGGGGCAATCTCGTCCACAAGCGCCACGGCTATCTTTAACAATGGCAGCATATACCGGCACAACTATGCCACCTCGTGGGGAACTGTCCCCGCTGCAACCTGGGACAACGGCTCCACAGTCGAATTCATTGCTTATACAGCTCCCGGAACGGGATACCCCGGCGGATTAGGGCAATCGTTTGGTAATGTGACCTGGAATTGCCCGGCCCAAACTGTAAATCCGAATTTCCAGGGAAATCTGGATACGATAAATGGCGATTTTACAGTTACGTCCACCGGTACAGGGTCCATTCGTTTGACGGGTTCATCCGCATTGACGCTGAACATCGGCGGCGATTTGATAATATCCTCCGGCCTTCTCAATTCATCCAACGGGACGGCCAACCCGGTTATAAATGTCGGTGGGGAGGTCTTTCTCAACGGAGGCACACTCGACGCGGGCGCCAGTGGAGTTGCGGCCTATAATATTGCGGGGAACTGGACGAATAACGGCGGAACCTTTATGCCGCGGACCGGCACGGTCACCCTCATCGGCTCTGTGCTTCAAACCCTCGGCGGCTCCAGCCCCACGACTTTCAACAATCTCACCCTCAACAATGCCAGCGGCGTCACTCTCGCAGCGGACCAGACCGTCAACGGCGTGTTGACCTTTACGAACGGCAAGCTCACGACCGGGGCGAACACGCTGATCTTGGGAAGTGGCGGTTCGGTCTCCGGGGCGGGGGCGGGCAAATACGTTTACGGCAACCTGCAGAAAGCCTTCAACAGCGGCGCCTCCCAAACCTTCAAATTCGAGATCGGGGATGCGACCAACTACACCCCGGCCGAACTGACCGGTTTCGACGTGACGGTGGCGGGCAATCTCACCGCCAGCACCACCCCCAGCCGCCATCCCGAATTCATCTCAGCCGACATCGGGGACAAATACGTCAGCCGCTACTGGACCATGACGCCTGCGGGCGGTTTGGCGACCGGCGGCTACAACGCGACCTTCACCTTCGTCCCCGGCGACCTGGTCGGCTCGCCGGACACGAACAAGCTGATCGTCCAGAAATACAGTTCCTCCACCTGGAGCAGCCCGGCCTCGTCTGCATCCACCGCCACCACCGTCACCGGCACGGGGTTTGCGAGTTTCAGCGACTTTTTTGCCGGTGAAGGGGGCGTGCCCACCCCGGTCACGGTCTCGTACTTCCGGGCCAGCCGCAGCGGGCGCAGCGTAACCTTCGACTGGTCAACCATGACCGAGAGCGGGAACGTCGGCTTCAATCTCTATGTGAAGAAGGACGGCGAACTGCTCCAACTCAACGATGAACTGATTCCCTCGCCTGTGACCGACTCGCTCGACCGCCAGGACTACAGCTTCAGCGCCGAAACGGACGGCGAGAGCTTCTACGTCGAAGACGTCAGCGTGCTGGGCGAAAGGAGGCTGCACGGTCCCTTTGCCCTCGGACAGGACTACGGCGACCGGCTGGATGCCGACAAGATAGATTGGCCCGCCATCCGGGACGCTTCCCGCCGCGCCAACCCCGCCCTGGCCCTCACCCCCGGCGACCCCACCCGCCTGACCCTCGCA
>DYLB01000004.1:0-24607 GCA_020722305.1 Anaerolinea thermophila | reverse complement strand
CGCCAACCCCGCCCTGGCCCTCACCCCCGGCGACCCCACCCGCCTGACCCTCGCAGTGGACCAGACCGGCCTCTACCGGGTCGGCTACGAAGCCCTGCGCCGTGCCGGGCTGGACCTGACCGGGGTGCCGACCGACCGCATCCGCCTGACCAACCGGGGCCGGGTCGTGCCGGTCCGCGTCATCGGCAAGGGTGTCTTCGGGCCGGGCAGTTCCATCGAATTCTACGGCGAAGCCCTCGACACGCTCTACACCGATACCAATATCTACACCTTGCAGGTCAGCCGGGATGGCAGCCCCCCGGTGGCGGTGGATACGCGCGCGCCCTCCAAGAGATTCCGCCTGCCGCTGGCATACAGCGAGACCCTGGTGGTGGACAACCCGAAAGCCTACGCCAACTACGCTCCCGGCGACGACGCCTGGTACGACACCTCGATGCTGGTCTACACCACCCCGAAAAGCTGGGACTTCCCCTTCGAGGTGGACGGGCTGGCCGACCCGAACGCCGCCGCCCGCCTGGAACTGGTGGTCTGGGGCGTGACGGACTGGCCGCAAAGCCCGGACCATCACCTGCGGGTCAGCCTGAACGGGATCGCCCTGGCCGACGAACTGTTCGACGGGCTGGTGGAGCAGCCCCTGACCCTCAACCTGCCCGCCGGGACTCTGCGGGAGGGGACCAACACCTTGACCTTGAGCCTGCCGGGCGACACCGGCGCGCAATGGGACATGATCAACCTGGACCATTTCAGCCTGACCTACCGGCGGGTCTTCGCCGCCCGGGACGGGAAGCTGAACTTCACGGCCAAAGCCAAAGCCTTCAAGGTAACGGGCCTGCCCGGCCGGAACGTGATCGTCTACCGGTTGGGGCAGAATGGCCCGGTGCGGCTGGCAAAGGTCGCGGTGCGGGCCGAGGGCGGTGCGTATAGCGCCACGTTCGTTGGGACGGGCAAACTGGATACCTACCTGGTGACGGTCGCGGGGCGGATGAACGCCCCTCGGCTGGAGTCGCTCCCGGTGCGAGAACCGGACCTCGAGAGTCCGGCCCGCTTCCTGATCATCGCCCACCCCGACTTCATCCCCGGGCTGGAACCGCTGGTACAGACGCGCCGCTCCGAGGGGCTGAGCGTCCGGGTGGTGGACGTGACCGACCTGTACGCCCGCTACACCTACGGCATCTTCGACCCGCAGGCGATCAGGGACTACATCGCCTTTGCTCACGCAAACCTGGGGACGGAGTACGTCCTGCTGGTGGGCGGCGACACGTACGATTACCACGACTACCTGGGGCGGGGCAGCCTCAGCTTCATCCCCTCGCTCTACGCCACCACTGGAGACATCGCCAAATTCGTCCCGGCCGACCCGCTCTACGCCGACGTGGACGGGGACAACCTGCCCGACCTGGCGATCGGGCGCTTCCCGGTGCGGACCGCGGCCGAACTGGAATTGATGGTCCAGAAGACCCTGGCCTACGGCTCGAAGGATTACGGGCGGACGGCGGTCTTCGCCAGCGACCAACACGACGGAGTGGTCTCGTTCAAGAAGATCAGCCAGCGGCTGGCAGCCGGGATGCCCGCGAGCTGGACGGTGGAGAGCCTGCACCTGGACGACCTGGGAGTGGCGACCGCCCGGACGGAACTGCTGGATGCGATGAACCGGGGCACGGCCCTGGTGACCTTCACCGGGCACTCCGGTCCGGCGGCCTGGACCTTCAGCGGCCTGTTCAACACCGGCCATGCCTCCGGGCTGACAAATGTCGGGCGCCCGTTCGTGGCGGTGCAGTGGGGCTGCTGGAACACCTACTACGTGGACCCGGTCAACAACTATCTGGTCCAGAGCCTGCTGTTTGCGGGAGACAGGGGTGCGGCAGCGGTGCTGGGCGCTTCGACCCTGACCGGGTCGGACTCGGAGGCGCTGTTGGGTGTATTGCTGACCCCCAAACTTGTGGCCCCCGGCATGAGCCTCGGCCAGGCCCTGCAGGAGGCCAAATCCGAACTGGCCCAATCCCACCCGGAGATGCTCGACGTGCTCCTGGGCTGGACCCTCATGGGCGATCCCACCCTGGTCATTGATCCGTGATACCGGAGTCCAACGTCTCCCGACGTTGGGCCGGTGTTGGCTTGCTAAAAGAGGATCTTCATGGATTTCGTTCTGTACAATTTACGTTTGAAAGAATTGGTAGCCATCGTCAAAGAAAACAGGATGTTTTTTGACGAATTCGTTGGGTTCTTACATACTCACGGGTATAGTTCAATTCTTGAATTCATTCAGGAAGGGTCGGATGAAAAGGCAATAGCTACCATTGCAGCTTATCTAGCATCTCCAACTAAAGCGAATTTGTATGACGGTTTACTCAGACCATATTCAAATTCAAAGGCAAAATGGTATTTTTTAGCGTGGTTATTAAGAGATGCAGCCTCGCAAAGATTACAACCTTTGCTTAGCAGCGTTCCAGGAAAAACAGATGTAGAACGTAAGTCATTTCTTGTGAACGAAATTAGGAAGTTTGTAGAACCCTTGTTCCCTGACCCCGAAAATTGGGAATGGTCTGCTATTTCAGAAGTCATGCTTGCAAGGCTTGAAGGTAGCAGACGTGCGCTAAAAGGAACAGTTTTTGAGAAGATTGTAAGAAGGAACTTACGAGACTTGATTCAGCAATTGGCTCTTCCATTAACGGTAAGTGACTCGCAAGTAACGATCAACGATGAAACATACGATGTAGAAATTTCAGGCAAAGGCGGCGCATTGCTTATTCCTGTGAAAACCCGTGAAACTATGGGGGGTGGCCATGCAATGCTTTTTACTCGTGACATTTACAAATCAATCCTTGTTGCCACAGAACAGGGACACAAGTGTGTCCCTGTTGTCATAGCTGAGTCATGGAGCGGCGATTTCGATACCCTGAAATCCGAATTGTATATTTACATTCAGGCAAATCCGAATCAGGTAACTCAGATTGAGCCATTGCTGGTTGAGAAGCTCAAAGACCTTATTCCCCTATTGAACAGCATAGCTGCTTAAATCAGGGTTTTCTGTAAAAGGCGTTTATTTGCCATCTCGCAATATTCTGGATTGCTGTCAATACCAATGTAACTTCTACCAAATTTTTGCGCTACAACGGCTGTCGTACCACTGCCGATGAAAGGGTCGAGGACGATCCCGTTTTCAGGGCAGCCAGCCAGCAAGCATAATTCGACGAGTTTTTCGGGAAAAACAGCAAAGTGCGCCTCTCGAAACTTCGACAACGGTATTTCCCATACTGTTCTGCGATTTCTCCCAAGCGGATGAAAAGCCTTATCCCAGTTTCCATTATGAAGATTTTGATTGCCGCTGTTTTTCCCTTGCTCTGGTGTTCCATTTACCTTGCCAAAGTGGTTGCGGCCTCCTTTCATCCTGCTGTTCTCCGAAAAAGTCACATGGGGTTCTCGTACCGAGTCAATGTCGTAATAATAAGTCTTGCTTTTTGAAAAAAAGAAGATGTATTCGTGATCTGTTGTGGGTCTGTTGTTTACCGATGATGGCATGGCATTGGGTTTATGCCAAATGATGTCTGATCGCAGCACCCACCCCTGTTCTTTTAGAGCGAAAACTACCCTCCAGGGCATTCCCAACAATTCACCGTTTTGATATTTATCGCCCAAATTTAGCCACAAAGTTCCATCTTCGCGCAAGACCCTAAGGCATTCTCTGAAAACACCGCTTAATCGCTGAATATATGCTTCTGGCGTTTCTTCATTTCCAATCTGGATATTAGTGCTATAGTCTCTTTGCATGTAATACGGCGGACTTGTGATAATGCAGTTTACTGATCCCGAAGGTAGTTTTTTCAATTCTGTTTCCGCATCGCCGTTGATTATCAAGTCACGTAAGGCAGTATTTTTTTCCATGGGAAGCCATCACTCCTTTGCTATAGTTTCGCCAAGCTCGTAAGAAGGACTCATTTCTCTAATCAGCCGGGTTAGCTTTATTTGGTCATCATGATTATGGATAAGACTCTGAAAATCAGACAGGCTTAACACAATTGCTTTAGGTGATGAGCGTCGTTTAAGGATATATCTGGTATTGTTTTGGATTACATCATCGAGAATTCTTCCAAAATGATTTTGGGCATCTGTTGATGATATGGTTTTTGTTGACATGTTACCTTCTTATTAGCGATATTAGTTATTTTGGATGTGTTAGCTATTTTACGCCGAGGTTAGGATAAAGTCAATTGCGCAAGCCAAAATTATATGAAGCGGACAAGGGCAGGCTGCGCTGCCTTTCGGCGTTTTCTGCCTTCGGCTTTTATCTGCCAGGCCACACCTTTGCCCCAAATCCTCGCTGTTGGCTTGACATTGGATAATTTTTGAGCGGCATTGCAGTTGTCTACGACTACTCCAATACCCCGGTTGACCCCGGGGTATTGGAGCGCGTCATGGACCGGCTTTCGCATCGCGGCCCCGACGGGCGCGACGCGTTCGTATCCGGTCACGCCGCCCTGGGCCATTGGCATTTTTGGACCGTCCCGGAGGATGTGGGGGAAAGACAGCCCTTGCAGTTGTCCGGGATGCCGTTCAGGATCGTCTTCGATGGCCGCCTGGATAACCGCCCCGAGCTGTTCGCCCATCTCGGCCTCGATCCCGAACAAGGGAAACACATCTCGGATGCCGCCCTGGTCCTGCACGCCTACGCCCGCTGGGGAGAACATTGTTTCGAGCGTTTCGTCGGCGAGTTTGGGCTGGCCATCCTTGACGAGCAAAAGGACCGTCTGGTCTGCGCCAGGGATCAGTTAGGCGACCGCACCCTGTTTTATGCTTTGCGCGGGGCCAGGCTGGTGGCCGCTTCAGAACCCTGGGCCGTTGCCGGGGCGGACGGGCTGAAACCCGAGATCAACGAACGGGCGGTGGCTCATTATTTTGCGCTCAAGGCCACCGAGGACGGCCAAACCCTGTTCGAGGGCGTTTTCGAACTACTCCCGGCCCACGTGATGATCGTCAATGCTTCCGGCGAACGCAAATGGCGCTACTGGCAGCCCGACCCGGCGAAAAAGATCCGCTACAAAACAGACGAAGAATACGCCGAACACTTCCGCGCCCTGCTCGAAGAGAGCGTCCGCTGCCGGATGCGCGCTACCACCCCGGTCGGCGTGCTGATGAGCGGCGGCCTGGATTCGACCTCGGTCGCCTCCCTCGCTGCCCGCATGATCGCCCCGCAGCAATTGACCACGATTTCGTATGTGTTCGACGAATTGGCGGACTGCGATGAACGGGTTTACATCAATTCGGTCAAAGAGAAATACAACCTGCGCTCGATCCAGATACCCTGTGATGATGCCTGGCCTCTCAAAGATTGGGAGGACTGGCCGCGAAACCCGAACCAGCCTGAGGGGAATCCCTACCGTTTGTTGAAGGAGCGCGCCTACCGCCGGGCAAATCAGGAAGGGCTGCGCGTCCTGCTTACCGGCGCCTTTGGCGATGAACTCTACAGCGGCGAGGCAGACTGGCTGTCTGCCTTGCTCGAAGAAAAACGATTCCGGGAAGCCGGCCGCGAACTGAAACGCCACTTCCGTTACGCCGGCCTGGGAAGGACTTTGGAAGCGGGCTATGTCCGGCGCATTGCCAGGCGTTTGGTCAACAAAATTCCCGGCGGGAGGCGTTTCCGGCGCAAGGGCCAGGCCCCGGCGTGGTTGACGTCCCGCGCGGCCGGTTACCTGTCCGGGGCCGCACCTGACCTCGATCCCGCTTTCGAGCTAAAACGAAATATTCTGGGCAGGGAGGCGGCGAACAGTTGCACGGAGGAAATTTTCAATGCCAGCCGCCACGCCCTCGACCTGCGTCATCCCTACCGGGACCGGCGGTTGGTCGAATTCGTGTTGGCGCTTCCTGCTCACCAGCTTTATAATCGCGGCTATTACAAATACATCCTGCGGGTGGCCTTGCGTAGTATCCTCCCAGAGAATATTCGTGTCCGCCAGCAGCCCACGCCTTTATTGTCTTTATTCCGACGCGGCATCGAACGGGAAAAGCACATTTTACAGGCAAGGTTCAAGGATCATGGCGCCGTTTGGTGTCATTTCGTCAGCGCCGATTGGCTTGACGATCATTGGAATATCCCGGTTACGCCCGAAACGGACGGGCCGGATGCGCTCGTGCCCTGGCTGTGCGTCTCTTTTGCCGCATGGCATCAGGCAATCACATCCTTGTTCATGGAGTCAAGATGTCCGCCGATCGAATCCAAACATCTGGAGCCAAAAAGGTTGCTGGAGATGGAAAGACCAGACGCCGTAAACCGTACCGCAAACCCCGGCTTGAGCTACTGGGAGACTTGCGCACGCTGACCCTGGGCGGTTCACCGGGCGTGGGCGATTCGGGCTCCTCGACTACCCGAGCGCCGATAGTGGGCCTGTCCCAGCCGGGCGGGTTTTATGACCCGTACAGGACTCCCTAGCCCGGCGGCTCAGGCCACACGATCAATCAGGATCAGGCAATTGCCAGATGGATTCCAGGCTGGATTTTTCTCCGCCATATCCTGAAACAGGCAACATCTCTCGCCGCACAACCGGCTGGATTGGCGAGACAACCCGCCAGGTCGAAACCTGGTCTGCGCCTCCCGGCCTCCTCCTCAAAGTCTCCGGCGGCAGCGATTTCTACATTGGGCCTGATGGTGAGACGATCCGGCGGGTGGGCGATGACCGATCCCCTCTATCCGCTTTGGACCGCGAAATCCTGCTCGGCCCGGCGCTGGTGCTGGCCCTGGCCCTGCGCGGCACCTGGAGCCTGCACGCCAGCGCCGCCCGGTTGCACGGGCAGACAACCGTCTTCCTGGGCGAGTCGGGCCGGGGCAAATCCACCCTGGCCGCGTATCTGGGGGATTCAGGCTGGCAGCGGGTCGCGGACGACATCCTGCCGGCCACCCTCGAACCCGAGGGGGTGCGGGTCTGGCCGCGCTTCCCGCAGTTGAAATTGCCGGCGGGCGAGCAGCCCGGCCTGACCCTGCCGGAGCAGCTCCCGCTGGACCGGATTTGTGTCTTGGAGAACGTCGAAGTGGATGCCACTCCCGGCCTGCAATTGCTCCCCCCGGGACAGGCCGTCCGGCTGCTGATCAGCCACACCGCCGGGACCCGGCTCTTCGGTCCGGCCACGCTCGCCAGGCACCTGGCCTTCTGCGCCGCCGTTGCCGGGCAAATCCCGGTCTACCGGCTGGCCTATCCCCATTGTCAAGAAGCGCTGCCCGAAATCGCAACCCTGTTGGAGGGCCCATGTTGAGCCTCGATACCGCCGTGCGCATCCCCGCCCACGTTTACTTTACCAGCCTGGAGGATGGGAGCGTCTTGCTCGACACCCGCACCAACACTTACTTTGCCCTGGAAGACGTTGGGGGCCGTTTCTGGGAGCTGCTCGGAGACGGCCATCCGCTGGCAACCATCCATCGCACGCTTTTGGACGAGTATGAAGTTGCCCCGGCCCAATTGGAGCAGGATTTACTGGAACTCCTCGATGCCCTCCTGGAAAACGGCCTCCTTGAAATCGCTCAAGCGTAAGCTGCGGATCGCCCGGCAACTTCCCCTGGCCGACTGGCTCGTCCTGGCCGAGGCCTGGTGGGCGCTCCTGGGCTTCCGTCTGGTTTTGCGCTGGATCAGGATCGAGGCCCCCTCCGCCCCGGCGGATTCCCTGCCGGATGAGGCCGGTCCGCCGCCCGATCACTTGTCCAGGGCGCAGCGCACCGGACGATTGCTGGGCCTGGCCGCCCGGGGCCATATCCTGCCGATGACCTGTCTCGTCCGCGCCCTGGCCTTGCGCCGACTGTTGGAGCGGCGCGGCATCTCCTCCCGGCTGCGGATCGGGGCAGACTGGTCCGCCAGTGGCTTCCACGCCCACGCCTGGGTCGAAGTCGAAGGGCGGGCTGTCGGCGAACCTGCGGACGTGTCAGACAGGTTTGCCGTTTTCGAACCGGCCATTCTCAATTCGAGAGTGGCGCTCCCTCGGTAGCCTCTACAGGAAGAGGCGCGAGGAACGATGTGCAAGCGATGGTCGAGTAGTGGCGCGTGCCGAGACCACAGCGGACCAGTCTCCTTTTGAGACCGGGGGATTGCTTCGTTCCTCGCAATGACATAAGCTCCTTTCGAGCGGGTATAATGGCCCTGTCTCACCGGTTCGAGGAAGTGGCGGCACTTTAATGGTTGTTCCTCCCGGTCCCCTGTCCAGTAACTGAAATGAATCATTATCCCAATCATTGGGCTTTTCATCGAACATTCATCTCGCGCAAGACACCGTAGGAGAATTGATGGAAATCAGACAATACCTATCCATTGCCCGCCGCTGGGCCTGGCTGTTGATCCTGGGGCTGATCCTCGGAGCCGGGGGCGGATTCTATTTCACCACCTGGCAGACGCCAATCTACCAGTCCACCACCCGCTTCGTGCTGCTGCGCCCGGTGCAAACCGGCTATGACTACAACTCTTATCTCGAAAGCCAGCAACTGGCCAAGACCTACGTCCAATTGCTGACCTCCAGGCCGGTGCTCGACGCAGCCTCGGCGGAGCTGGGCTACCCGGTATTGGCCGAGCAGGTGCGCGCCCAACAGTCTGATGACTCGCAATTCATCCAACTCTTCGTCGAAGACAGCAACCCCGACCACGCCGCAGATATCGCCAACGTTCTGGTCACCGCCCTGATCAACCAGAACGAGAGTATGCAGGCCGTGCGTTATGCCACCTCGGAAGAAAACTTGAAGAAGAACATCGAGACCGTGCAGGGCCAGATCACGAATTTGCAGAACCAGATCGACAATATTTCCACAACCACAGTCCAGGACCAGGTGACCAAGGTCCAGGGCCAGATCGGGGAACTCCAGGCCCAGATTTCGGGATTGGAAACCCGGATTGAGGAATTGTCCAAGAAACGGACCCTGACGGCGGAAGAAAGCGCGGAACTGACCGAAAAGCAGGACAGCCTCGACCAGCTCCAGCCCATCCTGGACCTTTACCAGCAGATCTATACCAACCTGGTCGTCCTGGGCAGGCCGGTTGATAGCGCGAATGACACCCCCTCCCGGCTGACCCAGTTGCAGACCACCCTCAACCTGTACCAGCAGATCTATCTCAATTTGCTCAACAACCTTGAAACCGTGCGGCTGGCGCGTGCCCAAAGTACCCCTACGGTGATCCAGACCGAACCGGCCGTCGTCTCCGAAGACCCGATCCGGCCCAAACCTTTACAAACCACAGCCCTGGCCGGCGCGGTCGGGCTGATGCTCGCGGCCGGGATCGCCTTCCTGGTCGAGTACCTGGACGACACCTTGAAAACCCCGACCGATATCGAGCGGGTGCTGGGGGTGCCGGTCATCGGCTACATTGCTCAGTTGAAGATCAAGGGCAAAACCGCTGACCAGGTCTACGTGACCCAGCAGCCCCGCTCGCCCGTCTCAGAGGCCTTCCGCTCGCTGCGAACCAACCTGGAATACGCCGGCGTGGACAGGCCGATCAAGACCATCATCGTTACCAGCCCCTCCCCGGCGGAAGGCAAGACGACCATCGCGGCCAACCTGGCCGTGATCATCGCCCAGAGCGGCAAGAAGGTGGTGCTGCTGGATGCCGACCTGCGGCGGCCGCGCATCCACCGGCTGGCGGGCATCCCCAACCGGCTGGGGCTGAGTGACCTGTTCCGGGGCAATGCGAACCTGAGCGCTGTGGGACGGGCGCTGCCGCAACTGCCGAACCTGGCGATCATCCCCAGCGGGAGCCTACCCCCAAACCCGGTCGAGTTGCTGGGTTCCGAAAAAATGGGACGCATCCTGAGCAGCCTCCTCGAAACTGCGGATGTGGTCGTCATTGATACCCCGCCCTCGATGGTCACCGACGCCCAGGTTTTGGCCAGGAAAGCCGACGCGGTGCTGCTGGTGATCCGGCCTGGCTATACCCACGCTGATACCGCCGCCGCGACCCTCGAAATGTTCACCCGGGCCAACAGCCGGATCGTCGGCGTGGTGCTCAACCGCATCCCCCGCAACCGCTCGTATTATTATGGCGGCTACCGGTATTATTCGCCCTACAACTACTACAATCCCTATTCGGGTAACGGGTATCACTCCGAAGAAACGCCGGATATTTCGGGGAATACTCATCAACGGAATTCCCTGGCGTCACGCTTGTTCAGACGGGAGAAAAAACAGGAAACGGAAACGTCCGATGAGACCGGCGGGGATTGACCATGCAGGAAGCGCAGATTAAACGGCAGCCTGCGGCGGAAATGGCGGTTTGCCCATACCTGGGAACCCGCGAGGACAGGGAGACCTTGTTCGCCTTCCCCTCCATGTGGAATTGCTGCCATTTGTCCAAGACGGTTTCGCCGGTCAGTCTGGAACTTCAAAGGACGCAATGCCTTACGGGGAACTATGTCCGCTGCCCGGTCTTCGTGGGAGGCGAAAAAGTAAAGCTGCCTGCGGATTACCGGTTGAAATACCCCCCTGAAAAAGGTTCGCGCCGGTTCGGCGCTCTCTTTTTGGTTTTGGCGCTGCTCCTCGGCGCGGCCGCGTGGATGGCTTTCAGCGGGGAAGAAGTCTCTTCGACGGCAGCAGGCCTGTGGTCCGAGGTGCGGGCCGCCGTGCCGATTTTTGGCGGGGCTTCCCCAACTGCCCCCGCCTTTACCCCGGCCGCGGCCACCCCGTCAGACGTCTCCACGCCGGCTTTGATCGTCATCCAGCCCTCCGAAACGCCGTACCCGTCCCAAACCGCCAGCCCGGCCTCCACCGAGGCAACGACCCCGGTCACGATTTGCGGTGTCCCCCTGGATGCGCCGATCGCCTCCGGGAGTTATCAATTCGTGATCCACAAGGTTTCTGAAGGGGAGAGCATGGACCTGTTGGAAACCAGGTTCGATACGACCACGAAGGCGATCCAGGCTGCGAATTATTTCCTGCCGGTGCCGCTCTGGGTGGACATGGTGATCGTGATCCCGCTTGGCAGCGCGGACCTGGCCAATATGCCGGCTTTCGAGCCGTATTACGTGGCCGGGGCTTCGGCTTCGCTGGAAGCGCTGGCCAGGAATTTGTCGGTAACCGCCGATGCGCTACGGGAATATAACGGCTGGAATTCCGATTGCCAGGTCTATACCGGCTGGATCCTGGTCCCCCGTGAAAGGGCCGCCCCCTGACCGGTCTTGAATTCGAGATGTCGGAAAGCCAAAATTATTTTGATTCTCTAAAGCAGGTCCTGCGAGAATTCCAATCCCCTGAAAATTTGGATGCCCACCCCTGGACGAAAAGCCGCTTCGTCCAGGACCTGCTTGTCAGCCGCCCGGAGCTGGCCCGCTTGTCCCCCGGCAGACAGTTGGCCTGCGCGGTCGAATCCATCTTCCAGCAGACCATGCCCAGCACTCCTCCCCGGCAGGGCAAGCGCCTCGACACCCGCTGGGGGGAATTCGGCATCCTGGCCGCCCAGTATTTTGCGCCGATCCGCTTCGGGACCTCGAATTCCAGTTCCCTACGGGATGCCTGGGGGCGGATAGACCAGGCCATTTTGCTCTACGCCTTCGGGAACGGCAAGGCTCCCCCTTCGGACAGCGATATTTCCGCTTACAGGCTGGTCGGCAACGAGATCGAAATCACGCCCGACAGCACCCTGAGCGACTGGCACCGAAAAGGGCTTCAGCGGCTCGCAGAATCCATCCAAGCGCGTGAGGCATACCTGGAACAGGCCGATCTCTCCAAAGACGGGCGCGGCCGGGAAAGCCGCCAAGACCCTTCGTCTGGGGCGCTGGCCCGTCGTCGCAGCCGGTGGTCGGTCGTTTCGCGGCTCGCCCTCTTCCTACTCTTTTCCCTGTTCGTGGCCGCCGTCGGGCTGGGAGGCTTGAAGGCTCGCAAAGTCTACCAACAGGCGCTGGTCGTGCGGCAGGACCTGGAACAGCTCCAAGGCTTTGCGGCGCTGCCCTCCGATCTGGACCAAATCAGGCAGGCCGGCGCGGCCCTTTCGACCTTAAGGCGGGATTTCGACGCCCTGCAAACCGAAGTCGAACCGGCGCTCTGGCTGGCTCCCTGGCTGGACTGGGTCCCCACCTACGGCGGCGACCTGGCCTCCGCCCAGGATTTGCTGCTCCTGGCCGATTCCATGCTGGCAACCGCCGACAACGCTTACCGGGCCGCCCTGCCGGTGGCCGAATCTTTCATGAACGGGAATGGGAAACCCGGCCTTCATCTGCGGGAGTTGACCGAAGCGATGGTTGCGCTCGAACCGCAGTGGGCGGCGTCGCAGCGCACGTTGGATCAGGCCGCGGCCGCCCGTTCCCGCCTGGATTTAGGGACCTTATCCCCCTTCGTGCGTGACCTGGTCGAATCGAAAGCGGACCCGGCGCTGGCTCTGCTGTCCGACGGCCTGACCCTGGCGATGGAAGTCCCCCGCGTCCTGGGGGCCACCAGCGAAGGCCCCAAAACGTACCTGCTGCTGGTCCAGAACGAGGACGAACTGCGCCCGACGGGGGGCTTCATCACCGCCGCCGGCACGCTCCTGGTCCAGAACGGGGAAATCCTCCACGTGGCTTTCGAGGATTCGGGAAATTTCGACAACTGGTCCAGGCCCTATCCCACCGCTCCCTGGCAGCTCGACCGCTACATGAACAGCCCGGTCCTGATCTTCCGCGATGCCAACTGGTTCACGGATTATCCCACGACGGCTTTGTATGCCGAGTACCTTTACTCTTTCAACAACGACCATTCGGTGGACGGCGTCATCGCCTTCGACCAGCAAATGCTGGTGGAATTGCTTGGCGTCCTGGGGCCGCTCGAAGTGGAGGACGTGCCTTACCTGGTTGATGCAAATAACGTGGTCGCGTACATGCGCGCCGCCAAGACGCCCACCGAGGCAGAGCGCCTCTCGCCGGATTGGAACAACAAGGCGTTCATCAACAAGCTCACGTCTGCCATTATTACCCGTATCTTCGAAGAGGATCTCCAGCGGGAGCAATTGGCGGCTGTCCTGATCGAGACTTTGGACGAGCATCATTTGTTGGTGCAACTGGATAACCCGTCGCTGACCGCGTTCCTCGACCGACAGGGCTGGGATGGCCGCGTCGAACCCGGTGAAGGCGATTTTCTGATGGTTGTGGATTTCAACGTGGGCTTCAATAAGACCAATGCCCTGGTCGAAACCGGCCTGGCCTACGATGTGGATCTGTCGAACCCACTCAGGCCTGTCGCCAGGCTGGCGGTGACGCACAAGAATCGCTCGACCGACAAAATTGCCTGCCTGCAATGGGGGAGCGAGACGCTCAGCGGGCAGGAGGACTATCCCACCGACCGCTGTTACTGGGACTACATGCGGGTCTACACCCCCCTGGGCACCAGGCTGATCCAGGCCACGCCGCAGGCCATTCCCGCCGAATGGACCATCCTCAAGCGGCCCGTCCCGCCCCAGGTGGACCTGCTGGGCGAGGACGTCGAAGGCTCCCAGGCTTTCGGGACCCTGAAAGTGGTCCCCGGCGGACAGTCTGTCACCACCGGCTTTGAGTTTGCGCTGCCGGCGCGTATTTTGAAGATCCAGCCGGATACGGGACGGGTATTCTACCGCCTGAAAATCCAAAAACAGCCCGGGACCCTGGCAGTACCGGTCAGCCTCAGCCTCCTGCTGCCAGACGGCTCGTCGGTCGTTGCGCTGCCGCCCGGGGCCTCGGTCGAGAGCCGGACGATAAAATTGAGCACAGATTTAAGAGTCGATCTCGAAATCGAAGTTGTGTTTGCGCTCCCGTAAATCCGTTCTAAATCCGAGGACGGGCTGGAAGGGGGTTGGGTAAAATAAATTCGGGATGTTCCCCCTCGGTCACAGGTTCAGTGGAAAGGAGATACAGATGAAAAAAGTCTTTCAATTCATTGTTGTGTTGGCATCCATTCTGGCGATACTCTGGATTGCCAGGGACTATCCGGTTTGGGCGCGCCAATCCCCGGCCTCGTCGGTGGACGGCGTGACGGTGGACCGGCCGGCCGCGGGCCAGGAGATGCCAGTGGTCCCCATCAGCGAAGGGTCCGTGAATTTCAGTCCCCAGGCGGATAAGGTCGAAATCTCCCAACCGGGGGTCTACTACGTGGGCGGCCTCTGTATGCTGGATATTTCGTACAACCTTGCATCCGGGCTGAAAAACGAAGTGGATGTGAACGTCCCGCTGGAAGAATCGCTTGCGGTACAGTACGATGACGAGGGCAGCCTGGATTTGCCGGGATGCCACCTGGTGCATTACAAGTTCGACCAGGTCGTAGCCCAGGCCGACTCCGCAGACGGCAGCTGGAAGGTCTGCTTCGTGGAACAGCCTGACGTGAACCTGACGGTCTATTATTACCCGGATGAATCCCCGACCAACTGGATCGCGTTGGAAACGACCCACGAAAACGGGTTGGCCTGCGCCTCGGCGTTATTCACGGGTGAATATGCTCCTGGACGGGTGGAGCGGGAGCCTGTCCCCGGCGAGGAACCCCAGGCCGGGACGGTCGTGCCGCCGCCATCGAACATTGATATTCGGAGGTCGGGAATTTACCAGGTCGGCGGCGTATGTGTGTTCACGGTCGTTTACAACACCCTCGGCTCGACCGATAACGTGCATGTGCAGGACCCCATCAACGGCGATCCCGTTGACGATTCGGACGGAGTCCCGTTCCCCGATAATGAGGGCTTGCTCTACCTGCCGGGCTGCCACGTCATCCATTACAAGAACGGGCAGATCATCCACTGGGAAACGGATCCGGCCGACGGGACGTGGAAGATCTGCTTCGCCCTGCGGCCAGGTGTCAGTGACATGAAAATCTATTACTACCTGGGCGATCTCACCGACCGGGCCTCGGACTGGCTGCCGCTGCGCTCTACCATCGAAAACGGGATGGTCTGCGCCCCGGCCAACTATACCGCCATGTACGCCCCGGCAGGAAAGTGAGTCTTGACGAAGCGGAAGAACCGGTTCTGAAGCCGTCGTTGTTTTCGGGAGAGGCCGCAACCAGCGGTCTCTCTTTTTTCATTGTCGGTTCAGGTTCATTGGGAATTGGCGTGGCGAGCCGCCAGATGTAGGGCGGAATTAATTCCGCTCTACGGCGTGTTGCCAGATATGGGGACGTATC
Source organism: Anaerolinea thermophila (assembly GCA_020722305.1). Lineage (GTDB taxonomy): Bacteria > Chloroflexota > Anaerolineae > Anaerolineales > Villigracilaceae > UBA5796. The sequence continues at coordinate 9,540 of DYLB01000004.1, read as the reverse complement.
ACGGAACATCCCAAAGAGCCTCGATTCATGGCAGTTCCACATTCCACAAAAGAATCATTGATTTTTTAGATAAAAATGGTAAAATTCCCCCCGTTTACGTCAAGAAGAGACAATGTTTGTGATTTTCTGCACTTGCAATTGGATTTTCAGGTCGCTATAATGAAAACGCAACCACAAACCAATTCACATCATTCAAGGAGCACACGATGCAAGAACCTGAATATCTGGTGGCCGTAGTTGGCGCCGGGCCGGCCGGGGTGTTTGGCGCACGGGAACTGGCTAATATGGGCGCACGCGTCGTCCTTTTCAATCGCGATATCAAGCCGGGAGGGCTGGCCGAGTACGGTGTTTACCCGACCAAATACGTGATGAAAGAGGGTTTCCGCAAACAATTCCGCCAGGCATTGGCCAACCCCAACCTGGATTACTACGGGAACGTGGTCATCGGCACGCAGGGCGACCTGACCCTGGACGATTTGCGCGCCCTCGGCTTCGACGCCATCCTGGTCACGGCTGGGGCGCAAGGCACCAAATGGCTCGGCCTGCCGGGCGAAGACCTCGAAGGCGTTTACCACGCCAAAGACGTGGTCTACTTCTACAACAAACTGCCGCCGTTCAGTCAGCGCACCTTCCGCTTTGGCCGGCGGTGCGCCGTGGTCGGCGCGGGGAACGTGATGGTGGACATCGCCCGCTACCTGATCCGCCAGGAAAAGGTGGAGGAAGTCATCGCCGTCGTGCGGCGCGGACCGGCCGAGGTCAAGTTCGACAAGAAGGAGATGGAATATGTCATCTCCAACCTGGACATCACCGCCCTGGACGCCGAGATCGCCCGCGTCACCCCGATCATGCAGGCTGTCGGGCAGGATCCCGCCGCAGCCCGGGCCGACATCCTGGCTGCCCAGCCCAAAGCGTATGAAAAAGTCTCCGAAACGCGTTTCCGCTTCGAGTTCCTGACCTCGCCCGTCCAGATGCTGGGGCAGAACGGCCTGCTCACCCGGCTCGAAGTCGAGGATACAACCCTGGTCCTGAAAGACGGCGACACCAAGGCCCGCGGCACGGGACACAAACGCTTCCTGGACGTCGAAACGGTCGTCTTCGCCATCGGCGACAAGGTGGACGAAACCTTCGGCCTGCCCATTGAATGGAATGAGTTCGTCAAGAACCCCACGCCGCGCTTCCCGATGGACGGCAATTCCTACGAAGCCTTCGACCCGCAAACCGGCAAAGCCATCGAGGGCATTTTCGTGGCGGGCTGGTCGCGTAAAGCCAGTGAAGGGCTGGTCGGTTATGCCCGCAAGGACGGCATCAACGGTGCCAAGGCCGTCTGGCAATACTTACAGACCCTCGCCCCGTCCCAGACCAACCCGGCCCTGATTGCCAGCCGCGTCCACGCCCTGGGCAAACCCATCGCCGACAAGGCCTCGGTCGAACGCCTGTACCAGGTCGAACGCGCCGAAGCCGAAAAACGTGGCCTCGAAGATTTCAAATTTGCAACCAACGATGAAATGCTGGCAGCCATGGGCCTGCTCGAGGCTGCCGGGATGTAGTATCCCGACCTATCGAAACAGGGACCAACGCGGCGGGTTTTGCATCCGCCGCGTTTTTGTTTTGACTTTGTAAGGAACAGAATGGCTGGAAATGCGTTTAATACTATTAGAACGACAAACAGGCAGCAACCTTATCCATCCGGTACAGTTCGAAAGGAGGCCCCCATGTACCTGTACCCCGCCCTGGTTGTCCTGGTCAGCGCAATCCTCTTCGCCAGCATCGCCGTCCTCCCCGTAGTTTTCAGGCCGAGCGATTACGACTCGCTGGTCTTGAAGGAAGAATAGAAAGATGACCGACGACCACCTGAAAAAGTGAGAGCGACCCCCTACGTGCGGTCGCTCTCGACTTTTAACCGGATTAGCCTGGCCAGCGCCCTTGCCCGCTCCGGCGCGTCGCCGACGTGCCCCGCATAATCCATCAATTCCCGAATTTCATCTTCAGCCAAATAGCTGCGGATCTCTTCGTCCCGGATGATCTGCCCGACGAGCGGATTCGCCCCGCCGCGCTGGACGACCTCCCAGGCCTTCATCGCCTGTTCGCGGATCGCCTCGTGCAGGACCTGTCGGTCTGCTCCTGTTTTGACGGCGGCCATCAGCACCCGTTCGGTCGCCGCGAAAGGCCCGTAGACATCCAGGTTGCGTTGGATCGCCGTCTCGTTGACCCGCAACCCATCTAAAATGGACTGCATCGTCTTGAGCATCTCATCGGCAGCCAGGAAGGCTTCGGGCAGTAGGGCGCGGCGGTTGGCCGAGTCGTCCAGGGTGCGCTCCAGAAGGGAGTGAGCCGCGTTGTCCCAGGCCAGGCGCGGCAGTTGGGCCAGGTAACGCCCCAGCGAATTGATCTTCTCGGCCCGGATCGGATTCCGCTTGAAGGGCATCGCCGACGACCCAACCTGCTTGCTGCCGAACGGCTCCGAGAGTTCGCCCAGTGGCGGGGATTGCAGCAGGCGCAGGTCGAAGGCCATTTTGTAGAGCGATTGGGCGAGAGCCGCTAAAGCCGCTACGACGGAATAATCTTGTTTGCGGGGATAGGTCTGGGTGGCGACCGGGTAGAAGGGCAGGCCGAGTTTTTCGCTGAGGCTTTGCTCGAACTCGACCAGCTTGTCCACGCCGATCAATTCAGCGTAACTCGCCCCGCTGCCGACCGCGCCCTTGAATCCCTTGCCCCTGACGGCTGACCGCTGACGGCTGAGGGCTTCGAAGTCTTCCAACAGGTCTTGAGCGTATTGGGCGAGGCGATAGCCTAAAGTCGAAGGCTCGGCGGGCTGGAGGTGGGTAAATGCGATCAGCGGGATGTCGGCCCATTGTTCGATGAGCCGGCCGAGGGTCCGCAGGAGGGACGAGAGGGCGGACAGGGTCAGGTCGAGCGACTCGCGCAGGCGCAGGGCGTCGGCGTTGTCCTCCACGTCCATCGAAGTCGCCCCTAAATGGATGATCCCGCCGCCGAGGGCCGCCTGTTCGGCGAAGGTGCGCACCTCGGCCATCAAATCGTGCTGGATCTCGGCCTCGATCTCGAAGGCGCGTTCGACGTTGATCTCGTCCATGTGGGCGCGCAGGTCGGCGGCCTGTTCGGGGCTGACGAGGCCGTACCCGGCCTGGACTTCGGCCAGCGCGACCCAGATGCGCCGCCACAACAGCCGCTTGTGCTGCTCGGACCAGATGCGGCGCATGGCCGGGCTGCCGTAGCGCCAGGTGAAGGGGGATTGGTAGGTGCTGAAGTCAGTCATTAGGAAACAGGAAGCAGAGAGTGGAGAGTAGGAAGTAGTTGTATAATCATTTTATTTATCTGTTCAGCCTTCGGTCCGCTAATCTGCGCCAATGCTTCGATAAGGTCTCGACAGGCTCGACCGCCAACTCAGCACAAGTTTTCGCTAATCTTTTGCGGTTTTGAGGCCTTTTATTCGTGGAGATTAGCGAAGATTAGCGGAGTAAATGCTCTTTTCGACGTTGGGCTGAATGGTTACCATTTTATCATTTTGCATTGGGAGAATTTATTATAGTATTACCGCGTAACATTTGCATTGAACGCGCAAATGCTGTAGCGCGACATTTATGTCGCCGTTTGGTTGCGGCATGAATGCCGCGTTACAGTATTACCGCGCAACATTTGCCTTATGTGCGCAAATCGTATCTGGCAATCGTACTGCCAGGCTCGGCCCAAGTGCCACGAAGTGGTATGGCAATGCCGACCGTAGGTCGGCGATACGTTTGGTTGCGGCCCTGGCCTGACGCCATTCAGGCTGGAGTCAGAAAAGTGCGTTTCGAGTAATGTCCAAGCGCGACCTGACCTTCTCCCATCCCCTGATGAATGCGGCCGGGATGCTGGGCTTTGCGCCAGGCTTCCGGAGTCTCAAAGACTTTGGAAGTCTCGAACTCGGCGCGTTCGTCACCAACCCGCTCAGCCTGCGGCCGCGCAAGCCGGCGACGCATCCCGAAGCGCTCGACTATCCCGGCGGGTTCCTGCTGCACACGGGCTTGCCAAACCCCGGCTTCTCATCCGTGGTGAGACAGCACGCCCGTCACTGGTGCAATGCAGAGCTGCCGGTCATCGTCCATTTGATGGCGGACCGTCCCGAAGAGACGGCTAAAATGGTCGAGCGGCTGGAGGGGCTGGAGAACGTGATGGCTGCCGAGTTGGGATTCGCCCCCCTCCTGTCGGACGACATCCTGCTCATCACCCTCGACATGTGCCTGGGCGAACTGCCGCTGATCGTCAACCTGCCGCGCGAGCAGGCGCTGACCCTCGGCCCGCGGCTGGTGGACGCCGGCGCAGCGGCGGTCAGCCTGGCCGCGCCGCGCGGCCGGCTGACCGTGGACGGCGGACGGTTGACCGAGGGGCGGTTGTATGGGCCGAGTCTGTTCCCCCAGGCGCTTGAGACGGTTTACCAGGCTGCCCGAATCGGGCTGCCGGTCATCGGGGTGGGGGGCGTGTATCGCCGCGACCAGGCCGAGGCCATGCTGGAGGCCGGGGCGCTGGCAGTGCAATTGGATGCGGTTTTATGGCGCGGGGGAATGGCGTAAGATTTTTCACCACAGAGAAATTCTTTGTGAACTTCGTGCTCTCTGTGGCGAATATTGCCCACTAAAACTCTGGCCCGCTGAACCAGAAGCGCTCGTCCCGGACGAAGCGGGCGGCGTACTCGTTGGCGATGCGGGGGGCGCGGCTGACGAGCAGTTCCTGGGCTTCGGGGTCATCCATCCAAAAGGTGAACGTGCCGACCATGCTGGCGACGAAGTAGCCCTCGATCATGCGGAAGGCGTCTGGCGGCAGTGGGAAGTAGCGCTGGTAATTGACCAGGAAAACCGGGTGGACTTCGTGCGGAATGCTCGACAGGCAAATGCCCAGGTCGAACAGGTAACTCCCGATGGCGCACAGCGAAAAGTCAATCAGGCTCAGCTGCCCGTCGTCGAACAGGAAATTGCCGCGATGCAGGTCGCCGTGCAGCAGGCCGTATTCCTGGCGCCGCCGCCGCCGGGTACGCTGCATGTATTCGATCAAAAGAGAGATGGCTTCCTCGAAGCGGGCGAAATCCTGGCGGGCGATGCGCCCGTCGTTCACGGCCGGTTCGAGCGCCCGCAAGCTGTCTCTGAAATGGGCCGCGTCCCGCTGCGGGCGGGTGAATCCCTGCGGCCTGCGCCAGCGGCTGGAATGGTAGTGCAGTTTGCCCACCAGTGCGCCCATCCGGGCCACAGTGTCGTCGTCCAGCAGGTCGGCCTCCAGGACCTCGCCGGGCAGCCAGTCGAGCAGGGTGACGTTGTAGGCCGCCTCCCCGGTCTCGATAACGGTAACCAGCCCGGCGTCCCGGTTACGCTGCGGGCGGGGCACGGGGATGTCGGTCGTCCGGCGCAGGGCCTCCAGCCAGAGCGCCTCTGAGCGCACCATCTCCACATCCGCACCATGATTGCCAAACTGGGGCATGGCCGGGGTGTGGATGCGCAGGGCATAGCGCGACCCGTCCGGCGCGGTGATTTTGAAGGCCACGTTCTCGCGGTGTTGCAAAAATTCACAGCCCGCCGTCTCCAGGCCATAAGCGGCCAGGGCGCGGCGGGCGATTTCATCGAAAAGGGGGTTCATTCAACGCTCCAGCCAGATCGTGACCGGGCCGTCGTTGTAGATTTGGACCAGCATGTGCGCCCCGAACTTTCCCGCCTGGGTGGGGACTCCCTGCCCGCGCAGGTAACCGATAAAGCGTTCGACGAGCGGCGCGGCGACCTCGGGCTGGGCCGCGTTGATGAAGGAGGGCCGGCGGCCTTTGGCGGTATCGGCGTAGAGCGTGAACTGCGAGACGACGATGGCCTCCCCGCCCACGTCCAGCGCCGAGAGGTTGGTCTTGCCCTGGGCATCCTCGAAGATGCGCAGGTTGGCGATCTTCTCGGCCAGGTAAGCGGCCTGTGCCTCGCTATCGCCATGACCGACGCCGAGCAGGACGACCAGGCCGCGCCCGATGCTGGCGAGGGTCTCGCCTTCGACGGTGACGCTGGCCTGGCTGACACGTTGAATCAAGGCTCGCATGCTATTTAGGCAATCCCACCGCTTCGCGCACTTCGGCCATCGTCTGCCGGGCGATGGTGCGCGCCCGCCCCGCCCCCTCGTGCAGGATGTCCCAGACCTGGGCGGGATTTTCGGCCAGGGCGGCCCGCTTCTGGCGGAAGGGTTCCAGGTTGGCGTTCAGGTTGGCGGCGAAGCGTTTCTTGCACTCCACGCAGCCGATGCCCGCCCGGCGGCATTCGACGTTGATCATCGCCACTTCGTCGGCGGGCGAGAAGATTTTGTGCATGGTGAACACGTTGCACACGTCTGGGTTGCCGGGATCGGTGCGCTTGATGCGGGCCGGGTCGGTGACCATCTGCATCACGCGCTGGCGAGTCTCCTCGGGCGTGGCGGCCAGTTCGATGTGGTTGTTGTTGCTCTTGCCCATCTTCTCTTTGCCGTCTATGCCGAGCACCTTGGGGATCTCGGTGTTCTTCATCTGCGGCTCGACCAGCACGTTGGTGTGGTAGCGGTAGTTGAACGAGCGGACGATCTCGCGGGCGAATTCGATGTGCGGCCCCTGGTCCACGCCGACCGGGACCACATCGGTCTTGTAGAGTGCGATGTCGGCGGTCATCAGCACCGGGTAGCCGACCAGCCCGTAGTTGACGTTGTTCGGCTGCAAGCGGACCTTTTCTTTGAAGGTCGGCAGGTCGGTCAGTTTGCCCAGGGGCGTGACCATCGAAAGGATGGTGTGCAGTTCCATCACCTCCGGCACGTGTGACTGGACGAACATGATCGTCTCTTCCGGGCGGATGCCTGCGGCCAGCCAGTCGAGGGCCATGTCGTAGGTGTTGTCCACCAGGTCTTCGGTCGTCTCGACCGTGGTCAGGGCGTGGATGTCCACGATGCAATAGATGCACTCGTAGTCGTCCTGCAATGCGACGTAGTTCTTGATCGCGCCCAGGTAGTTACCCAGGTGCTGGCGTCCGGTAGGACGCGCGCCGGAAAAGACCCGGCCTTTCTTAGATGCCATACAATGCCTCACACAACAAGTTTTTTGACCAGCCCGAGCACCTCGCCGGGTCCGGCATGGCGCTTGGTCTGGAGTTTGGAATAGACCAGTTGATTGTTCACTGTCACCTCGAAGCGGCCCCCGTCAGATGGGACCAGCTTCAAGTCTTCGATCTCGAATTCGTAATTTTTGAGCAAGTCGCCTGCCAGGCTCACGGCCCGGTCGGTGTAATGTCAAACGGCGCAGTAAACGATCTCGATTTTGAGCATGGGTATCTCCCGTCGGGCAAACTTTGGAAGTCTTTTCCGGAGTCTTCACATTTCGGATCCTATCCGGGAGACTTCCGAAATTCCTCAATTGTCAGAATTGTTAGAAAATTATAACATGGGCGCTTTGGCCTCTTGCCAGTCAGTTATAGTAAGGCTATAATGCCACACGCAATAGCAAGGAGAGTAAGTCTATGCCAGTTTATACGTACCGCTGTGAATCCTGCGGGGTCCAGTTCGACCGCCAGCAAAAGTTCACCGACCCGCCCCTCACCCGCTGCCCGGAGTGCAACAAGAAAAGCCTGCGCAAGGTTTACGCGCCGGTGGGGATCGTCTTCAAGGGGTCAGGTTTCTACGCTACCGACCACCGCTCCCCGTCGGGACAGAATTCCCGCAAAAGCGACTCCGGCTCGGAAAGCGCTGAAAGCAAGCCCGCCGCCAGCAGTGAGACCAAGAGCAGCGAGTGAGACGTAAGAAGTGAAAAGTAAAAAGTAAAAAGTAAAAAGTGAAAAGGAAGTGAACTGCGCCTGACGAAATCAAGCGCAGTTTTTGTTTCTGGAAAGTGTTATGAAATTTGGGGGCTTCCCCGTTTTTGACGGAAAAATCTTTTGGAATACAAAGGGATACTTGGCAGCGTTTCTACCGGACAAACCCTTAACACGAATACTGCGAACGGAGCGAATTTTGCTGATTTATTTTCGATTCGCGTAATTCGCCTAATCCGCGGAATTCACGTTGAAAAAGGCTTTCTCGAATATTTCGGACAGGTTATCGAATGGCGAGCGTGCTGCCCAGCAGGATGCCGTCCGCCCAGTAGAGGCCCGTCTCACCCGACGGCAGGAGGTCGTAGGTTGCGCCGCCGGCGTAGGGGACGAGTTCGGCCAGGACTACCCGTGCGCCGTCCAGCGTCTCCCCGACGGAGAGATCGCCCAGCCGGCGTCCGTCAGCGGTGGGATGGCCGGGGGAGGCCCACAGCTCGCGCCCGTCGCCGAGGACGAGGTGGGCCACTTGATGGTTGGCCGGCGCGGTGACGTGAGCGGCGCGGGACACGGTAGCCGCCACCCGTTCTCCGGCCCGGTTCAGGGTCCAGACCGGGTCGCCGGGACGCAGCGCTTCGACCGGGACCGGCCCGAGCGGGGTATCAATCAGGGTGTGGAGCGCCAGGCAGATCGGGCAGGACGGGAATCCGGGAGTGCGCTCGTCCTCGATGATCCGCCCCTGGTCGTCTATCCGGCCCCGGATGACGGCCCCCTCCTGGCCCTCGACCCCGGTCTGGATCTGGAACCGGTAGCGCTCCCCGTCCAGTTCGAAGGGGATGGCGGCCAGCTTCTTGTGCTCGCGGTAGATCAGCAATTTCTGGCTGTCGGTGAAGGCCGTCTGCCCGTCGAGTCCGTTGTGGGACAGGATGGCCTGGAACTCCTCGGCGTTTGCTTGGATCTCCGGGAAGCGTTCGAGGGCCAGTTGGGATTCGTTGCCGCGGGCGACCGGGTAGTAGTCCGGGTCGCAGTAGAAGAAATCGGGATAGCGCTCCAGCAGGCGGTATTTCAGTTCGGTGGGAGACAGCCCGGAGGCCAGCGAAGGGATTGGCGTGGGTGGCGGCTGGGTCGGGAGCGGGCCGGGCGTGAGGCCTCCCGGCTCGGAGGTCGAGGCGACCGCAGTCGAGACTTCGGGCGTCGGCAGGCCGGAGTCCCCGGGGCCGCAGGAGGCAAGGAGCAGGGTGAAGGCAAGGGCGAGTACCGGTAATTTTTTCATGGCCACATCCTTTCGGGTAGTCTCCCTCTTGAGAGCAGATGGGATTTTTTTGCCGCGAATTACGCGAATTTTCACGAAAAACAATACCTTCGCCAAAATTCAACAGGCCTAATACCGTGGGGCGGATTGGCAATCCGCCATGCCACATATAGTGATCATAGCATTTTTTTGTCTATCTTTGGCGTTGCGGGATGCCATCCCGCACCACGGTTTGCGATTTTTCCGAAATTGGCGAAGGTGCTGGAAAAAGGAAAGAAAAATTCGCGTGAATTCGTGAAATTCGTGGCTGATTTTCGCAACTGCTCCCAACGGGGAGACTATCTCCTTTCGGCCCCAGTATAAAACAAAAAATCCCACCTGGCGATGGGGTCTAGGCTCCTGGCCGAGGACTCGAATATCATCCCCGTCTGGGGGCCTCGAACCTAACAAAGAACCCCACCTGGCGATGGGGTCTAGGCTCCTGGCCGAGGACTCGAATATCATCCCCGT
>DYLB01000134.1 GCA_020722305.1 Anaerolinea thermophila | reverse complement strand
TCTTACCGTTCTTATTTTCCTCGAAACCCTCCGATAAGTACAGATGCAGAAAATCTGAGTTGTAACCAATACAATTCGGGTTATAATCAACTGCACTGTTCCGAAACCTGCCCAACTGTTCTTGTGCATAATTTCACAATATGGCCGAAAACTCCCCCTTCCTTTACGAACAAATTGCCGGCAACATCGCCGGGCTGATTGCCCGAGGCACGTACCGCACCGGCGAACGCATCCCTTCCGTGCGGCAGATGAGCAAACAGCAGGACGTCAGCATCAGCACCGTGCTGCAAGCCTACCTGCTGCTCGAAAGCCGCGGCCTGATCGAAGCCCGCCCGCAATCGGGATACTACGTCCGCGCCCCGGAGGTGGACCAACTGCCCGAGCCCGGGATCTCGTCCCCGGGTCCCGACCCGAGCCGGGTCAGCCTGCACGAGCTGACGATGATGGTCATCCGGGACACCCTCAACCCGAACCTGGTCCAGCTCGGGGCGGCCATGCCCAACCTCGAACTGCTCCCGACCGACCGGCTGAACCGGATCGTCGCCCGGCTGGCGCGCAACTCCGGGGCCGAGGCCCACCAGTACCAGCTCCCGCCGGGGCTGCCCGAACTGCGGGTCCAGATCGCCCGGAGGGCCGTCCACGCCGGGGGGCAACTCTCGCCCAACGACATCGTCATCACCTCCGGCGGGATCGAAGCCATAGACCTGTGCCTGCACGCCGTCTGCAAGCCGGGTGACATCGTCGCCATCGAATCGCCGATGTACTTCGGCACCCTGCAAAGCCTCGAAGTCCACGGCCTGCGGGCGCTCGAAATCCCCACCCACCAGCGGGACGGCATCAGCCTGGAAGCGTTGCAATTCGCCATCGAGCACAACCCGATCAAAGCCGTGCTGGTCATCTCGAACTTCAACAACCCGCTCGGAAGCTGCATCCCCGACGAGAAGAAAAAGGAACTCGTCGAACTGCTGGCCCGTCACGACATCCCGCTGATCGAGAACGATGTCTCCGGCGAGATCTACTTTGGCGACAAACGTCCCTCGGTCGCCAAAGCCTACGACACCAAAGGGCTGGTCATGCTGTGTTCATCCTTCTCGAAAGACATCAGCCCGGCGCTGCGGGTCGGCTGGACCGCGCCGGGGCGCTACCGCTCGGAAATCGAATGGCTCAAATTCACCAGCAGCGCCGCCACCGCCACCCTGCCGCAGATGGCGATTGCCGAATTCCTCGAAACCGGCGGCTACGACCATCACCTGCGCCACATCCGCCGCGAATACGCCAGCAACGTGGCCCGGCTCTCGCAAGCCGTCATGCGCTACTTCCCGCCCGAAACCCGCGTCACCCGTCCGGCGGGCGGCTTCGTACTCTGGGTCCAACTGCCCGGTGCGGTTGATTCGCTCGAACTCTACAAAAAGGCCCTCGAAAACGGGATCACCCTCACCCCCGGCTACCTCTTCTCGCCTACCAACCAATTTTCCAACTTCATCCGCCTGAATGCCGCGGCCTGGACCTATCCCATCGAGCGGGCGCTGGAGCGGCTGGGCGGGATGGTAGCGGAGATGGCTGGATAACCATGGACACCTGCTTTGCCGTGACCGCTCCCGGCCTGGAAGTTTTTACCGCCCAAGAGTTGCAGCGCCTTTTCCCCGACCCTTCGGCAGCCCTTCGACAAGCTCAGGGCAGCGGCTCAGGGCAGGATTTCGAGCCTGCTCCCGCCAAACCGGAGCCTCTTCCTCCCGAACTTTCTCCCGCTAAAATTCATCCCTCATCCTTGATCCTTCATCTTTTGCCCGGCGGCGTCGAGTTCCGCGGCGGCCTCCCCGCCCTCTACCGCGCCAACCTCCACCTGCGCACGGCCAGCCGCATCCTCGTCCGCCTCGGCAGCAGCTTCTACGCCGCGGCCTTCAGCGAACTGCGGAAAAAAGCCTCCCGCCTGCCCTGGGAACGCTTCCTCACGCCGGGACAGCCGGTCTCGATCCGGGCCACCTGCCACAAATCCAAACTCTATCACTCCGAGGCGGTCGCCGAGCGCATCGCCGGGGCCATCGCCGACCGGCTGGGGAAGCCCTCGCCCATGCTCAAACCCGCCGACGAGGAGTCTGCCAACCCGCCGCAGCTGGTGGTCGTCCGCCTGGTGAACGATCTTTGCACCGTCAGCCTCGACTCGTCCGGCGAGCTGCTCCACCGGCGCGGCTACCGTCAGGCTGTGGCCAAGGCTCCCCTGCGCGAGACCCTGGCCGCGGCGATGTTACTGGCCTCCGGCTGGGACATGCAGTCCCCGCTGCTCGACCCCTTCTGCGGCTCCGGGACGATCCCCATCGAAGCAGCCTTGATGGCCCTCGGCATCCCGCCGGGAGGCAAGCGCAAATTTGCGTTCATGGAGTGGCCGGGGTTCGATAGTGCGGTATTCAGTGATCAGTTATCAATTATCAATGAAAAGCCGTTGACGCCAATGATTTTAGCTTCCGACAGAGACGCGGGAGCTATCGAGATGGCCCGCGCCAACGCCGAACGGGCCGGGGTGGCGGAGAGGATCGGGTTCACGCGCCAGGCCGTCTCGTCCGTGACGCCGCCGGCCGGAAAAGGCTGGGTGGTGACCAACCCGCCCTACGGGAAACGCGTCAGCGAGGGCAAAGACCTCCGCAATCTCTACGCCCGGTTCGGGGAAGTCCTGCGCCAGAAGTGCCCCGGCTGGGACGTGTCCGTGCTGTGCAGCGACCCATCCCTGCTGGGGCAGATGCGCCTGGGCCTGGACACGTCGCTGGCAATGGTCAATGGCGGGGTGAACGTGAGGCTGGGGCGAGGGGTGGTAGGGTAGGCCTTCCTATTGCAACCAGGCGTATACTATGATAATATACAAACATGGTTGATTTGACCGCGTTGAAAGGTTTCGACTGGGATGACGGCAATCGCGAGAAAAACTGGCTCAAGCATCGGGTTACCTGGAGCGAATGCGAGGAACCCTTCTTCAATTCTCCCCTACTGCTCAACCCCGATCCGGCCCACTCCCAGACAGAAACGCGACACTTTGCGTTGGGTCAAACCAACGCTGGGCGACTGTTGTTTGTCGTCTTTACGATTAGAAAAGAGAAAATCCGTGTCATCTCGGCGCGAGATATGAGCCGGAAAGAGAGAGAATTTTATGCTGCCGCAAATTCCTGAATTTCAAAACGAAGATGAAGAGCGCGAATTCTGGGCTACCCACGACTCCAGCGAGTATCTGGATTGGAGCCAGGCTCAACGCGTCGTTTTTCCCAACCTGAAACCCACCACCAGAGCCATCTCCCTGCGCCTCCCCGAATCGATGCTGGACGAGTTGCGCGCCCTGGCCAACCAGCGGGACGTCCCTTACCAGTCGCTGATCAAAATCTTCCTGCGCGAGAGGATTGACATGGAATATGGCAAAGGGTTGGCAATTAGCGAGAGAAGGCCAACCTATAAAACCGGCGAGAGCTAAACCCAAACTCCGGGAGTCTCTCGGAGTTTTTCTTACCTGCCTAAACTGTTATAATCTCCTCGTCATCATCTTGATTTGTCACTGCGAGGAGCGCCCTCCCTGCGGAACCTTGCAATGACCGGAGGAAACTTATGACCTACAAAATCAAATTCGGCACCGACGGTTGGCGCGGCGTGATCGCCGAAGACTACACCTTCGACAACGTCCGCCGCTGCGCCCAGGGCTTCGCCAACTACTTGAGCGAGCAAGGACAAGGAGGCCGGTCCGTGGTCGTCGGCCACGACAAGCGCTTTAGCGGTGAACATTTCGCCGCCGCGGCCGCCGAAGTGCTGGCTGCCAACGGCTTCAAGGTCTGGCTGACCGACGGGCCGACCCCCACCCCGGTCATTTCCTACGCTGTGGTGGACAAGAAAGCCGCCGGGGCGGTCAATATCACCGCCTCGCACAACCCACCCACCGACAACGGCTTCAAAGTCCGTGACCCAAACGGCGGGGCGATTGACCCGGACGGGTTGAAAAAGATCGAGTCTCTCATTCCCAATTCGATGGAATCTGTGAAGCGTATTGCGTATTCCGCCGGCGAGACGGACGGCCGGATTACCAAATTCGACGCTTCCATCGCTTACATCGAACACATCAAAAAACTGATAGACTTGCAGCCCATCAAAGACGCCGGGCTGACCGTCATGGTGGACGCCATGTGGGGCAACGGCGCGGGCTGGTTCCCGCGCCTGCTCGAAGGCGGCAAGACCCGCGTCATCGAGATCCACAACACCCGCAACCCCAGCTTCCCGGAGATGCAACGCCCCGAACCGATCCGGCCCAACGTGGACGCGGGTTTGCAGGCTACCGTTGACAACCATGCCGACGTGCTGCTGATCAACGACGGCGACGCCGACCGGGTCGGTTTTGGCGATGAGAACGGCAAATTCATAGACCAGTTGCGCGCCTACGGCCTGCTGGCCTATTACCTGCTCGAAATCCGCGGCCAGCGCGGCCCCATCGTCAAGACCCTCTCGACGACCACCATGCTCAACAAACTGGGTAAACTCTACGGCGTGGAGGTGGTCGAGACCGGCGTCGGCTTCAAGTACGTGGCCCCCAAAATGGTCGAACTGGACGCCCTGATCGGCGGCGAAGAGAGCGGCGGCTACGCCTTCCACGGCAACGTCCCCGAACGGGACGGCATCCTGGCCGGGCTGTACTTCCTCGATATGATGGTCCGCACCGGCAAGAAACCCACCCAACTGCTGCAAGACCTGTTCGCCAAAGTCGGCGGCGAACACTTCTACGACCGGATAGACACCCCCTTCACCGGCGACCGCGCCGCCCGCGAGCAAAAAATCCTAAACGCCAAACCCCAGACCCTGGGCGGCTTGAAAGTGACCGAACTCGTCACCGTAGACGGCTTCCAGTTCAGGCTCGAAGACGGCGGCTGGATGTTGATCCGCTTCAGCGGCACTGAGCCGATCATGCGGGTTTACTGCGAGACCACCCACGGCGACAAGGTCCAGGCGATTCTGCAGGATGGGCTGAAGGTGGCCGGGATCAAGTAAATACGGCTGATGGGTATCATAGCCTTATAGTATTACCGCGCAACATTTGCACTGAACGCGCAAATTATAGTATTACCGCGCAACATTTGCATTGAACGCGCAAATCTTATCTGGCAAT
>DYLB01000133.1 GCA_020722305.1 Anaerolinea thermophila | reverse complement strand
ATAAATTCTGAAATTAATGGATTCTGGACCGTGCAGGAATGATACAATCGAAACCATGCCAAACTTCAACTTCCTCACCACTCACGTTGGCTCCGTGCCGCACAAGGACCCGGTCGCCCTGACCCACCGCCTCGCCGGCCTGCTCGACATCCCGGCCTGGCTGCAATTGCCGCGCCGCAACTACCTCTTTGCCCTCACACCCAACTGCGCCCTGGATTCGACTACGGTCGAAATCGCCGAAGAAGTTTTCGACAAGATGGCCGAAATGGGAAAGATTTTACAGAGAGGGTAGAGATCTTGCTTATCCAAGTCGTCTATCTCAAAGTCCAGCCTGAAAAAATGGACATCTTTCTCGCCGAAGCCACTGCCAACGCCCGCGCCAGCCTATCCGAACCCGGCGTGGTGCGTTTCGACTTCCTCCAGCAGGCCGACGCGCCGACCAAATTCATGCTCTACGAAGTCTACCGCTCGGCAGAAGCCCTCGAAGCGCACCGCCATACCGAGCATTTCAAACGCTGGGTCGAAAAGGGCGTCCCGACCCTGGTCGGGGAGCGGGTGCGAGTCATTTATCGCAACATCGAACCCAACGATCAAATTTTTTGACAGACCTCTTTATCAAAGACTTCCGAAGTCTTGATCCAACAGCCCAAGGATTTACTTCATGCAAACCACCCCCTTTACCAGACCTTCATCTTTCTTCGATCCGGCCCATGACGTTTACCGCTATGTGCCGCGCTCCCTGCAACCTATCTTTGCGCCCAAGAACGTGGCCGTCATCGGCGCGACCGAAAAGGAAGGCAGCGTCGGCCGCACCCTGCTCTGGAACCTGATCAGCAGCCCCTTCGGCGGAGCAGTCTTCCCGGTCAACCCCAAACGCGACAGCCTGCTCGGCATCAAAGCCTATCCCGACATCCAATCCGTCCCTGACCCCGTGGATCTGGCCGTCATCGTCACCCCTGCCCCAACCATCCCCGGCATCATCACGGATTGCGTCAAAGTCGGCGTGCAGGGCGCCATCATCATTTCCGCCGGTTTCAAGGAAGTCGGCCCCGCAGGCGCTGAACTGGAACGCCAAATTTTAGAGAACGCCCGCCCCGGGCGGATGCGCATCATCGGCCCGAACTGCCTGGGCGTGATGAGTCCGATCAGCGGGCTGAACGCCACCTTCGCAGCCGGGATGGCCCGCAAGGGCAAGGTCGCCTTCATCAGCCAATCGGGGGCCTTGTGCACCTCGGTGCTCGACTGGTCGTTCAAGGAAAACGTCGGCTTCTCGCACTTCGTCTCGGTCGGCTCGATGCTGGATGTGGACTGGGGCGACCTGATCTACCACCTGGGCGACGACCCGCACACCGAGAGCATCGTGATGTACATGGAAACCATCGGCGACGCCCGCTCCTTCCTGTCTGCGGCGCGGGAAGTGGCCCTGGCCAAACCGATCATCGTCATCAAGCCCGGACGAACGGAGGGCGCGGCCCGAGCGGCCGCCTCCCACACCGGATCCCTGACCGGCTCCGACGAAGTGCTGGACGCGGCTTTCCGCCGAGCCGGAGTATTACGGGTCAACAGCATCAGCGAGCTCTTCTCGATGGCCGAAGTGCTCGGACGCCAGCCCCGGCCCCGGGGTCCGCGCCTGACCATCTTGACCAACGCCGGCGGCCCAGGCGTGATCGCCACCGACAAGCTCATTACCACCGGCGGCGAACTGGCCGAAGTCTCGCCGGAAACGATGGAAAAACTGAACGAATTCCTGCCCGCTGCCTGGAGCCACAACAACCCGATTGACATCATCGGCGACGCCAGCGCCGACCGCTATGCCAGGGCATTGGAAGTCGCCGCCCAGGACCCCAACAGCGACGGGCTGCTGGTCATCCTGACCCCGCAAGCCATGACCGACCCGACCGCTACCGCCGAAGCGCTCAAAGCCTATGCCAAGACTTACGACAAGCCCATCCTGGCTTCCTGGTCGGGCGGGCAGGAAGTGGCTGCGGGCGAGGCCATCCTGAACAAAGCCGGCATCCCCACCTTCGAATATCCCGACGACGCGGCCCAGGCGTTTACCTTCATGTGGCATTCCACCTACAACCTGGCCGCCCTGTACGAGACTCCCAGCCTGCCGGACGACGAAGGCGAAGGCCCCGACCGGGAGGCCGCAGCCGGGATCATCGAGCGCGCCCGCACAGGAAAACGCTACCTGTTGACCGAAGCCGAATCGAAGCAATTGCTGGCCGCTTACGGCATCCCCACCACGCCGACGCTCATCGCATCCACCCCCGACGAGGCCGTCGCCAGCGCGGAAAAACTCGGCTACCCGGTGGTGCTTAAACTCCACTCCGAGACCGTCACCCACAAGACCGACGTGGGCGGCGTCAAACTGAATTTAGGTGATGCGGAGGCGGTGCGGGAGGCGTTCGAGGCCATTCGCCGGGGCGTGACGGAAAAGGCCGGGGAGGGACACTTCCTGGGCGTGACGGTCCAACCGATGGTCCGGCTCGAAGGATATGAATTGATCGTCGGCTCGAGCATCGATCCGCAGTTCGGGCCGGTCTTGCTGTTCGGCACCGGCGGCCAACTCGTCGAAGTCTTCAAGGACCGGGCGCTGGGCTTGCCGCCGCTCAACACGACTTTCGCCCGCCGCATGATCGAGCGGACCAAAATCTACGAGGCCCTCAAAGGCGTGCGCGGCCGCAAACCGGTGGACCTGGACGCCCTCGAAAAACTGCTGGTGCGTTTCAGCCAGTTGATCGCTGAGCAGCCCTGGATCAAGGAACTGGACATCAACCCGCTGATCGCCTCTCCCGAGGGCCTGCTTGCCCTGGACGCCCGGGTGGTGCTGCACGAAGCCGAATCCCCAGCCGCCCTGCCCAAGCTGGCGATCCGCCCGTACCCCAGCCAGTACATCTCGAAATGGACGATGAAAGACGGGACCGAGGTGACCATCCGCCCGATCCGGGCCGAGGACGAGCCGCTGATGGCCGACTTCCACCAGGAACTGTCGGACCGCACCGTGACGATGCGCTACCTGGCCCCGATCCTGCTCGGCGACCGCGTCACCCACGAACGCCTGGCGCGCATCACTCACAACGACTACGACCGCGAGATCGCCCTGGTCGTCGAAGGCGAGGAGAACGGACGGCAGTCCATCTTCGGTGTGGCGCGCCTGAGCAAACTGCGCGGCACCGATGAAGAAGCCCGTTTCACCATGTTGATCAGCGACAGGCACCAGGGCCAGGGACTCGGCCGCGAACTGCTCAAGCGCATTATCAAGATCGGGCGGGACGAAAAGATCGAACGCATCATCGCCCTGATGTCCCCCGACAACCAGGTCATGCGCCACCTGTTCCGCTCGATGCGCTTCTCGTCTTTCGAGAACGACAAAGTCAACGGCATGGTCAAGGCGCAGATCGAGTTGTAAAAGAGATAACCGCGAAGGTGCGAAGGACTCGAAGAAACATAAAGGTTTTCTTCGTGAACTTCGCGTCTTCGCGGTGAAATTTTAGATTTTCCTCACATCATGCGAGCCGCTTTCGCGCACGCCGGCGGGGGTGATCTCGAGGAATTCGGCGTTGTCCTGTAATCCTTTGATGTCGTGCGCTCCGCCGTAGCTCAGCCCGGAGCGCAGCCCGCCGACCAGTTGGTACAGCACCTCGCTGACGTAGCCCCGGTACGGCACGACCGCCTCCACGCCTTCGGGGACCACCTTGTCCCAGTCTTCCGAGTCTTCAGCGCTCTCGTCCTCGCCCCGCTCGGCTTCGCGGCGGCCCATCGTCGCCCCCAGGGAGGCCATGCCGCGCACCACCTTGAACTTCTGCCCGTCGCGGATCACCGGCGAACCGGGCGACTCCTCCGTCCCGGCGAACAGGCTGCCGATCATCACCGTCTCGGCCCCGGCGGCCAGCGCCTTGACCATGTCCCCGGCGACTTTGATGCCGCCGTCGGCGATAATTGGGATGTCACGGCCCGACAGGCGCACCCCCTCGGCGCTGTCCAGGATGGCCGTCAACTGCGGGACGCCGAAGCCGGTCACGATGCGGGTCGTGCAAATGGACCCCGGGCCGATCCCCACTTTGATGGCGTCGGCCCCCGCCTCGGCCAGTTCCCGCGCCCCGTCCACCGATGCCACGTTCCCGGCGATGATCTGGGCCTGGGGGAAATGCCGGCGCAGGCTGCCAAGCATGGCGATGCAATGGTCGGCGTGGCCGTGGGCGATGTCGAGCACCAGCACGTCGGCTCCGGCCTCGAGCAGCGCCTCGGCCCGGGCCATCTCCCTGTCCTTGACGCCGATGGCCGCGCCCACCCGCAGGCGGCCGCGCTCGTCCTGGGCGGCTTGGGGAAATTTGAGGGGTTTGATCACGTCCCGGGCCGTGACCAACCCGACCAGGGTCCCGTTCGCATCGAGGATGGGCAGCTTCTCGATCCGGTTGTTGTACAGCAGTTCCTGGGCTTCTTCGGGCGTGATCGCCGGTCCCGCAGTGACCAATTTGGAGCGTTCGGTCATCGCCTCCCGCACCCATTTGATCGACTCCGGGGCGATCTGCACGTCGCGGTTGGTCAACATCCCGGCCAGGTTCCGGTCGCCATCAACGACGATCAGCCCACCGACGTGCAGGCTGTCCATCATCCGGCGGGCCTCGGCCAGGGTCGCATCCACGGAAATGAAATAAGGCGTCTCGACCATGAAGCCCTGGGCACGCTTGACCTTGTTCACCTGGCGCACCTGCTGTTCGATGGTGTTGAAGCGATGCAAGATGCCGATGCCCCCGGCCCGGGCCATGGCAATCGCCATCGGCGCTTCAGTGACGGTGTCCATGTTGGCGCTGATGACCGGGATGTTGAGCCGGATGCCGGTCGTCAGGCGGGTCGAGGTGTCCACAGCCTGGCGGGAAGAAATCGGCGAACGACGCGGCACGAGCAGCACGTCGTCGAACGTTAAACCTTTGGTTGGGCGGATTTTCATACCAGCCTCCTTCTTTCTCTTGGGTAATTCGATTTTACCCGGCTTGGGCGAAAAAAGACAAAAATAACCCGCATCTATCCGTTTTCATCGAAACAGGATAAAATCGCTTCAAAGTTGTAAAGTTGACTCCACTGCAAAAACCTTTTCTAACCACTAAGGACACGAAGGTCACGAAT
>DYLB01000132.1 GCA_020722305.1 Anaerolinea thermophila | reverse complement strand
GCCAAATGTAGGGCGGAATTAATTCCGCTCTACGGCGCGCTGCCAGATATGGGGCGCATCACGGAAAATCCCAAAGTGCCAGTAAATTACCGCAAATTTATGCTGGTATAATTTATCCGTACATTAATGAATGACTGCCAACGCTCATCCATACGTTGCGCATGCCGCTTCGCAGTTATATCCTGATTACGGCAACGACACGGTTCTTGTTACCGAAAAATTTAGTGCTCTGCCCGCTCTCCCGCTGAGGTAACTCGGCTTCGAAGGCATGGCAGTCAACCCCATTCCAGCCAAAGGAGGAACAGAATGGCTAAAATGCTTATTGGCGGCGCTATCGGCGAGTGTGTTCACGTTGCCGGGATTTCACGTTTCCTGCGCCTGGCCGAAAATGCCGGATGGGAAACCGTTTTCCTCGGACCGGCTGTTCCCATTGAGAAACTTTTATCCACCGTGCGAGAGGCGCGGGCAAAGGCGGGGCCGGACGATGAGCTCCTCGTCGGCGTCTCGTACCGCCTCACCCCCGAGACGGGCGAACGCCTGCTCGGACAATTCGCCGAGGAAGCCGCCGACCTGCACGAGGCCGGCGTGCGTTTCGTCTTCGGCGGCACGCCCCCGGTCGTGGAACGGATCAAGAAGATCGGCTTCTTCGAGCGCAGCTTCGACGGGACCGAACCGGTCGAGGAGGTGATCGCCTTCCTGCGCGGCCAGGCTGTGACGAACAACCCGGACGATTATCCCCAGACGACCGTCGAGCGCATCCGCTGGAAAGCGCCCTACCCCATCCTGCGTCACCACTTCGGCCTGCCGACCCTGCAAGCCAGCCTCGATGGCATCCGCCAGATCGCCGAGGCCCGCATCCTGGACGTGATCTCGCTCGGCATTGACCAGGACGCCCAAGAGAACTTCTTCCACCCCGAGCGCCAGGACCCGCGCCGCACCGGCGCCGGCGGCGTCCCGGTCCGCAGCCCGGAGGATTACCGCGCCCTTTATCAGACCAGCCGCACCGGGAACTTCCCGCTCGTGCGCACCTACTCCGGCACCGACGATTTTATCCGCCTGGCCGAAATGTACGTCGAGACGATCCACATCGCCTGGTGCGCCATTCCGTTGTTTTGGTTCAATCGCATGGACGGGCGCGGCCCCTGGGACCTGGAAGGCTCGATCCGCGAGCACCAGAAGGTGATGGCCTGGTACGGCCAGCGCGGCATCCCGGTCGAGTTGAACGAGCCGCACCACTGGGGCATGCGCGACGCCCCAGACGTGGTCTTCGTCGTTTCGGCCTATCTCTCGGCCTACAACGCCCGCGCCTTCGGCGTGAAGGACTACATCGCCCAACTAATGTTCAACAGCCCGTCCGAGCTTTCGGACAAGATGGACCTGGCGAAGATGCTGGCGGTCATCGAGATAATTACCCCCCTTTCCTCCCCCCAAATTCCGGGGAAATTTGGGGGGAGCGAGGGGAGTAACTTCACGATCTGGAAACAAACCCGCACCGGCCTGTTGAGCTATCCCGTCGAAAGCAACGCCGCCCGGGCTCACCTGGCAACCAGTATCTACCTGCAAATGGCGCTCAAGCCAGACATCATCCACATCGTCGGGCACACCGAAGCCGACCACGCCGCCACCGGGCAGGACGTGATCGAGTCGGCCCGCATGGCCCGCCGCGCCATCGAGAACGCCATGGGCCAGCCCGACCTGACCGCCGACCCGGAGGTCCAGCGCCGCAAGGCGGAATTGGTGGCAGAGGCCGGGGTGACGCTGGAGGCCATTCGAGCGGTAGCCGGCCCAGGCGTCCCGGACCCGCTCGTGGACCCCGCCACCCTGGCGAAAGCCGTCGCCCTCGGCATCCTGGACGCGCCGCAGCTCCGCAACAATCCCTACGCGCGGGGGAAGATCGTCACCCGCATAGACGCTCGCGGAGCCAACCTGGCCGCGCATCCATCCACGGGGAAACCGCTGGGCGAAGCCGAACGCCTGGCCGAATTCCTGAAATAATTCTTCCAAGGAGGTTCACATGTCCAAAGCAC
This sequence comes from Anaerolinea thermophila, assembly GCA_020722305.1. GTDB lineage: Bacteria > Chloroflexota > Anaerolineae > Anaerolineales > Villigracilaceae > UBA5796. The sequence goes on along the minus strand of DYLB01000132.1, from coordinate 3,176 downwards.
CACGCTATGCTGTCATCGGAGCCGGCCACGGGGGCAAATCCATGGCCGCTCATTTGGCCCTGATGGGCTTCGAAGTAGGGCTTTTCAACCGCACTTTCGACCATATCCAAGCCATTGATGCCCGCAAAGGGATTGACCTGGAGAGTGACGACAGCTGGCCGCATGGGTTCGGCGAACTGGGACTGGTCACCTCGGATTACCAGAAGATCCTGGATTTTGCCGAAGTCATCATGGTGGTGGTACCGTCCTCGGCCCACGCCGATATCGCCCGCAAGTGCGCCCCATATCTGCGTGACGGGCAGATCATCATCCTGCACCCCGGGCGGACCTGCGGCGCGCTGGAGTTCAACAAGGTTTACCGGGATAGCGGCGGGCAGGCCGACATTGTGGTTTCCGAAGCCGAGACGTTCATCTACGCCAGCCGCTCCGACGGCCCAGCCCAGGCCCGCATCTTCCGCATCAAGGAAGCCGTGCCGCTGGCCGCCCTGCCCGCCACCCGCACCCCCGAAGTGCTGGAAGCCATCCATCCGGCTTACCCACAGTACATAGACGGGATTGACGTGCTGCACACTGGGCTGAACAACATGGGCGCCATCTTCCACCCGGCCATCTCGATCCTGAACGCCGGCCGGATCGAAGCGACCCACGGCAACTTTGAGTTCTACATTGACGGGGTATCCCGCTCGGTGGCGCGGGTCCTGGAAGTGCTCGACCGGGAACGCGTCACGGTGGCCTCGGCCCTGGGCATCCGCGCCCGCACCGCCCTCGAATGGCTCAAACTGGCCTACGACGCCACCGGTGAAGACCTGCACGAAGCCATTCACAACCAGCCGGGGTACTACGGCATCAAGGCCCCCAACACGCTCAACCACCGCTACATCTTCGAAGACGTGCCGATGAGCCTGGTGCCGATGGCAGCCCTCGGCACCCGCTATGGCGTCTCGGTGCGCGGCATGGACAGCATGATCCGCCTGGCAAACTTCATCCACCGCACCGACTACTGGCGACGCGGCCGCACGCTCGAAAAGCTCGGCCTGAGCGATTTCAGCGTCAGCGAATTGACCCGTTTTGTCAAGGAAGGTGTCTCGTATTCTGATAAAATGGCGGTCTGATGGACATCCTGCCCCAGACTTCTGCCGGTTTCGATTGGTTCGCCTGGGTGATCCTGCCCGTGCTGATCTTCATCGCCCGCATCATTGACGTCAGCCTGGGCACCATGCGGATCATCTTCACCTCCCGCGGCTTGCAGAAACTGGCCCCGCTGCTCGGCTTCATCGAAGTCTTCATCTGGATCATCGCCACCTCGCAGTTGGTCAAACATGCCCAGAACGTGGCCGCCTACCTGGGTTACGCAGCCGGGTTTGCGGCCGGCAATTATGTGGGCATGTACCTCGAAAACCGGCTGGCAATCGGCACGGTCACGCTGCGGGCCATCATCCGCCGCGACCCGGCCGAACTGATCCAACGCCTGCACGACTCCGGCTTCGGCATCACCACCGTGGACGGCCAGGGCAGCGCCGGTGAAGTCAAGATCGTCTACAGCACCATCAAACGCCGTGACCTGCCCGCCGTCATGGCCATCTTCCACGAAACCCTGCCCGGCGCGTTCCTGTCCATCGAGGAAGTCCGTTCGACCGAACAAGGGGTCTTCCCCGCAACCAAGAACCTGGTGGACAATTTCACCAAGAAAAAGTAATCCATGCCCCTGCTGCTGCTCATCCGTCACGGCGAAAATGATTACGTGAAAGCGACCAAAATGGCCGGACGCCTGCCCGGAATCCACCTGAACGAGCGCGGACTCGCGCAGGCGCAAGCGCTGGCCAGGACCCTCGGCCGGGTCCCCTTGAAAGCAGTCTATTCCAGCCCCCTGGAGCGCGCCGCTGAGACCGCCGCCCCCCTGGCCGAAATCCGCAGACTGGAGGTCCAACAGCTCCCCGACCTGGCTGACACCGACATCGGCAAATGGCAGGGGCGCTCGTGGGTGGCCCTGAGCAAACTCAAAGCCTGGAAGATCGTCCAGGGCGCGCCTTCCCGCTTCACCTTCCCGGAGGGCGAATCCTTCGTCCAGTGCCAGACGCGGGTCGTCACCGCCCTCGACCGGATCGCCGCGGCCCACAGGCCCAAACACATCGTCGCGGTCGTCTTCCACGCCGACCCGATTAAGCTGGCCATAGCCCACTACCTCGGCCTGCCGCTGGACAACTTCCAAAGGCTGGCGGTGGATACCGGCTCGGTAACGGCGCTGTATTTGTCCGAAACGGGGGCGAGGCTGCTCTGGCTCAACCGCAAACCCCCGTTCGATTTCCCCCTGCCGGAGAAGAAAAAACAGAAAATGCCCGTACATTAACCCAAAAGCGGCTGTCAAGAAAAGTGACAGCCGCTTTCGATTCGAGCGAAACCTTTATTCCGGGTTCATGCCGGTATACAGCCCGACGATGTTCCCGGTCTGGTCCTTGAACATGCCGAACCAGCCGGTGTTGGGGATTTCGGTCTTGGGCATGGCGATTTCGCCGCCGAGTTCGACCACGCGCTGTAAATCGGCCTCGATGTCGTCGCTGTTGACGTAGAAGAGCACATCCCCGACCGCGATGTTCTCACTCAATGGCATAAAGCCGCCGCCGGGACCCTCGTGAGCGTCGAACATGGTGTAATCCATTTCTTCATCGCGGACGATGTGCCACCCGAAGAGCTTCTCGTAAAATGCGGCGGATTCCTTCGCCTCGCGGGTAGGGATTTCGATATGGACGATATTCCGTTTGGTCATGACAATCTCCTTCTGGTAAATTGGGCAGGTTTACCTTCAATTATAGAACATATATTCTAGTTATTCAAGCGCCAGATGTGCCGTCTCCCGCTGAAACGCAGGTAAATGTGGAGTGTTGAGACCGGCGTTATTCCCCGAACGGCGCGGCGATGCGCTCTCGGCGGGGGGCGGTCTCTTCGAGCGGGAGTTTCATCTCGACGCGAAGAATTTCTTAAAAGATGTAGTAGGTCACGCTTGAAGCGTGACCTGCGAGACGCCACCAGACATGGCAGTCATCACGGAGATGCCCAAAGAGCTGAATTTTGAAGACTTCCTTCGCGATTTTAAAACTTTCTTCGCGGGCTTCGCATCTTCGGTTAGCGCGCCAAAGTGCTGGGATGGAATCCGCTAACCCTTCGACCGGGTTTCGACA
>DYLB01000003.1:2990-30391 GCA_020722305.1 Anaerolinea thermophila | reverse complement strand
TTTGCGCCTTGGCGACTTCGCGTTAAGTTTTTGGAGTTTTTGCAGTGGACTCATCAGCGCAATTCGCGTCATCCGCTGCAAAAATACCCCTTCAGCTCTTCCAGCCCCCTCAACGCCGCCTCCCGCGTTGCCTCATCCAGCCCCAATTCATCGAATTCATCCTCGTCCAACACGGTTTGGGTTCCATCCGCAGCGACCCACAGATCGAGCGCCAGGTCTACGTAGGAGACCGAGCCGTCGGCAATCGCCGCCGGTTTGCCGATGTTGCAATACCAACCCTTCAACTGGTCGTCGTCCCGGTCGTAAATTTCGAAAATATTGTACCATCGGTCGCGGTAATAGGTCTCCACAAAACGGTCGCCGCGCTTGAGGGTCACGCCCATGAACGGCATATCCGGCTTGGTGAAAAATGCCTCCAGCACCACCGCGTTCGGTTCCCGGCGCAACACCCGCCCGGCGTACTGGTACGTCACCCGGCCCTGCAAATCCAGCTTATAGACCGTCACGCCAGGCATTCGGCCTCCACCTGCAAATCCACCGCCTCGCCGACCGTCAAGGCTTGCGACGCGTAAAAGTAAAATCCGCCTTCGAGCACGATCTTGAAGCGGTCTTTTTCGAAGATGACATCTGCGACGCGGCCGCTGAGGCGGTTCCCGCCCTCCCCGGCGTTGACCGCCCCCGGGCGGACCAGCAGTGCAGCGGACGACCCGTCACCTGCTCCCGTTTTACAGTCCACCTTCCACACTCCAAATTCCGTCTCTACCGTCCACCGTCTACCGTCCTCGGTCAACTTTTTCCCATCCACCACATTCCCTAAACCCAAGAATTTTGCCACCCATTTGGATTTCGGCCTCGCATACACCGCCTCTGGCGCGCCCTGCTGGACGATCTCCCCCTGGTGCAGCAGGATGATCCGGTCGGCGATGGTGAAGGCTTCCTCCTGGTCGTGGGTGACGTAAATCGCCGGGACGCGCGTCCGGTGTAGGATGCCGCGCAGCTCGCCGAGCAGGCGGTCGCGCAGGGCGCGGTCGAGCGCGCCGAGGGGTTCGTCGAACATCAACAGCCGCGGACGGGGAGCCAGCGCCCGGGCCAGCGCCACCCGCTGCTGCTCGCCGCCGGATAGTTCCGTCACGCGCCGATGCTCGAACGCCCGCAGATTGACCATCCCCAAAACTGCGGCTACACGCTCCTTAATTTCGGCGGCTGGCAGGTTTTGCATCTTCAGCCCGAAAGCCACGTTCTCCGCCACCGACAGATGCGGGAAGAGGGCGTAATCCTGAAACATCAGGCCGAAATTGCGCCGGTGGGCCGCCACGCCGGACAGGTCTCCCCCGTCCCAGAAGACGCGCCCGCTTTCGGCAACTTCCAGCCCGGCGATGATCCGCAGCAGGGTGGATTTGCCGCTGCCGGAGGCTCCCAGCAGGCAGACCGTCTCACCCGCCGCTACGCTGAATGAAATCCCGCGCAGGAGGGGCTGACCTTCGTAGGTTTTATACACATTCTCGACTTTCAACATTTCACACCTTACGTTTTTACATTTTACTTTTTACGCTCCGTAAAACGTAAAATGCAAAAAGTCAATCAGAATTCCCCGCCCGGCAGCCGCACCCGCTCAATGAGCAGGATCGCCAGGGTCGTGACCGCCATCAGGAGGGTCGCCATCGCCATGGCCTGGCCGTAGTTCAAACCGCCGGGCTGGGACAGGAAGCGGTAGATCGCCACCGGGATGGTCGGGTATTCGGGGCGGGTCAGCAGGGCGGTCGCGCCGAACTCGCCCATCGAGACGGTGAAGGCAAAGGTCGCCGCGGCCAGCGCCGCCCGCCAGATGATCGGCCAGTCTACCGTCAGCCAGACGCGCAGGGGCGAGGCTCCCAGATTCGCGGCGGCCTGGCGTAATCGCTCTGGGATGGAGGCCAGGGCCGGCTGCAAGGCCCGGATGACGAAGGGCAGGGCTATCGTGGTGTGCGCGATGGGAACCAGCCAGGGTTGAGCCAACATCCGGTTGAAGGCCAGGATGAAGCCGAGGCCGAGCATGACCGCCGAGGCGCCGAGGGGCAACATCAGCAGCGGGTCGAGCAGACGCGTCAGCCGGGTTTGACGGGACAAGGCACGGGCGGCGGGAAAGCCCAGCAATAACGAGAGCAGGACGGTGGTCCCGGCGTAGAGCAGCGAGTTGCGGAGGGCCTCGGCGGGCGGGACGTAGAAGACCGATCCCCGCCGGTTGACGAACAGTTCCCGGTAAAAATCCAGGGTCAGGCCGGCCTGGAATTGGGTCCGGTCGCCGCGGGTGGCTTCGAGCTGGGTCACGGAGCGGAGCGGCAGGGCGAGTAAAGGTAATATGAAAAAAGCAATCAGCAATAAAGTGAAAGAGGCAACAAAGAGCCGCTGGCGAAGGGTTTTTGCATAGGAGGCTGGACGCGGGCGGGGAGAAGTTTGGGCTTGGACGCGAGCCAGGCGGGTGTAGAGGGCCGAGAAGGCCAGGGTGCAGGCCAATTGGATGGCGGAGAGCAGGGCAGCCAGCGGCAAGTCGAGCAGGCTGAGGGCCTGGAGATAGATTTCTACTTCGAGGGTGGCGAACTGCGGCCCGCCGAGCAGCAGGATCACGCCGAAACTGGTGAAATCGAAGAGAAAGACCAGCAGCCCGGCGGCCAAGATGGACGGGCGCAGCAGCGGCAAGGTGACGTGCCGGAAGGCGCGGCGTTCGTCCGCACCCAGGACGCGGGCGGCCTCGGGCAGGCGCGGGTCGAGCTGAGACAGGGCGCTGCCCACGATGCGGATGACGATGGTCGTGTTGTAGAAGACATGGGCGGCCAGGATGGCCCCCAGCGTGCCGACGAACTCGACCGGCGGGTCTTGCAGACTGAACAGGTTCATCAAACCCAGGTTGAGCCAGCCGCGCGGCCCCAGCAGGGCATTGAACCCGGCCGCGACCACCACCGTCGGCAGCATGAACGGAACGGCCGTCAGGGCTTTGAGCAGGGATTTGCCGGGGAAGTCGTAGCGGGCGAAGAGCCAGGCGGCGGGCAGGCCGAGGACGAGGGTGAGCAGGACGGAGAGAAAGGCCTGGTAAAAAGTAAAAAATAAAACGTGAGAAGCGAGACGCAGATTGTCGAGGGTGACGGCAGAGGCGTCGAGGCCGAAGGCCAGGATACGGGTCAGGGGCAGGAAAAAGAACAGGCCGAGGAATGCCAGCGTTGGGATCAGCGAAGAAAGGTGAGTCAGCGAATCAACGACTCTGCGATTCGCTGACTCGCTGACTTGCTGATTCGCTGATTCGCCGACTCGCTGACTCGCTGATTCGCCGACTCGCTGACTCGCTGATTCGCCGACTCGCTGACTCGCTGATTCGCCGACTCGCTGACTCATCGAACTACCGTCGCGGTCCAATCCTCGATCCACTTTTCGCGGTTGGCGGCGATCAGAGCCGGGTCGAGGGTGGCCGGGGTGTAGGACGAGGGCACGTACAGCTCGAACTCGGTCGGCACTTTGGCCTGCCCGTTGACCGGGAAGACGAACATTTGCAGAGGCATGTCTTCCTGGAAAGCCGTGTCGAGCATGAAATCCACCCACTTTTCGGCCAGGGCGCGGTTCCGCGTCCCTTTCAGGATGCCGACGAACTCGATCTGGCTGAAGCACATCCCGTCGGCCACGATGGAGCCGGTTGGGGCCTCGGCCGGCCGCGGGTCCGCAAAGATGACTTCGGCTGGCGGGCTGGAAGCGTAGGAAACGACCAGCGGGCGCGGTCCCCGCCCGGAGGAGCCGGAAAAGTCGGTGTAATAGGCCGTCTCCCAGCCATCGGCCACTTTCACGCCGTTGTCCCGCAGGGCGGCCCAGTAATCCAGGTAGCCGTCTTCGCCGAATTTAGCAATGGTCGCCAGCAGGAAGGCCAGTCCCGGCGAGGAAGTGGCTGGGTTCTCGACCACCAGCAGGTCTTTATAGTCAGGCTTGAGCAGGTCGTCGAACGACTGCGGCAAGGCCAGGCCCCTCTCCTTGAACCAGTTCACGTCGTAGTTGAGGCACACGTCGCCGTAATCCACCGGCAGGGCGCGGTATTCGGGGTCGAGGATGAAAGCGCGAGGGATGTTGGCCTCCAGCGGTGATTTGTACGGCTCGAAAATGCCGGCTTCGAGCGCCCGGGACAGGAAGGTGTTGTCCACGCCGAAGAAGACGTCGGCCAGCGGGGCGTCCTTCGAGAGGATGGCCTTGTTGAGCGCCGAGCCGGCGTCGCCGCTTTGCAGGAAGACAACTTCGGCGTTGTTGGCCTGTTCGAATGCCGCTACCACCTCTTCGCTGACGGAGAACGAATCGTGGGTCATCACGGTCAGGGTGGCCGGGGCGGCAGGTTCAGCGCCTCCACAGGCGGCCAACAAAAGGGCAAAAACAGAAAGCAGGAAGGTAAGTCGTTTCATGGGAACTCCTTTTATGTCCAAAGTTGGGAGACTTCGGAGTCCGGTGATTTTCTCCGGTGAACGATCAACAACAAACCGGACTCGATACTGACGGAGGCCGTTTCACCCAGCATCTCGTTGCTGATGCCGCGCGTCCGGTCGGGGTGGAGAGTTTCGTGGATCAGGGGCCAGCGCAGCCCCTCGGTGCGGATCCCGCTGACGGGTCCGCCCCAGGGGATGAGAGAGACGATGTCCCCGCTGCGCCCCCGGATTTCGGCCTGCGTCTGGCAAAAGAAGGCTTCCTCCACCCCATCGTCCAGGCGGAGGGCGATCCCGCCACGCGAACCGGCCAGCAGCGACAGGGCCGCCAGCGACTGGTCCAGCCGCCCGCCCAGCCCGCCAACGATCAGGATGCCCTCGGGGTGGAGTTCGAAGGCGGCTTTCAGGGCCAGTTCCAGGTCGGTCTCGTCCTTGTCTTCAGGATAGCGGTTGATGGTCACGTCCGCAGCGGTCAACTCGGAGAGGGCCTGCTCGTCGAGCGAATCCAGGTCGCCGACGACCAGGCGCGGCAGGAGACCCATCTTGAGCAGGTGGCTGGTCCCGCCGTCGGCGCCGATGAGGGTGTCGTCGTCCCGCAGCAGGGCGCGGGCCGCGGCCGGGTCGGGCAGTTCACCATTGGCAAAAATCACAACTCGCATAGGTTCTCTCCAAACAGAAACATCCTCCGCCGGGGGAGGATGTTCGAGTGCGCAAATCGTCCCTCCGCCGGCATGATCCGGATCAGGTCTTGCGGGTCGAGCGTCTCACGCTCCTCTCAGCCCGTTGCACGGACTCCCCGTTCAGTTGTCGAGGGTGAGTATAAAACGGCCCCGAATCGTTGTCAAGTCAAAAAAAACAGGGACCGGTCTGCCGCAGTCCCTGTCAGCGCACGCGCCGCTTCCACTCTTCCTTGAGCTGGAGTTCCCTGGGACTGGCCCCCGATTGCAGGGAGAGGAAATCGGTCAACAGGCGGTTGAACCTGGCGCTGTCCTGGAGCATAGGGAAGTGCCCAGCGTCGTCGAAGGTGATCTGGGTGGCGTGGTAGGAGGGGAGGATATCATCGGCCTGTTCGCGGGTCGGGGAGGTGACCGCCTGGTCGTTCAGGCCGTGGACGTACAGGCTGGGCGTGCGCACGGTCGAGATCTTGTCCAGCAGGCCGTTGTTTTGCATGCTCGATATCGAAGCGGCAATGGCCTTCGGGTCGGCTTTGGGCGCGTCGACGCGGGCGGCTTCGGTCTCCGGCGTGCGCTCCAGCAGCCAATCGGCCAGTTCCGCCGGGGAGGCCGAACCCAGGCGCGGGTTCAACATGCCGGACACCAACGGGCAGTTGGCCAGCATCATCCGGTCCACGCTCTGCGGCTCACGGCTGGCGAACTCCATCGCCACCAGCGCACCCAGCCCATGCCCAACCAGGGCAACTTTGATCATGCCCATCTGCTCGAGGAAATAACGGATCAGGGTCGCCTGCTCGCTGAGGGTATAACGGTCTTCGGTATGGGCCGTCTCGCCGAAGCCCCACAGGTCGAGGGCGTAAGCGCGGTAAGAGGTGGAGGCCACCTGCATGGTGGGGATCCAGTAGCGCCACGACCCGACCCAGCCGTGCAGGAAGATGATGGGACGGCCGCGTCCCAGCACCTCGTAATGCACGATCTGACCGTTGAGCAGGATTGCGCTCATTGACTACGAAACTTCCTTTCGGGTTACGCCTTGCCCTGTTTCGACAGGATGCGGCGGATACTTTCGGTCAATTCAGACGGGCCGAAGGGCTTGAGCAAATATTCCTCGGCCCCGGCCTCCAACCCGGCCTGGATCTCGGATTCCTGGCCTTTGGCCGAGAGGAACACCACCGGGACGTGTTTGAGGGCCGGGTCAGCCTTGAACAGCTTGCAGGCGTCATAACCGGTCATAATCGGCATACGCACGTCCATCAGGATCAGGTCAGGCATTTCTTTGGGAGCCAGCTCCACCGCTTCCTTGCCGTTGGCGGCGGTGACCACCTCGTAACCGGCGAAGCGCAGGGTGAAGGCGATCAAATCGCGGATATCCGGCTCGTCTTCAGCAATCAGTATTTTCGTCATTGCTTCCTCATGGCTTCCTCTTCTTCAGCCTGGTAAACCGGCAGCGTAAACGAGAACGTGCTGCCCTCGCCAGGGATACCTTTACTGGTCATCCAAATCTTGCCGCGGTGCATGTTCACCAGTTGGCGGACGATCGGCAGCCCCAGCCCCGTACCGGGAGTCGCCAGCACCAGTGGGTTTTCACCCCGGAAGAACCGTTCGAACACCCGCTCCTGGTCCTGCGGCGGGATGCCCACGCCGGTATCCTGCACGTCCACCTGGATATTCGAGCCGTCCTCAGCGTGGATGCGCACGGTCACCTGCCCGTTTTCAGGAGTGTAGTGATAAGCGTTATCCACCAGGTTGGTCAGAATCTGGCGGACGCGTTCGGCATCACCGTAGGCCCGAGGCAGTTTTCTGGGTAGTTCGGTGACGAACTGCATCGGCTTATTTTCTTCTTCCGAGCGGCGTCTCATTTCGGCCAGCACACCCTCGGTGATCTCGCTCAGGTCGAGCGGCTGCGGCGAGAGCGTGATTCGCCCGGCTTCGATCCGCGAAATATCCAGCAGGTCGTTGACCAGGATGTTCAGCCGTTCGGTATTGCCCTTGATGATGTCCAGGAAGTGAACCTGGCTCTCGGTCAACGCGCCGGCCGCGCCCATCAGCAGGATGTCCACGTAACCCCGGATGGAGGTCATCGGGGTGCGCAGCTCGTGACTGACGGTCGCCACAAACTCGGACTTCAGCCTGTCCACTTCGACCTCGTGGGTAATGTCACGGAAGATGGATACCGTACCCAGGAACTCGTTGCCGCGCATGATCACCGGGGCAAGATGGACCAGAATAACGCGCCCGTCTTCCAGGTTCAATTGTTCAGCGTAGCTTTCGCCGACCTGGTACGAACCCGGCTCGTCCGCCCAGGCATGGATGGTCTCCATCCACGCCTGGGCCGCCCGGCCAAAGACGCCTACGAACGCGTCGAGCGACTGGCCCATCGTCCCGGCGGAATCCAGGCCCAGGATCCGCCTGGCGGAGGCGTTGAGGAAGCTGATGCGGTTGTTCGCATCCGTCACCAGCACGCCGTCGGCTACCGCTTCGAGGATGGCCTGCTGGCGGCTGGCTTCGATCTGCTCCTTGCGGAACATGCTGCCCAGGCGTTCAGCCTGGTCGCGGATCAACTCGTACAGGGTGGCGTTGTTGATCGCCACCGCCACCTGGCTGGCAATCGCCTGGACCAGGCTCAACTGCTCGTTGCTGAAAAATCCGGGCTGGCGGTGGAAGACCAGCAGGGCGCCGATGATGTCTTCTCCGACGACCAGCGGCGTGACCAGCGCGCTGCGGTGCTCGACCGGCGCATCCGGCGAGGAGATCCAGCGCGGGTCCTCGAGCAGGTCCGGGACCAGGGCGGGCTGGCGGTTCTTGACCACCCAGCCGGCCAGTCCCTCGCCGACCTTGAGGGCAAACCCGCGCTCGCCCGACTGGTCGGAGGACGGATTGGGGGTGAGATAGCCATACCCGGCCCGGTAGTGGAGCAGGTTGTCTTCGGGGTGCAGCAGCATGACCGTGCCTTGCTCGGCCCCGATGGCTTCGTTGAGCAGGCCCAGGGTGCGGTTGAGGGCGCGTTCCAGGTCGAGGCTGGCGGAGACTTCGCTCAGGATGCGCAGCAGGGTCTCGGTATTGCGCTGTTCGCGGGCCAGCTCGGCAGTGCGTTCGACCACGCGCTGTTCCAGTTCTTCGGCCAGGCGGTTGACATCCGCAAACAAGCGGGCGTTCTGGATGGCAACCACGGCCTGGTTGGCGAAAGTGCTCAAGATCTGCTGGTCGGCTTCGGTGTAGACGTAAGGTTGGTAGCTCTGGGCCGAGAGCATACCGACCACCTTACCGCCCAGGGTCATCGGGACGGCCACGATCGAGCGCGGCATGCCGCGCTCGCCGTAGGTGATGCCGCCCATCTGGTTGATCTGGTCGGCGCTGGTAATGAGCGCGGGCTGGCCGCTGGCGATGACCCGCCCGCTCAAGCCCTCGCCCAAAGGCAGGCGCACAGACGGCGAGCGGCGGTCGTAATCCATCAGATAAACGCCCTCGATCTCCTGGCGCTCTTCGTCCAGCAAGGCGATGACGAACGATTCGACGTGCATCAACTGGCCGACCGCCCAGTGGACGGTGGCGTAGATAGTCTCCGGGTCGAGGCTGGCGCTGATCTCGGATGAAACCTGGTTGAGGATGCGCAGCCGTTCGGCAGTCGAGAGCGTAGACTGGTAGAGGCGGGCGTTTTCGAGGGCGATCCCGGCTTGGTTGCCCAGGGTGCGGGCCAGTTCGATCTCGGAAGACGAGAAGTGGTAAACCCGGTCCATGTGGGCGAACATCAACACCCGCAGGTCGTTGCCGCTGAGGATCGGCAGGATCATCATGGCCTGGGTATCTACGAATTCTTTGCGCAACGCGCCCAGGGCTTCTTCGGCGGCGATGTCGTCGGCCACGAAAATGCCCTGGGAATCGCGCAGGTGCTCGAAAATGGGAGCATGGGCCAGGTTTTGGGGCAACTCGCGCCGGGGCGCGGGCATTTGATCGCGCAGGATCGGTACGCCCCGGTCGTAGGTCACGATTGACACGTAGGCCGCGTTCAAGGCGCGCAGCAGTTCGTCGGCGGTCAGGCGCAGGACCTGGTCGGAGTTGAGCGATTCGCTCAAGGCCGCCGAGAAGCGGTTGAGCATCGCCAGGCGCTGCGAGCGCTGGTCGAGTTCGGCGGCGCGCTGCAAACTTTCCTCGAACAGGCGGGTATTTTCCAGCGCCACAGCGGCCTGGCTGGCGAAAGTGCTGGCCACCTGCACGGTCTCGCGGGAATAGAAATGCGGCTCGGTCTTTTCGAGGGCGATCACCCCGGCCACTTCACCCTTCGAGATCAACGGAGTTCCCATCCATGACAGGTAACGCGACCCGGCCAGCATCGAAAAGCGCGGGTCCTCGCTCACGTCCGGGACGGAGATGCCCTGCCCGGTGCTGATCATTTCCTTGAGCAGGACGCTGTCTTCGATGTCCACCGTCAGGCCGATGCGCTCCTCGGTGTCGGTGAAACCGTCGGCAGCTGCAACCGTCAACCGGTTTTGGCTGCGCACCCACAGGATGGCCGTATCATAGGGGATGACTGATTTCAAATGGCTGAGCAGGGTGGCGATCAGTTCGTCGCTGCGCAGGCTGGCCGCCAGGCGGGTAGCGACCTGGTTCAGAGCTTCCAGTTGGCCAGCGCGCTCCTGGGAGGTCTGCACCAGGCGGATGTTTTCGAGCGAGAGGGCCACCTGTTGGGTCAGCGACATCAGCAGGGTCAGGTCTTCAGTGTTGAACGCCCCGGCGGCGTTGAAGTTGTCGAGCACCATCACGCCCAGGGTCCGCTCGCCGGCCTGGATCGGGATGAGCAGGGAGGATACCGGCAGCCGGCCCCCAGTCGCTTGGCGGTAGCGGAGCAGGTTTTCGGCCGACAGGTTGTAATCCCTGGCGAAATCCACTTCCTCGACGCTGCGGGCATGGCCGTCCGAGAAGACCTGGCCTGGCAGGGCCTCGCCCACGCGGTAGGCGATCTGCTTCATGCGGTCGTTGTCGGCGTAACCCGAAACGGCCCGCGGCAGGAGCAAATCCGTTCCCGGCTCGGCCAGCAGCACGACGCCGGCGTGGGCGGTCTGCGAGAGCACTCGCCGCGAACTTTGCAGCAGCGAGCGGACCACGCTTTCGGGGTCGAGTCCGCTCAACTGACGGCTGAAATCGAGCAGCAGGTTGACTTCCTGCAAGCGGCGGCGGGTCTCGGAGAGCAGGCTGATGTTTTGCAAAATGACCGAGGCCTGGCGGGTGATCTGGTAATACACCTGGCGGTCTTCGGCGGTGAGGGCCGGCATCGGTTCGGGACTGAGCGCCAGCACCGCCGCCAGCGGCTTGCCGTTCATGATGACCGGCAGGCAGATGAAACTCTTGGCCCGCAGTCCGCTCAAGAGCGGGGTTTCGCGCCAGGTGTCGTCTTCGTCCAGGTTCATCACCAGCATAATCTCGCCCGTTTGCAGGCAGACGCGCAGCGGGTTGCGCTGACCGAAAAGGGCCTCGGGACTGGTGGCACGCGGCACGTTGCCGAGCACGTGCGCCAGGCGCGGGCCGTCGGCGGTCCCTTCGGCCACCAGCGCCACCGACATGCCCAACTGGGTCAGCAATTCTCGCCCCAGGGCCTGCAACGCCGAGGCAGCGTCCAACTGGCGGCTGACCGACTCGGTGATCTGCAAGCCGGCCCGGATGCGCTGGGCGCGCCGGTCGAGGTTGTGGATGGCAATCGTCTGCTCCAAGTCTTTGCGGAGCAGGGTCGGCAGGTTGTTCTGGGTAGTGCCCAGCAGGCGCTGCTGGCGGTCAATGGTCGCGGCGAGGATCTCGACCTGTTCGGCGAGCGCCATTGTGCGATAGATGCTGTCAATCAACAGGGAGGTCTGGACCGCGAACATCTCCACCGCCTCGATGGTCACGCGGTCGGGGCGCAAGCCGTCACGCGGCGAGTCGAGGCTGATCAGGCCCAGCGGGTCGCCGTCGGCGTTTTCGAGCGGGAAGAGCAGGAAATCCTGCGAATGCCAGGCCTCCGGCGGCCGGTCTGTGACCGCGTCCGACAACGTGACCATGTGAACGTCAGCCGGGACGATCGGCGTCTGGTCGGCCGGGATGAAATAGGCCCCGCCGACCTTGAATTCAGGTTTCATCAATTGCTGCACACTGCGCAGAGGCTGCTTGCGGGCGCGCAGTTCGTTCAGGGTATCTTCGGGGATGCCCACGCCCGCCACCCGGCGCAGCAGGCCGGTTTTGGCCTCGTACACGCTGATCAAGACCACGTCGAAGGGCGTGGCCTTGCGGATGGCGTGAGCCATTTCGTTCAGGGTCTGGTCGAGCGAGCGGTCCACGCTCAGGCCGCGGGTGATCTCGATCAACTGGCTGGTGCTCCCGCTCTGGCGTCGCAGCAATTCGCTCCGCCGCAGCAGGTCCTGGTAGCGCAAGCTGTTGTTGAGCGCCACGGCCAGCTGCACCGCAACCGTCTTGGCCAGATCCACCAGTTCGCCGGTAAAAGCCCCGGCCCGCTTGGAATGGAGCAGGATCATCCCCATCGGCCGGTCGTGGTAAGTGACCGGGACGACCGCTGCGGATGCGATCCCCTCATGCGGCGACTCGAATTCACCCGCCGCAAAATCCTCGATCACCAGCGCTTCGTTCTGGACCAGGGCCTGCTTCCGGGCGAGGAGCAGTTCCTCGCCTGCGGCCTCTCCCGCGTAAGCCCGGATGACGGGAGGCGCATCCGGTTCCTCGGCCTGCATCATCAGCACCGAACCGCAGGAAGCGCCGGTGATGCGCAGCAAGCCTTTATAGGCCGCTTCGAGCTGGAAATTCGGGTCGAGCGAGGCATTCAATTCCCGGCTCAGGCGGACGGTTTCGGACATGCGTTCGACCCGGCTGCGCAAGTCCTCGTCCGTCCCGGCGAAGATGACGGCTTCTTCCACGGCGGCGGCCAATTGTCCCGCGGCGGTGGTCAGGACTTGCAAGTCATAATCGTTGAAGAAATTCTCTTTGTCGCTGCCCACCATGATCTCGCCCAGGCCGCGGTCACGGGTCATAAGCGGGACGACAATACAGGATGAGAGGTTGAAACTCTCGACGATCGGGCGGTAAATCGGCAGCACCCGCCGGTCGCGTTGCAGTTTGCCGGAGATGAACGCCCGCCTGTTGCTGGTCACGGTAAAGCGGAACTGAGGATCGTCGGCGTTGAGCATGGAAAGCGGCCTGGCGGCTTCCGCGTCGATCCCCCACAGGGACGGGGCGTGCAGGCGCAGGATGCCTTGCGAGTCGTCCATGAGAAAGACGGCCGCGTTGTCGGCCTGGAGCATCTGTCCCAGCTCACGGATGGAGTAGATCAGCAGTTCGTCGAGGGTGGCGGATGAACTCGCCAGACTGGCGATCTGGCGCAGGACCTCGGAGCGGTAGGCGCGCTGCCGGCTCTGCTGTAACAAATTGGCGTTATCAATGATCGCCGCGGCCTGGTTGGCGACGATGTTCATCAGGCGCAGTTCGTCTTCCGAGAAGGACGGCTTGCCGCTGCGATGGTTGGATAGATGCAGGAAGCCCAGCGAGCGCCCGCCGGAGACCAGCGGTACCAGGGCCGACTCGCGCAGGCTGGCCGCCAGGGCCACCATTTGCAGCCCCAGCCCGAGCCAGATGGCATCGTCGAAGGCTTTTTGGGTGACGTAACGTTCCTGGCTCAGTAAAAGCTCTTCCGCTTTGCTGGTAACCGGGATCTCGGCCCGGAAGATTTCGACCACGTGTTCGGGAATGCCGTGATACGGCTTTTGGGCCTCGATGGCCCGCGAGGCTTCATTGTAGATCAAGAAACCCAGGATCTCGACATCGAACAGAGATGCCAGGCTTTCCACGAGGCGGGTGTACAGGTCACGCGTGTCTTGCAGCGAGCCGACCGCCTGGGCCAGCTTGGCCAGGCCAGACAGTTCGGCAGTGCGGTTCTGCTCTTCTTCGTAAAGCACGGCGTTGCGCAGGGCTACCGCTGCCTGGCCGGTGATCAGTTCCAGCAGACTGAGGTCATCTCTGGAGAACGCGTCGGCAGCGTTGAGGCCCATTTCCAGCGCCCCGACCAGTTGTCCGCCCGCTTCGAGGGGGATGCCCAGATAGGAGCGGATCGGCGAAAAGTCCCCGTTCTCCACCAGGCGGGCTTCGGCGTAGGTCTGGGTGTCGGCCACCAGCAGGGGCCGCCTGTCATTGATAAGCTTGTGGGCGTAATCCCCGAACTGGGTGGCGGCCGCCCTTTCGACCTGGCGAATATTGTTCTGGACCGCGCCGAAGCGGTAAGGGACCAGTTGGCGGGCCGTCTCGTCCCAGAGCTTCAATTCGAGCGCGTCCGCCGGGACGAGGCGTTCCACGTTTTCGAGCACGGTCTGGATGGTGGTATCCAACGACAGGCTGGCGGCGATGGTCTGGCTGAAATCGGTGACGATCTTGATGACCGAGGTCGAGACGCCTTCGTCGCTCAAGTCCAGGGCGTGGGCCAGGTCGGGGCGGCGCAGGGAGACCAGCATATCCCCGCTGAGACCGGGCAGGCGGTAGGAAATGCCCTCCGTCAACCGCCCGGAGATGGAAATCCGGGCCTGGCGTTCGGAGGCGCAGAGCAGCAGGAAATCCTCCGCCGGGCGGACGCGGCGGGCCAAGCTCTCGAGATTGGGTTGTTCGTCTTGCTGGAGTTCGAACCAGGCGCGGGCCTGTTGGTTCAAGTGTTCGATCCGTCCCCCAACCTGGACGATCAGAATAGCGTCTTCGTGGGCGGGCGCTTCAGCTTGCGGCGGAACGACCAGCGCCGTTTGTAAACGGGGCCGAAGGCGGGCGGCAAAACGCAAGATAATCCAGACCAGTAAGACGAATACCAGCCCGGTGAGCACCAAACCAATGCCCGAACTCAGCCACTGCCCTTGAAACATGACATCTCGAACTTATGCGGCATCCTGACGACGGGCTTCGGCGGCCATTTCGGTAATCTCACGGATGTCCGAGAATTCCTGATCCACGGGCGATACAAACCCGACGGCCAGCGTCATCAGGGGGAATTTCTCCGTCTTGCCGTCGTCAATGTTAGCCAGAATGTAGCCCTGTTGGCGGTCGATGAAACTGTAATGGGTCTGCACCTCCTGGGCAAAGCGCTCTTTCAGCTTCTGGCGGGTGGCCTTGGCGGCTTCGTAGGTGGTGATGATGATGAAATTGTCGCCGCCGGCATGTCCGATGAAATCGCTGGCCGTACCGAGTTCGTCCACCACTTCGTTCATCAGCATGGCCGTGAAACGGAGCACATCGTCCCCGGCGACGAAGCCATACACGTCCTTGAACGGCTCGAAATTGTTGATGCGCAAGTCGAGCAAGGCCCAGTCCGGTTCGCGGATGATGCGGCGTAACTGCTCCTCGATCAGGCGGCCGGCCGGAAGTCCCGAACGGGGATCGGTGAGACTCTCCCGTTCCGAGCGGCGGATGGCGCCCTGGACGCGCAGCTTGAGTTCCTCGATATCGAAGGGCTTGGTGATGTAATCGTCCGCGCCCAGTTCCAACCCCTGGAGTTTGTCGCTGCGTTCGTCCTTCTGGGTCAGGAAAATGACCGGGATGTGGCTGGTACGGGTGTTGGTGCGCAGGGTGCGGCAGACTTCGTAACCGTCTATATCGGGCAGCATGATGTCCAGGATGATGAGGTGCGGCAGCACCTGGCGGGTCATCTCCAGCGCATCGCTGCCGCGCGGGGCTACATCTACATCGTAGTCCAGACCAGTGAAGTAGATTTTGAGCATGTTGCCGATGTCAACATCGTCTTCTACGACCAAAAGGCGGGCTTTTCCCATAGAGCCTCCAAAAAATTACTGACGAGAGAGAACTTTGCGTGCGCTTCGCCGCACATTTTCGATATCCTGGAACGTGACTTCGCGCTCGAACGAACGGAAACCGCTCAACCGGAAACCGTGCCGTTCCGCAATGGACGTGATCTCGTCCACGCGCTGGCGGGTGATATGCTTTCCTAGGGTATAGTCTTCGAAACGGCCTTCCAGCGCCAACGCCATGGTTTCGGCCATGCAAGCGTAGGCTTTGCCCGGCGGAAATCCAAAGTTAAAGTGGAAATCAACGGGCCCTGGCACATCAACCATTCCGCCGTCAATCACTAATATATCATTTCTCGCTGCCGCCACCATTGCAGATACGTCACGGGGGCGGGCCACGTCACAGACCACGCTGCCGGGCTGGAGATATTCCGGGTGGATGACATCGTGGACGGCGCTGGTGACGGTCAGGATCAACGCCGCCTCCGAGAGAACCGACATGGACGTGCTGGTCAACAACTCTGCCCTCGACTTTGGGCGCAATTCGTCCTTGAGAGTTTCTAGCGTCTCCGGGTGGCGGCCCACCAGGTAAAGACGGGCGACGTCGTCGGCGAGCAGTTCGGCGCAGACCCGGCCGATCGAACCCGTTGCACCGACGATGGCTGCGGTGGCCGCTCCCAGCGGGATGTCCATCAGGTCTGCCGCGTGACGAACGGCCTGCACCGCGATGGAGATGGTATACGCGTCCCCGGTCGTGACCGGCACGTCCAGCGCGCGGGCTACCGTCAGGCCTGCATCACCGATCACGGAAGTGAAAGCTCCCAATCCCAGTATCTGCGCGCCGAGCCTCTCGGTCATTCTCCCGGTCTGGATAATCTTACGATAAACTGTCTTTTCTGGCAACTCCAACATGCGCTGGGGGGTGTACGGGCAGGCGACGAACCAACCTTTGATCTCCTTCCCCGTTGCGGCGGAAGTGATGCCCTCGATCTCGGAAATGTAAACTGGCGGAAAAAATGTTGAGAAGAAATTGATCTGTTTTTCGGAAAGCACTCGACCTAAGAATGGGTACTTGCGGCTGACATCACGCTTGGGATCAATGGGATGAATAATGAAAGCAAAGGTGTCCATACACTACCAGGATTCGACCTCCACCTCTCCCCGTCGGGTGTACAGGCGGCGATGCAAATGCCCCAGCCGCATCCGGTGGTGATCGCTGTCTTCGAAGCGGATGTCTTTATCAATGACCCGCCGCTCTTTGGAAGCGGCCAACACGACATCTGACTCGATGGTCCGGGCCGGGTAGACAATCATCCCGGACCCGATGCGGCAGTTGTGGCCGACGCAGCTCCCGATCACGGGACGGTTCGAATCCTTGAGGGTATCGTCTCCGGCGCGGGCGCGGATCGGGATCGGGATCAGGTTGTAGTCTGTGAACGTGGAGCCGGCGCCGATGAAGGTGTTGCGCCCCACCACGCACATCTGCAAGCAGGTATTCTGGGCGATCATGCTGTTGTCCATCACCGTCGTCATGAACAGCGCCGCCCGAAAAGGCAGGAAGGCTCCATCTCCCACCACCGAGAGCATCAACTGGACGTCCTGCGAAATATTGACGTGGCTGCCGATGATGCAGTTTTCGATCACGGCCCCGGCGTTGATGGTGACGTTATCGCCAATGGTGGTCGGCCCATGGATGATGGCGCTGGGGTCAATGACGCAGTTCTTGCCAATCTTGACCAGTTCCGAGCACTCCAGCACCTGGCGGCCTTCGTACAGGGCCTTGCTCAAAATCTTCAGCTTGAACCTCAGGTCTTCGTTCAGGCGTTTCTCGAAGCGCGCCCCGCGACCGAAGAGACCGAAGACCACGTCCGCGATGAAAATGTGGACCCACGAGTCGATCGCCAGGAAGGCCCGCAGCGGCACCTGGAAGACCAGGTCGCCGCTCTGGTCGGCCATGTAGGTGGGGACGTGGTAATAGCCGATCTCCCGCGCCTGCAAATCAATCACCAGCGGCTCGACGTCTGCCACCGGCCCCTCCGGGTAGTACCACAGGTCGGCCAGGTAAAGCTCTCCGGCGGGGGTGTAGGAACGGGACAGCGGCAGGGCGTGTTCGCGGAAAGCCGGGTCCATGGCGCTGAATGCCGCCCGGACGGCCCGGTTGCGGGCGCGGGCTTCCTTCATGAATTCGCGGATGTACTCTTCGTTGAAGAACAGGTTGTCCCGGTAGACCAGCATCGGCTCGCGCAGCTGTGGCAGGCGCTCATCCGGCCTGAGTTCGCGTTCGCGGGTGATGTAAGGCGCGAGCATATTGCGCTGCCAGAGCCAGAGCGGCTGGTTCTGGAGGCGCAAATCCCGCGCCAGGTCGTTGAACGGCGAGAGATAACGGGATGACGGGAGGATAATCTTGAGCATCTAGCAGGTCTCGTTCAAATGGATTTCGATGGTGCAGGCCGGGTCGCCGCAGGCCACACAGCGGGTCTCTTCGACGTGGTAGAGTTTGCCGCCGCTGACCCAGTATAAGGCTTCCTGCAGCAGGCCGACCGCCATGTGGCAGGACGGCTCGGCCAGTTTCCGCCCCCAGCACAATGGACAACGCTCGATGTGCCAGAGGAGCAGCCCGTTTTCGTGTTCGACGCGGACGCGCTGGTCGGTGGTCAGATTGAATAGATTAGCCAATGCGGCACTGCCCACGTCCAGTTTGGAGGCGATGGGCAGCATACGGAAGGCGGCTTCGGTCAGGCCCAGCTCGGGGCCGATGGTCCGCCTCCCGTAGGAGAAGCAGGCCCTCCCCGTCCGGAGGGCGATGCCGCGCCCGCCCCGGGGCCCGTAGACATCTTCCAGCCCGGCATGGATCCGGGCAATGGTCTCGAAGGAGATCTGCGCGGTTTGCTCCGGCGTGGGGAAATGGTCAATCCAATCCGAAAGGGAGGCCCGGTTAAGCACCGCGTTGACGCCGTTGCGCCCGACGATCTCCTCCAGCGCCTGGAACATGATGCGCACCATCCGATTGGGATAATAAAAATCAACAGCCGGGGTATGGGTCATAGGGCGGGTTTCTCGTCACTCAGGAAGTCTTTCAGAACCTGCATGAAATCATCGGGGGTATCGAGCATCGGGAAATGCCCGGCGGAGTTGAAACGCTGGATGCGGGCCTGCGGGATACCGGCAAGCATGGGTTCCCATTGCCTGGGATGGACGATGTTGTCCCGGTCGCCGTAGATGCCCATGGCCGGCATTTTGATCTCGTCCAGCATCGGGCGCAGGTCGGTGCGGCGCAGGGAGGCAATGCTGAGCAGGAAGGATTCGAGCGTGGTGCGCGAGATGTCCCGGTCCATCATCTCCGGGAAGCGCGGGTCCCGGCAAATGAAAGGGGAGGCCACCCGCATCGCCAGGCGGAACGCGCCCATCATGTTGAACAACAGGAATGCGATCCCGCGGTAACCGGCCAATTTGAGCGGCCACGCCAGGGACGACCCGACGATGGGCGAACCGACCACGACGACCTTGCTTACCCGTTCGGGATAGCGGATGGCTACCGATAAGCTGACCGTGCCGCCCATGCTGTGGCCGACCAGCGGCGCCCGGACGATCCCCAGGCTTTCCATGAATTGATTGACCAGGCTGACGAAATCCTGCACGGCGTAGGTATCGCGCTTCTTGCCCGATTCGCCGAACCCCCAGAAATCCAGCGCATAGGTGCGATAATAATAATGGCCCAGGTAGGCCATAGTCTCCTGCCAAAGCCCCCAGGAACCCAACCAGCCATGCAGCAGGATGACCGGCCGTCCGCGCCCATAAACTTCGTAATGGACAATTCCTTGATCAGTAGTGATGGAGGACACGACGACCTTATAGGACGGCAGTCCCCTTAACTGCCGTTCTCCATCTCAGATAGGATGCTGTAGAGCAATTCGAGCAAAATGGTCTTGACAGTCTCGCGGTTGGTCGCGGTGCAGGGCAGGAGCTTGACTTTGCTGTCCAGGCGCAGGGCGTGGCGCATGTCGTCTATTTCCCAGGCGTCTTTCAGGTCCTGCTTGTTGGCGGCCACTACGTAAGGGGTCGGGGCGTAGGCGCGGAAGGTCTCCAGGATGCTGCGCGCTTCGCGGAAGGTCTCCGGGCGGGTGCTGTCCACCATGACGATGAAACCGAGCATCCCCTCGGAAAGGATTTCCCACATGAAATCGAAACGCTTCTGGCCGGGTGTACCGAATAAGTAAAGCACCAGGTCTTCATCCACGGTAATGCGGCCGAAGTCCATCGCCACGGTTGTCGCCTCTTTGACCGCCTTTTCAGTCGTGGAAGAGATCTTCCTTTCGGTCGAGACGACGTCTATCTCGCTCACCGACTGGATGAACTCCGTTTTCCCGGCACTGAACGGGCCTGTAACCACCATTTTGACCGTTTGCATGATTGTTTTCCTTAGTAATTACATTGAACGAATTCGATCAATTAATCTGTTGACCAATGATTTCTGTTCTTCTTTATTTTCCGTCGGGAATGAGCGCACCGCGGGAATGACCCGCGCGCCGGCCGGGCGGATGATTTCGACCAAACCGGCTTGCAACAGGCCGTAGACGATGCGCCGGATCTCCAGCTCGTTCATCTTGTTGGCATTGGCGATCTGCTTGATGGTATTCTTGGGATTGATGTATGAGACCACCCGCCACTCTTCCACGCTCAGGTTGACGTTGCGGATGTTGGCCCCGGGGCGGTCGGTGAACTTGAGAGCCATGTCGAGGCTGGGGATTTCGTCCTGCAACTGCTCCCATTCACGCAGCTGGCGGGCGCCTTCAATAATCAGGTTTTCCAAATCCAGCCGGACGGTGATGCGGTCGTCCGGGGGCATGAGTTCGTTTTCGAAGCGGAAGAAGCCCTCGACCCAGGTGAACAAGCGCCGGATGACGTCCGTAAAATAGAGCTGTAAATTGGTCAGGATGTCGTCCTGCGAGACGTAACCGGCATTGATCAACAACAAGCCGAGTTCCTTGTCGCTCATGTGGTCGGTCCGCATCTGGATCGCCTTGACCTGGGAGGCGTTCAACCTCCTGGCCCGGTGCAGAACCATCGCCAGGCTGGCATCTTCCTGGCCAATCTGGGCGAAAGCCAATTTGCCTTCACGGAAGGCGACTTTCGCGATTTCGTTAGGCCCTTCGACGACCAAAGTCCCGGTCTTGTTGGCCAGGTTGATCAGATTGAGCAATTGTGTGACTGTAAAATCTCTGAGATTGCCGCGCAGCGCCATATAACCTCAAGATTCCCAAACAAGGGGAGGAAAGATTGGTGAAAATTATACTTGTAAGGAATATAAGCGTCAAATAAGGACAAAAGTGGGAGGTCTGTCAGGCTGCCACCGGCTGTAGTATAGCGAATATAACTTGAATTATGCTTTACAATTGTGCAAACCTGACCGGCTTTTTGGGGATCGGCGTGGAGAACCCCTGAGAGCCGCTCACCCATCACACCCTTATGAGGTTGCCCCATGCGTTTCAGAACAAAAACCATCCTCGCCCTGGCCCTGGTCCTGCTGATCCTTCCTCCAGCAGCGGCCCAGGCCCAATCGGCCATCACCGTCAGCCGGGATCAGGCTGCCCTGGCCTTCCCGGATACGATCACCTTCAGCGCCGACTTCGAGAGCAGCGCTGAGATCACCTCGGTCACGCTGGAATATGGCACAACAGAGCAAACCTGCGGCACGGTGGTCGCCAAAGCCATCCCGCAGTTCACGCCCGGCAAGCAAGTCAGCGCCGCGTGGACCTGGGAAATGCGCCAGTCCGGTTCGCAGCCGCCCGGCGCCCAGGTCTGGTGGCGCTGGCGGGTCGCAGATGCCGCCGGGAACCAGCAAGTCACCCAGACCCGGAGCGTCACCTGGCTGGACGACGACCACGACTGGCAGCTCTTCACCGGCAGCGGCGTCAACCTGCACTGGTACGGCAGCGACCAATCCTTCGGCCAGGAACTGCACAGCGCCGCCGTCCTGGCCATGGCCAGACTGGCCAGCGAGACCGGACTGACCGCCGAGCAACCGGTTGACCTCTATATTTACTCCAATTTCGACGATATGCGCGAGGCGATCCTCTACGAACCGTCCTGGACCGGGGGCATGGCTTTCCCCGAATACAGCATCGTCATCATTGGCATTTCCCCGGATAACATCGAATGGGGCAAGACGACCGAAGCCCACGAACTGACCCACGTCCTGGTCGGCCACCTGACCTTCTCCTGCATCGGCGACGTGCCCACCTGGCTCAACGAGGGCCTGGCCGTCTGGGGCGAAGGCGGCCTCGACTCCAGTTCGCAGGAGCGGCTGGACAAGGCCATCGCCGATAACACGCTCTTCCCGCTCCGCTCGCTCAGCGGCGCCTTCTCCGAGATCGCCGACAAAGCCGACCTGTCGTACAGCCAGTCGTACAGCGTGGTCAAGTTCCTGATAGACAGCTACGGCAAGGACAAGATGACCGAATTGCTGCTGGCCCTGCGGGATGGCGAGACCATTGACGACGCCCTGCAAACCCTTTACGGCTTCAATATCGAAGGGCTGGAAGACGCCTGGCGGGAAGGCATCGGCGCGGCCCCGCGTCAGGCGGCACCCAACCCGACGCCCACCGCCCAGCCCACGCCGGTCCCGACCATTCGCCCGATCTCCGGCATCCCCGGCGCAGCCGACATCCCCTCCCCCACACCGAGAGCCGAGGTGACGTCCGCGCCCAATCCGCTCGGACAACCGCCCCTGCCCGAACCCCAAACGCCCGATTTCACCTCCAGCCGGACCCTGATCCTGATCCTGACCGCCGGCTGCTGCCTCGTGATCCTGGTCTTGATCGCGGCCCTGGCTTTCATTTTCATCCGAAAATCCCAGCGCAAGGAGGGCGACCTATGAAACGCCGCATCCCGTTAGCTTTGACCTTCGTGTTCCTGGCAGTGTTGGCCCTGGCCCTGCCGGTCGGACACGTCTTCTCGCAATCCTCGGAACACAACTTCGTGGACAGCGCGTTCGGCGTCCGCATCAACTACCCCAAAGGCTGGCAAAAGCAGAACGGCACCTCCGCCACCGAGGTAGCCTGGTTCATCAGCCCCAACGGCGCGGTCAGCTCGGTGCTGTTCGCCAGCCCCCTGGAAGGCGAGAGCTTCGAAGAATACGCCAGGCTGTTAGGCGAATCGCTCAAAGCCTTCCTCGCCGATGACGTCGAAATCGTCCGGGACGAGGCCCTCGACATCACCAGCGGGCAGCAAGCCTGGATCACGGTGATGAGCGGCACCCGCTCATCCGACAACTCGTCGCTCAAACTCAGCCTGATCACCGCCGTGCGCGGCCTGCGCACCTTCACCCTGATGACCTTCGGCGCCCCCAAGAGCTACGACCTTTACGAAGACGAGATCATGGCCATGGGCATTTCCCTCCAAATCGACGCACCTAACATCCAGGGCGTGCCGAGCGACCAGGCCCTGGTGCTGGCGGGCGGCGAGAGCACCAACCCGCGCAGCTACGACCCGGCCACCACCCATACCGCCGGCAATAAGCTGGTCTTCAGCGGACTGGTCTCGCTCGACCCGCAGCTCAACCTCGTCCCCGAACTGGCCGAGACCTGGGAAGTTTCCTCGGATGGCACGGTCTACACCTTCCACCTCCGCCAAAACGCCAAATTCCACGACGGACGCCCGGTAACGGCCCAGGACGTGGTCTACTCATGGGAACGCGCCGCAGACCCAAAGGTCGGGTCGGATACGGTCCTGACTTACCTCGGCGACATTGTCGGCGTGCGGGAAATGGTCGAGGGCCAGGCCGACCACATCTCCGGCCTGAAAATCATAGATGACCAGACCCTGCAAGTCACCATTGACGCCGCTAAGCCTTACTTCCTGCTCAAGCTGACCTACCCGACCGGTTTCGTACTCGACCGGGCCAACGTCGAATCCGGCGAGGAATGGTTCCGCAAACCGAACGGCACCGGCCCTTACAAGCTCGTCGAATGGAAGCGCTTCGAGAGCATCGTCTACGAGGCCAACCCCGATTTCTACCTCGGCGAGCCGCAGATCCCGGCGGTGGTGGTGCAGTTGTACTCCGGCGTGGGCATCCGCCTGTACGAAGCCGGGGACATTGACATCGCCGGCGTCCCGGCCTACACCCTCGACCGCTTCCTCGACCCGGCCGAGCCGATGCACGACGAACTGGTCAGCGGCGTGGACCTATGCACCAGCTACGTGGTCTTCGACGTGACCCAGCCCCCGTTCGACGACGTGAAAGTGCGCCAGGCCTTCTCGATGGCCTTCGACCGCCAGAAATATATTGACGTGGTGCTGCACGGGGTGGGACTGCCCGCCAAAGGCATCTACCCTCCGGCCCTGCCCGGCTTCTCCCTGGACCTGGAAGGCCTGCCCTTCGATCCCGAGCAGGCGCGGCAGCTTTTGGCGGATTCCAAATACGGCGGCCCCGACGGGTTGCCGCCCCTGGTCTACACCAACGGCGGCCTGGGCAGCTACGTGGACCCCAGCACGGCGGCGCTGATCGCCATGTGGGAACAGTACCTGGGCGTGACCATCACCGTCGAGAACATCGAACCCAACATCTACATCGAGGAACTCTACGCCGGGCATCACGGGCAGATGTTCTCCACCGGCTGGTGCGCCGACTACCCCGACCCGGAGAACTTCGCCGACGTACTCTTCCACACCGGCTCGGAGCAGAACAACGGCGGCTACTCCAACCCCGAACTGGATGCCATTCTCGAACAGGCCCGCGTCGAACAGGACGTGGCCAAGCGCATCGCCCTCTACCAGCAAGCCGAGCAGATCATCGTCCAGGACGCGCCGGTGCTGTTCACGGTCCACGGCCTGAGCTACGTGCTGGTCAAGCCGTATGTCAAAGGCTACGTGCTGACGCCGATTGATATTCCGTTGGAGAGGTATATGTGGCTGGAGAACAAGTGAGAAGAGAGAAGTGAGGAGTGAAAAGTGAGAAGTAAAAAGTAAAAAGTGAAAAGGTAACTGCCTACCCTCACCTGACCATCACCCAAAGGGGGGGTGGAAACAGACACAAAAAACGGATTTTCTTGGCAAAAACTACAAAATTGCCTGTTTCTGCCCCCCTCTCCCACCGGGGGCCCTTACAGGGTGCTTCGCGAAGGGGCTAGGGGGTGAGGGCGGGTAGCAATTACTTCCAAATGGGATTCGTAAGGTTGCGTCAAGATTGTCATTTATCGCAAAGCGAAATATAATAGCGGCATGATCATCTCTTTTGGGAATGAAGAGACTCGCAAGATTTTCAATCGTCAACGGTCAACACGGCTGCCCAGAGAGATGCAAAATATTGCGTATCGAAAACTTGCGATGTTACACGCAGCCAATGCGTTAATCAATCTTCAATCCCTGCCGGGCAATCGTCTGGAAAAACTGCGCGGCGACCGCGACGGGCAATATTCGATCCGCATCAACAACCGTTATCGAATTTGCTTCGAGTGGCAAGATGGCGATGCTTATAATGTTGAAATTGTGGATTACCACAAATGAGGTGTACCATGTCCGAAACTAACAAAATCCCGCCTGTGCATCCGGGCGAAGTTCTTTTGGAGGAATTCCTGAAGCCTTGGGGAATAAGCCAGAACCGTCTGGCCCAGCACATGGGTATTACCACGGCGCGCTTGAATGAAGTGGTACGCGGCCGCCGAAGCATTACCGGCGATACGGCGCTCAGGCTGGCGCGTGCTACCAACACGACGCCTGAATTCTGGCTAAACCTGCAAACTCTGTATGACCTGGAAACCGCCAAAGACGCCCTGGGTAACAGACTGGAAAAAGAAGTCACACCCCTGCCTATGGCAGTATAACGGTATGGCAAGAAAACAAGTGAAAAGGGAGAAGTATAAAAAGCAAAAAGTCCTGGATGGTGAGGCATCCGGGACTTTTTTGTGGCTTTCGAAAACCCGAAAGGTTTTTCGGGTCCCCCGGCGTGGACCTTTGCAAGGTTGGCGCTCACGGCCTGGCCTCCACCGTCACTTCGACCCGTTCGATCACATCTCCCAGGCTGGAGACCTGCATCTCGAACGGGATTGCCTCCCCCGGCTGGAGGGTGGACTCCGCTTCCCAGCGGCGCACACCGACGACCCGGCCGCGGCCGTCATAGGCGGTGGCGGCAACCCAGACCTGGCCGGCGGGGGCCGCGTCCTCCGCTAAACGGACTTCGCCGGTGATGGTCGCAAACCGCCCGGACTGGTCCACCACGACCAGCACGTCCTGGGCCGAAGCGGGCAGGTAACGCGTCTCAGTCGGCAGCAGGCGGACGGCCGTCAGCCAGGTGAGGCGCGGCTCGGCTTCGAGGATGACCGCCGGCGGGAAGAAGGCCACCAGCGGCAGCCAGCTTCCCGCTGGGATGACGTTCAGCAGCGGGGCGGCGATCTGGGCGGCCAGCCGCTTGCCTGCGGGGTCATACAGGGCGACCTGGGCCGAGACATTCTCGACGTATTCGGGGTAATCATTGCGAACCAGAGCAAAACACCACAGGCTTTTGTCTATCGCCGGGTAGCAATCCAGGCTGGCGAGGGTCAGCGGCACAGGAGTGGGCGTCGGTTCGGCGGAGAGGTCGTCTGGGGCGGAGGGGATGTTCAACGCCGTGCCGACCGGCATGGCCGCCGGGTCTATGCCGGGGTTGGCGGCCATCAGGGTTTCGAGGGTGATGCCGAACTGCTGGGCGATGCCCAGCATTGTGTCGCCTTGCTGGACTTTGTAGATTAACGGAGTCGGGGTCGGGATGGCGGGTTCGGCCTGCTCAACGGCGACCGTGGCCGAGGGTCCGGGGGTGAGCGTGCGGTAAAGGGCCGGGGTGCGGAGCGGGGCCGGGGGTACGGTAGCGGCCGGGGCGGGGACGCAGGCCACAGTCCCCAAGAGGACCAGCAGGATCAGTCGTTTCATGCGGGGGATTATAACGGCAAGAGTAGGGCAAATCCAATTTGTCCTACGGGTATAATTCGAGCATCTCAATCTCTGGAGGAAACATGCAATACCGTCATCTGGGCCGTTCCGGCCTGAAAGTCAGCGAGCTTTCGCTCGGTTCGTGGGTCACGTTCCACAACCAGGTGGACATCAGCTTGGCCGTGGAGATGATGTCTGCCGCTTATGAGGCAGGGGTGAATTTCTTCGACAACGCCGAGGTCTATGCGGGCGGGAAGTCGGAGGAAGTGATGGGCGCGGCCCTGAAAAAGCTGGGCTGGCGGCGGGGCAGTTACCTGGTCTCGACCAAGTTCTACTGGGGACTGCACGACGGCCCGAACGAACGCAACACCCTCAATCGCAAGCGCCTGATCGAGGCGATGAACGGTTCGCTCGGACGCCTGGGCCTGGAGTACGTGGACCTGGTCTTTTGCCACCGCCCCGACCCGACCACGCCCATCGAGGAGACCGTCTGGGCGATGCACAACCTGATCGAGTGGGGCAAGGCGATCTACTGGGGCACGTCTGAGTGGTCGGCGGCGGAGATCGCGGCGGCCATCGAGATCGCCGAGCGCCACCACCTGCACAAGCCGGTGATGGAACAGCCGCAATACAACATGCTGGAGCGTACCCGTTTCGAGAAGGAGTACGCCCGTATCTTCAAGGACTACGGCTACGGCGCAACCACCTGGAGCCCGCTGGCTTCGGGGCTGCTGACCGGCAAATACAACCAGGGCATCCCCGAAGGGTCACGCGGGGCACTGAAAGGTTACGACTGGCTGCGGGACCACCTGACCGATGAAGAGAAGCTCGCCAAGGTGCGCGCCCTGGGACCCATCGCCGAGGGGATCGGGGCCAGCATGTCGCAACTGGCGCTGGCCTGGTGCCTGAAGAACCCCAACGTCAGCACGGTCATTACCGGGGCCAGCCGGGTCGAGCAAGTTCACGAGAACATGAAGGCGGTTGAGTTCGTGGACAGGCTTACACCGGAGGTCATGGCGCAGATCGAGGCAGCGCTGGGGTATGAGTGAGAAGAGACAGCAAAACAGATCACAAAATCATTGGGCCTCCGCTGAAGCGGAGGCCCTGGTGTAAGGTGATCCCGGCAGGTTTAGTAGACGCCGAGCATTTGCATCAGCTGGTCGCCGTAAGTCCAGCCGAGGAAGCCGATGAGCGCGCAGCAACAGCATAGGACAAGCAACACGATCACGACGATGGCCCAGGTGGGGAATTTCTTCTTGGGCTCTTCCGGCAGGGTTCCGAACTCCGGTGTTTCCATATATGCCTCCTAATTGATCGAATGACTTTAGAATCCGTTGCTCCAAAAGACCGGGATCAAACCCAGTCCCATGGCTATGACAAAGAACAGACAGCCGCACACGGACAGGGCTATCGCGACGTACCCCAGTACCAGGCCGATGGTCGCCATCACATCCCCGCCGAGGCTGCCGTTGCTTTCCTTGATCTCTTTTTTCGCCATGTGGCCGGTGATGATCGCCGCGATCGAGCCGAGCAGCGGGACGAAGGTCCAGCCCAGGATGCCGCTCACCAGGCTGACGATAGCCATCGTGCTGTTAGGCAGCGCCGGTGGGGGTTGTTGGGTTTGGTAATCAGACATATAACCTCCT
>DYLB01000003.1:0-2890 GCA_020722305.1 Anaerolinea thermophila | reverse complement strand
GGCGGTTACGCGCCGCCAGAGCCACCAGACGATGAACGCAAAAACGACGATCAGGATGATCCCGACCAGGATCGGGACCAGGACCGACAAAAAGGATACCACCGTCGAGAACACGTCCTCGGCGATGCTGACCGGGACGTTCCCCGCCCCGCCGGTCGTGGCCGTGACGGCCGGCCTGACCGCCAGGGCCTTGACCGAGTGCACGCCCCCGGCCACCAGCAGTCCCGCTGCCAGCGAAAGCACCGGGCTCATGTCGGTGATGACGTCGGCGCTGGCCGCGAAAGCGATTGCCCCGGCCGCCGGGCGCACGAAGGTCTGGATCAGGTCGTTGATGTGGTTGACCGCCGGGAGCTTGTCGGTCAGCATTTCGATGATGACCAGAATGCCGAGCAGGATCAGGATCCACGGGTTGGCGAGGGTATCCCAGGGGGTGTTGAGGCTGATCAGGTCGGTGTAGTGCGCCATCGTCCCAATCACCAGCAGCGGGATGTAAGCGTTAAGTCCGGCGCTGGCCGAAAGCCCGAAGGCGGCAAACACACCCAACAAAAGCTCCATAAAACTCCTTCCATTCTCCGTTTGTGGTCAAGAGATGTTGCCGTCCTGAGCGGAGTGAGGAGCGATCTCTGCGACGAACGTAGTCGAAGGACGCTCCGCTTAGCGCGGCAGGCTTATCTCAGCGGAAACTCGCCCCAGGTCCCCGTCAGCCAGAAGCGAAACATGTCAATTGCCGCGATCTGGAGCATCGCTATCGTAAACCCGGCCATCAGTGGCAGCCACAACTCCGCCAGGGTTTCGTATTGGTTGTCTTTCTTCATGATCGTCACCCAGACCACGCTGTAAACCATGCTCAACAACACCAACACGCCGCCGGCACTGATCAAAGCCGCAGGGTAGAGTACGGCCGGGGATTCGGTCAGCACCAGCAGGTCCAGGGCGAGGGTGAGCAGGAGCAGCAGCCCGAGCGGCTTGAGGCCGTCCAGCGCGGGGCGGGCATCCCGGTCGCGCCAGACCGTCTGGTTGAAGGCCGGGAAGAGAGCCGCTGCCATCACCAATCCCATGCCGGAGCCGGTCAACAGGCGCAGGGTATTGTTGGGGACGTAAAGGTTGGGAATGCCCGCCAGCGCGCCCGGCTGAGTCTCTTTGATCAGGTAAAGGTACGAGTTCGCACCATCCACGCCGAAGGCCGCCACAAAAAGCGCCAGCGGCACGATCACCGTCCAGGGCGGGACGCCTGTGCGCCGCCGCCCGGCCAGCCACTGGAATCCCAGGCCGAGCATCGCCGCCAGGTACATGCCGCTGCAACGGGCGCAAAGCGGCAGAGCGCGCCCGCCCACGTGAAAGGAGCGGACGTCAATCCGGTGGCAGACGGCGTAACCGATCGCGTCCGCCTTGCCGAACAATCCCTGGGGCGTGACTATCAGCCAGCCGAAAAAGACCAGCGCAGCCGCAACGATCACCAGCCACTTCGACGATTTACCGATAAAGTTTGCTGCGGTTTCCATGATGGTCTCATTATATGGTCAAGTGGGGCGGATGGCAAGACGGGGAGCGGGTTGTGTCGAATTTGTCACATTTTGGAAAGATATAATCGCGGTATCATTGCAGCGCAAGGAGAAAACCAACATGCGCAAATTCGCAATTGTGCTCGCCACCCTGCTGGCTCTCTCGCTGGCGTGCGGCAACTTGCAGGGGATACCGGCGACTGCCCCGACCGTTCCGCTGAACAAGACGCCGTTGCCGGGCCTGACGCTGACGCCTGCCACCGCCCCCGCCTCCACCCCGACCTCGGGCCTGCCCGCCGCGCCGGAGGCCTCCCCCGCCCCCACAGCGACCTTCCCGCCCGAAGGCTATGGCCCAAGCGGTTTCCCCGAGAACGTCAACCCCCTCACCGGTCTGGCCGTCGCCGATCCGTCCCTGCTGGCCCGGCGGCCCATCCTCATCAAAGTCACCAACCTGCCCCGCAACAACCGCCCCCAATTTGGACTTTCGCTGGCCGACCTGGTTTACGAATATTACACCGAGGAAGGCTCGACCCGTTTCGCGGCCATCTTCCTGGGCAACGACGCCGAACAGGTCGGCCCGATCCGTTCGGCGCGGCTGTTTGATGTCCACCTGATCCGCATGTACAAGGCCAACTTCGCCTTCGGCAGCGCCGACAAACGCGTCCTCGACAAGCTCTTCAACACCGAGTTCGAGCCGCGCCTGATCTTCGAGTGGACGGCCAAATGCCCGGCCATGTGCCGCTTCGAACCCAACGCGGCCAATTACCTGCTGGGCAACACCAAGGAACTCACCCGCTACATCAACGACAAAGCTCTCAAGGACGGCAACGGCCGCCAAAACCTGGACGGGACGGTCTTCAAGGAGCAGGTCCCCGAAGGCGGGCAGCCCACCAGCCAAATCTACGTGCGCTATTCCGGGGCGATCTACAACCGCTGGGACTACGACGCCGCCACTGGCAAATACCTGCGTTATTCCGACACCGACAACGCCATGGACATCGCCTCGGAGAAATACGCCCAACTGACCGACCGCTTGACGAACCAGCCCATCGCCGTGGACAACCTGGTCGTCCTGTACGTGACCCACGCCTACTACTCCGTCCGCCCAGAGATCATTGACATCGTCCTGTCAGGGCCGGGAAAGGCTTACGTCTTCCGCGACGGTCAGAAGTTCGACTTGCAGTGGACCCGCAACAGCCTGACTTCCATCCCGACCCTGTACTATCCCGACGGGCGCCCCTTCCCGCTCCGCCCGGGGCAGACCTGGTACGAGATCCTCGGCTCCACCAGCACCCTCGTCCAGGCCGGTGACGCCTGGCGGTTCCAGTTCAGCATCCCGTAGCGCGGAATTCATTCCGCAACCAAACGATGAGCATCGTGCAAAATCT
>DYLB01000131.1 GCA_020722305.1 Anaerolinea thermophila | reverse complement strand
AACCTGTCCTTCGACTACCACTTCGACAAGCTCAGCATCCGCTCAGGACGGCAGGAATCATCCCAGTGACTCGCCGCGGTAGGGGGCCGGGATAGACAGGTCGAGTTCTTCCATCTCTTCGGCGAAGCGGGCGTGGTCGAGGAGTTGCAGCTCGTAGACCTCACGGTACAGGCCGCCTTCGGCCAGCAATTGCTCGTGGGTGCCGCGCTGGACGATGCGCCCCTCGTCCATGACCAGGATCAGGTCCGCCCGGCGCACGGTCGAGAGCCGGTGGGCGATGACGAAGGTCGTGCGGCCTTCCATGAGCTTGTCGAGCGCCTGTTGGATGAGCTGCTCGGTCTGGGTGTCCACGCTGGAGGTCGAATCGTCGAGGATGAGAATGCGCGGGTCCATCAGCAGGGCGCGGGCGATGGCCACCCGCTGGCGCTGCCCGCCCGAAAGGGTCACGCCCCGCTCGCCGATGACCGTCTCGTAGCCTTTGGGGAAGCCGGTGATGAACTCGTGGGCCTGGGCGGCCTGGGCGGCGGCGACGATCTCCTCGTCACTGGCGTCGGGCTTGCCGTAAGCGATGTTGGCCTTGATCGTGTCCGAGAAGAGCAGCGAGGTTTGCAGCACGATCCCGATCTGGCGGCGCAGCGAGAGCAAATCCACCGTGCGGACGTCCTGCCCGTCAACCAGCACCGCGCCCTGGGTCACGTCGTAAAAGCGCGGGATCAGGTTGACCAGCGACGTCTTCCCGGACCCGGTCTGGCCGATCAGGGCGACGATCTGGTTCGGTTCGACGAGCTGGCTGACGCCTTCTAGCGCCGGCCGGGGTTCGCCCTCGTAGAACAGCCCCACGTCCCGGAATTCGACCTGCCCTCGCAGCGTGGACAGTTTCACTGCCCCGGCGGGCGTCTGGATCGCCGGTTGGGTGTCCAGCACGTCGAAGACCCGCTGCGTCCCGGCCGCGGCCTCGCCCAGGGCATTGACCAGCCAGGTCAGTTGCTGCACCGGGGCGGCCAGCATCAGCAGGTACGAGTTGAAGGCGACCACCTCGCCGACGGTCATCGCGCCGTCCAGCACCATCTGGCCGCCGAACCACAGCACCAGCACTGTCCCGGCGGTGATCAGCAGTTGGGTGGTCGGCATGACCTTGGACCACTCGCCGATGACGGTGATGCGGGCCTTGAACAGGTTGCGGTTGCCCTGGTCGAAACGCTCGATCTCGTAGGGTTCCCGCGCAAAGGCCCGGATGACCTGCGCCCCGGTCACGTTTTCCTGCAAACGGGCCGAGAGGTCGCCCAGGGCGTTGTCCACGGCCAGGAAGAAGGCGCTGACCCGTTCCCCGAAGCGGACGGTGATGAACAGCATCGGCACCAGCGGCAAGAGCGAAATGACGGCCAGCCGGGCGTTCTCGCCGACCATGATGACCAGGATGCCGATCGCCATCAGCAGCAACTGGACCAACTCCACCAGGCTGGAACCGGCCAGCCGCTCGATGGAGCGCACATCTTCGATACAGCGCGAGATCAACTGGCCGGTCTGGGAGTGGTCGTGATAGGTGAACGGCAGGTACTGGATGTGGTCGTACATCCGGTTGCGCAGGTCGTAGCCGATGTGAGCCGCGATCCACTCGGACAGGTAGCGGTGGAAAAGCGAGAGCACAGCTGTAGCCAGTCCCAAACCAAAAAGGATCAGCCCGGCCCGGGCCAGGTAATCCACGTCCTTTTGGGCCAGACCGATGTCAATCACATCCTGGATGATGCGCGGCACGACCAGCGCCAGGCCGGTGATCCCCAGCAGCAGGAACAGGTTGAGAGCGATCCGCTGGAAGTAGGGTTTGATGAAAATACGGAGACGGAGGAGAAAAGTCATGTCAGTATTCAGTATTCAGTGATTAGTATTCAGTGGTCAGTGGTCGGTTTGGAGCAGGAAGCCGCGCAGGGAGACGGCGATGGTGTCGAGTTCCTCCAGGCGGGCGGCGTAGACTCGTTCGTTGCTGGCGCTGACGGTGATATGCACCAGCCCGGCCAGACGCAGGATGCGCAGGTGGTGGATGACCGTGGGCGGGCGCAGGCGCAGGCGGCGGGCCAGTTCGCTCGGCGTGAGCGGGGCCTCGGCCAGGTCCCGCAGGATGCGCAGCCGGGTCGGGTCGCCGAGGGCCTTCAAGGCCCCGACCAACCCCTCCGGGACCTCGGAGCCGGGGACCAGGCTGGCCTCGTCGGGCCGCGCCCCGTAAACCAGGAGCGCCTGTCCCAGCGCGGGACGGGCGATGAAGACTAGCGGCGCGCTCCAATATGAAGGGACAAGGGTCAGCGAGTTGACCGATTCGAGCGCTTCGAAGCGCACGCCGCGCGAGAGCCGCGTGACGAGTTCGCCAAGGCTCAATGCGCCTGCCAGTTCTTGCGAGTCTTCCAGGCTGAGTTGGAGATAAGGCCGGATGCGCTTCTCTTCTTCGATGAAGAAGTTCTGGGCGTATTCGCTCAACGCCAGCAGGAGGCGCTCGCCGGTCTCTTCGGCCCGCGACCAGGTGGTGAGTAAGTTGTCCAAGGCGGCTTGGCGGAGCGTGTCGCCGCGTTGCAGGTAGTGGACACGAAGATAGTCCTGCTCGGCCTCGGTCCAGGCGCCGCGGGCGGCGACGGCCTGCAGGGTCAGGCGCACCTGTTCGTCCATGTCCGGTACCAGGCACAGGGACAGGATGCGCTCGTTCGGCGGCATCCCGGCCAAAACGTCCAGGGCGCTTTGGCTGTCTTTGGGATCGGGCAGGGTCGAAATCCAGGCCAAAGGCACGGGCGCGAAGGTCTGCACCTGCTCCAGTACCTCCCTCCCCGCTGCGGACAGCCGCTGCCGCACCCCCGCCGCCCAGGAGGGTCGCAGCCCGAAACGGTCGGCATGGTGCAGCACGAATAGGCTGATGAAAAAGTCGTAGGCAGGGCCGGAATCCCAGGCAAGAACGGTCATGGCATTTTTCAATTCACTCAAAACAAACCTTGCGAGGTCTCTAAAAAGGTTAGTTAGACAGTCATCTAACGCATTAGATAATAATCTAATTCCAGGAGACGGTCAAGTGGACGCCGCCCCGGCAGTGCGTCGCACCCTCGGCAAGCAAAACATTACGCTTGTCACTTGTCTCATCTTCGGACATGCTCTATACTAAAAATGCTCGCCCTGGAAGTGCGCCGTACCCTCGGCAAGACACTCAAAAATTACACCTGGAGGACCAATGACCGACACCCTGCGCCAACTGCTCGCTATCCCCGCCGATCGGCTGGAGGCGATCAACGCCGTCCTGACCGATCCCAACTCGCAAGTGATGAACGATTTCCTGGCGGTGGTCGCCAAATACGGCACGCCGGCCGAGATCAACGCCAAACACAAGGAGTCCCGCAAACTCGAAAACCTGCTGAAGAAGGTTGAAGCCACTGCTCCAGACTATCTCAAGGATTTGCAATGGTTGACCGAACAGCGCGACCGCGGCGCGTTCATTTCAATCGCGGACTACCGCCGCAAAGTTCTGGGCGCCAAAGCGGAGACCATGACTTTCAAGGACGATCTCGCAGTCACCCTCGAAGTCAGCGCCGCACAATATTTCCCCTGGGTGCGGGCCGCGGCCGAGAAGGCCCTCGCCGAGGGGAATCTGATGCCTGGCCGCTGGATCCGTGTCCGCAACATGAAAGAACAGGCAGCCGATGGCGATCTGCCTGCTTTCAGCGCCGCCATGCAAATCATTGGTGCTTCCTATGTTGAAACGCTGGACACCAAAGGCACGGACGGTTCCAATCCACACCTGGGAGGCCCTGAGACGATTACGGGGTATTTTGGAGGCATTGGCCAGCCTAATGAACATGCGCTGCAATGGTTAGACGAGTTTCTTTACTACTACACAAACTACGGCATTAAATCGGTACTGAATTTCAATGCCGGGACGATTCTGCTCGGATTCTTGCTCTATCGCCTGGGTGTAGATATGGAGTTCAAGATCTCCGTTTATTTCGGCAGTGACAACCCCTACCACGCCCTATGGATCATGGCCATGGCGAAGCTGTTCAGCCGCGACGACGGCTCAAGCCCGCTGATCGGTTTCAACTGGTCCAACTCGGTCAACAACCAAACCATGGAACTGACCGCCCAATTCCGCAAGGGCCTCGGCTTCGAGGACGTGGTCCGCTTCGAGCATCACATCACCGAGACCTGGAAATCCATCGTCCGCCAGCCGTATGACCGCCGGGCCGAACTGGTCGCCATCGCCGACCACGTGGCCAACATCAGCGCCAAGCACGAGGGCGGCCTGCCCGAAATCGACTCCCAACGCGCCCACCCGACCGACATCCTGGATTACTTCCGCGAGAAACAGGAAGTCATCGCCTCCGGCGACTGGGACAACTTACGCCTGAACTTCCTCGACAAAGTGGACGCCTGCAATTCGTCAGCCCGCATGTTGACGGAGAAGGGCCTGAGCTTCGTCGCCGCCCAGAATTTGCACAAGTAGCCGGAATTCAGTATTCAGTATTCAGTATTCAGTATTCAGCATTCAGTATTCAGTAGTGGGGAAGTAAAGCCTGGCAGCAAAAAAGCCTCCGAGAAGCGTGCTGCGCTTCTCGGAGGCTTCGGTTATTCAATTGCATCATCCGGCGGCGGAATTTCCTGTTCCTTCTTGCCAATGTAAATCAAGGCTTCAAGGTCTTCCAAGTCTTCGGGAGCATATTTTTTAACGACAGCGCGCACTTCATCCAACTCTTCGTCCGATGCCCAACCCAATAATGTGCCTAAATCGCCCATATCACGTGTCCGTTGCGCCGACATTTTCATCATAATCAGGTATGGCAAACCAACGACCGGATAACCGGCAGGGTCTTGGTTTGGATGCGACAAGGCTTCTTTTAGCCAATTATATTTACCAAATATCACATCCAGTTCTACCCCATCAGGGGAAAGCATTAAATATCCGGGAATAGCCAAGCGGGAAACGATACGATAGCCTGCCTGCTCCAGCCTTTTGGTGACGACTTCGCTATCCCTTTCATGGATAAGAATATCCAAATCCTTCGTCATGCGTTCGGGCATGTAAGCGCGGGTGGCAACACTGCCGACAATTGCCCATTGAATTCCCTTCAAAATTGGGCGCAAATCAGGCCATAGGTTTATGGCTGTCCTCCTTCGCATAAAATCATGGCCGCTGCCCGTACCGGGTTTGACGCGGCGCAGCACCATGTCAATCATGAACCGGCGCAATTGACGCGGGGTCAGGTTGCCGTCGGGCGCGATCCTGGCGATGGCGGGTGGGACTGGCAAATTGCTCATGCCGTTATCTTTATAAATTCTGAAATTAATGGATTCTGGACCGTGCAGGAATGATACAATCGAAACC
>DYLB01000130.1 GCA_020722305.1 Anaerolinea thermophila | reverse complement strand
TGCGCTACGGCCTGCTCGACGGGCAGGCGTACACCCTCGAAGAAGTGGGCCGCAAAATGGGCGTGACGCGTGAGCGCGTCCGCCAGATCGAGGCCCAGGCGCTCAGCCGCCTGCGGCATCCCACCATCCGGCGCAAACTGCGCGATTACCTTGGGGAGTGAATTTCCGTCCCAACGACGAGACCTGTCGCCCACCGCTGACGGGTCTTTTTTTCTTCGCTACCGTACCTCATGAATTCTTTGCCGCGAATTTCACAAATTTTCGTTGATTTTTCTGTAAAATCCGTGTGAATTAGCGAAATTCGCGGCTAAAAAACTCTGTGGGTATAATGCAACGCCATGAAAGTCCTGCCTCGCTACCTGTTACCCCGCCTGCGCGACATCCTGTTCATTTCGCTGCTGGCCGGCGTCATCTTGTACGGCTCGCGCCTGTTCAACCTGGACGGCGACCTGGGCCGCCACATCACCCTCGGCAGATACATCCTCGCCGGGATGAAGATCCCCACGAACGATATTTTCTCGCACACGATGACCGGCCAGCCGCTGACGCCGCACGAGTGGCTGGCACAGGTCATCTTCGCCGCCGCCCACGCCGCGCTCGGACTGGGCGGGCCGGTGCTTATCACTGCCCTGCTCGTCGCAGCCACCTTCACCTTGATTTACCTCGACAGCCAGCGCCGCAGCCGGACGACGCTCATCGCCTTGGGGATTTCCATCCTGGCTGCGGTGGCCTCCAGCCTGCACTGGCTGGCCCGCCCGCACGTTTTCACCTTTTTTTATCTTGCCATCTGGGTCTTGATGCTGGAACGCCTCCGGCGCGGCGAGGCGATCCCCGTCCGATATTTTGGACTGGTCATGCTGCTGTGGGCTAACACCCACGGCGCGTTCATTGCCGGACTTGTGGCCTGGGCCGCGTACCTTGGCGGCGACCTGCTGGAGGCCTGGTCCCGTCATCGCCTGTTGCCGGAGCGGTTCAGCTCATGGCTCGGCATCGGATTGCTGTCCTTCGCCGTAACGTTCGTCAACCCGGTCGGAGGGCATTTATGGGAAACCAGCTTCGGCTTCGTCGGGAACGAGTACCTGGTCAGTCACACGCAGGAGTACCAGCCGCCAAACTTCCACCAGCCGGGAACCTGGCCGTTCCTGCTGATGGTGGCGCTCTCAATCCTGGTGCTCGGATTGAAAAAAGGACGCCTCCCTGCCAGTCATACCTTGCTTCTGGCCGGCTGGACCGCGATGGGATTGTACAGCGCCCGCAACATCCCGCTGTACGCCATCGTCGCCGCGCCGGTCCTGTCCGAAACGGTGGCAGGCCTGGCGTCTGGGTGGTTTCGCTGGGCCATCGTGGAAAAGAATATCCGGGACATCGAATCCGGCCTGAGGGGCTGGGTCTGGCCGGGTGTGAGCCTCATCCTGGGAATTACCCTGCTGGCAACCCCAGCCCTGCGGGCCTACAACGCCTACGATCCGGCGGTTTTCCCCGTCAAGGCGATGGAGTGGCTCGAAGAGCACCCACAGGAGGGGAACGTCTTCAATTACTTCCCCTGGGGCGGCTACCTGCTCTATCGGCTCTGGCCGGAGCAGCGGGTGTTCATTGACGGGCAGACCGATTTCTACGGCGAGAGCCTGACCCGCGAATACGAGCAGGTGCTGACAGTTGCGGATGGGATGGACGGGATTTTGAGAAAATATGAAGTGGATTGGGTGATCTTCCCGGTCGATTCGGCCCTGGCTGAAGCGCTGATGAAAGATGACCGGTGGGAGCGAATTTACTCCGATGAAACGACGGCAATTTTTCGGCTGGAACGATAACTCGCAAAACCCTATTTCGACATTTTAGAGGTAAGGCTATGCAAAACCCCTACTTCATCACCTTCGAAATCATCGCCTACGCCTTATCTGCGCTGTGCTTCGTCCACGCCTTCAAAAATGGGACCGGGAACGTGCTGCGCCTCCTGGCGGGCATCCTCTTTGGCCTGCTGCTCGAACTGGCGACCATCCGCCAGTTGAACGCTTACGAGTACGGCATCTTCCCGGTCATGGTCCTGGACGTTCCGCTCTGCATCGGCGTTTCGTGGGGATCGATCCTGTACAGTGCCATGGAATTCTCGGACGCCTCCACCCTGCTTTATTTCCTGCGCCCCGCGCTCGACGGGCTGCTGGCGCTGAACATTGACCTGGCGATGGACACAATCGCCATCCGCCTGGGGATGTGGGACTGGGGCCAGGGGCTGGAATTCCAGTATTTCGGCGTGCCGTATGCCAACTTTTGGGCCTGGTTCTGGGTGATCTCGTCGTTCTCGTTCGGCTACCGCCTGCTGGCCCGGCGAAAAGACCGGCTCGCCGCCTGGCTCTCCCCCATGCTCGCGCTCCTGGCCGGGCTGGCCTGGGTGCTGGCGACCAACTGGTTCATCTCGTTCAAAATCCCCTTCGAGTATCATGGGCTGGTAGTTTTGCTGCTCCTGGCGGGCGCGCTGGGGATGATCCTCGCCTGTCGCCCCCGCTTTTACCAGCTCTCTGCGCCCTTGCTGGTTTTTTGGATCCCGTTCATTTCGCACCTGTATTTCCTGGTTGCGGGACTGGTCTCAGGCGTGATCCTGGAACCGCCTTTCCTGCTGGGCGTAAGCCTGTTCATGTTCATCGTTGCGCTGGTCTTGCACCGTCCCTCCATCGAAACGATCCTGGTAAAATTCAAATCATCTTAGGGGAATTTCACCAATTTTCACCCAACTCTTGACCTCCACCCATTAAATTTGATATACTAAATCTACCGACCGTTCGGTAGGGAGACGCTATGACACGAGACGACATCTTGGACGCGGCTGCGCAGGTATTCCGCCAGAAGGGCTTTCACGGCGCTTCGATGGCCGATATTGCCGAGGCCGTCAATCTGCAAAAAGCCAGCCTGTACCACCACGTTTCCAGCAAACAGGAAATCCTGCTCAATCTGCTCGACCGCGCCCTCGACATGCTGATCGAGCAGATCGGCGCGGTCGCCGGCCAATCCCTGCCAGCGGATGAGAAGCTGCGCCAGATGATCCGCGCCTATCTCAAGGGCCTGGCTGATAATTCCGATCTCTCCTCCGTGCTGCTCTTCGAGCACCGCTCCCTCGAACCCGAACAGCGCCTGCGCCACATCCCCCAACGCGACCGCTTCGAGAGCATCTGGCGGGATGTCCTCGACCAGGGGGTGCGTGACGGACTCTTCGACTGTCCCGACCCGGCGCTCATCGTCCGCGGCCTGATGGGGACCCTCAACTGGACCCTGACGTGGTACCGCCCAGACGGGGGCCTCTCCATCGAAGCGATTGCCGACCAGTACGCCAGCCTGGTCTTGGATGGTTTGAGAAAACACTGAAATGTTCCAGCCGCCTGTTTTCACCACTCTGGAAACCCGCTCCGGGGCACGCATCCACCGCCTGCCGGTCGAGGCCTTTCCCAATATGTGGGCCAATACTTACCTGGTGGAAACGACGGGTTGGCTGGTGTTGATTGATACCGGCTCCGGGCGGGACAAATCCAACGAGGACCTCGAAGCGGGACTCAGCCGGGCAGGCTACCGTTTAACCGACCTGACCCACATCCTGTTGACTCACGGCCACATAGACCATTTCG
The DNA here is from genome assembly GCA_020722305.1 of Anaerolinea thermophila. Taxonomy (GTDB): domain Bacteria; phylum Chloroflexota; class Anaerolineae; order Anaerolineales; family Villigracilaceae; genus UBA5796. Next base: position 1,894 of record DYLB01000130.1, on the reverse strand, counting down.
GCGGGCTGCCCTACATCCGCCAGCAGAGCCAGGCCCCGATTGGCGTCCACGAACTGGATCTGCAAACGGTTGCCCGCCACGAGGAGCGCCTGGCCCTGATGACGCGGCGGCTGCAAGACTTTTTGGCCCAGGCAGGTGTGGCCAACGAGCGGCGGGATGAATTGATCCAGATGTACCGTTTCACCAAAGCCCTGTATCACTCGCTTCCGGTGGACTTTACCTACGAAGCCAGCGACATGCAAGTCGGGCCGTTCGAGATGATCCACCTGCCGGGACATTGCCCCGGCCACGTTGCCCTCAAGCTCGAAGATGTGGTCTTCACCGGCGACCTGGTGCTCGAACGGATCGTCCCGCACCAATCCCCCGAAGAACTGACCCCCTACATGGGCCTGCGCCACTACCTCGAATCGCTGACCGCCCTGAAACACTGGTCGGATGGTGCGTCGCTGATCCTGAACGGCCACGATGACCCAATCACCGACCTGCCGGCACGGGTAGAGACCATCCGCCAGCAGGTGAGCAGGCGCATCCGCCAGACGCTGGAGGCGCTCTCGGAGCCGCGTACCATTGCCGAGGCCACGCAGCAGGTCTACGGTCCGATGAGCGGGTACAATGCCCTGCTCGTGCTGGAAAAGATCGGGGCTTACGTCGAAAACCTGTACCAGCGCGGCCTGCTCGAAATCACCAATTTGGCAGAACTGGACAACGGTCAACCGGCGGCAGTCAAGTATCGCCGCTTGCGCACAGTGAACGACTCAGAAATCCTACCAAAGGAGAAGCGATATGTATTCGTTTGAACCCACTGAAGAACAACAGATGCTGATCGACGCGGTCAGCCGGTTCGCAGCCAACGACCTGCGGCCGGTGGCCCACGACGCGGAGGAGGAAGGTAAGTTGCCTCCCAAGATTGTCAGCAAGGGCTGGGAAATGGGAGTGCTGCAAGCCTCCATCCCCGAGGCTTACGGCGGGTTTGGGGAGCGCTCCGCCGTGACCAGCGTGCTGGCCGCCGAGGAAATGGCCTTCGGCGACCTGGCGGGAACATTGGCCGTGATGACCCCCTCGCTGTTCGTGACGCCCATCCTGCTGGCGGGGACCGAGGAACAAAAGCAGCAGTACATCCCGCCCGTCATCGAAGCCGACTGGCAGCCCTACACGGCGGCCCTGATCGAGTACGCCTTCGATTTCGACGCCCTCGACCTGAAGACCACCGCCACCGCGGATGGTGACGACTACGTGCTGGACGGCGAGAAAGCCTTCGTGCCTTACGCCAAAGAGGCCAAAGCCATGATCGTCTACGCCAGCCTGGACGGCCAAACGCAGGGATTTATCGTCCCGAAAACGGTAACAGGCCTGACGGTCCAGGAAGAGCCGGAGAAGCTGATGAGCCTGAAGGCGCTGCCCACCTACCGGGTCAAGCTCGAGGGCGTGCGCGTCCCCAAATCCAACAGGCTGGGCGGCGAAGCCGGCCACGACATCCAGCCCATCCTGGCGGCAAGTTGGGTTACCCTGGCGGCGCTGGCAGTGGGGGTGGCGCGGGCGGCGTTCGAGTACAGCCGCGACTATGCCAAGGAGCGCGAGGTCTTTGGCGTGAAAGTGGCCCAGAAGCAGGCCATCGCCTTTATGCTGGCCGAAATGGCGACCGAGATCGAGGCCATCCGCATGTTGGCCTGGGAAGCGGCCTGGAAACTGGACACCGGCGCGCAAGACGGCTACCAATCGGCCTACCTGGCGTACATGGGTGCGGTAGATATGGTGATGATGGTAACCGACCGGGCGGTGCAAATTTTGGGCGGCTACGGCTACATCCGGGAGTACCCGGTCGAAATGTGGATGCGCAATGGGCGCGGCTTCGCGGCATTTACCGGGCTGGCGATTGGGTGAGAAAGGTATACAG
>DYLB01000129.1 GCA_020722305.1 Anaerolinea thermophila | reverse complement strand
GCGCTGCTCACCTGGATGATCTTCTGGATGAGCCGCACCGCCCGCACGCTCAAGAGCAGTATCGAAGCGGATGTCCATAAAGCCGCCTTCGACGCTGGCAAGCGCGCCGTCTTCTTCGTGGCTTTCCTCGCCATCCTGCGTGAAGGCATCGAACTCGCGCTCTTCCTCACTGCCTCGGTCTTCGCCACCGACACAGTGCAAACGCTTATCGGCGCGATCCTCGGTCTTGGCACGGCCATCCTGCTCGGCTGGTCAATATTCGCCGCCATCATCCGCCTCGACCTGCGCCGCTTCTTCCAAGTGACAGGCTTCCTGCTCATCCTCTTCGCGGCTGGCCTCGTGGCCCACGGCGTGCATGAGTTCAACGAGGTCGGTTGGATTCCCGCGGTCATCGAGCACGTCTGGGATGTCAACGCCATTGTGGACGAAAACTCCACCTTTGGTCAACTCCTCAAAGCCCTCTTCGGGTACAACGGCAACCCGTCCCTGACCGAGATGCTGGCCTACGCGGGATATTTCGTCGCCATTTTCTTCGGCTTGCAGCTCGCCAACCGCAAAAGTGTGACGGTCGAGCAGCAGGCCTGACCTCCATCTTTTCACACCACCCAAAAGGGATGCTCGAACGGGCATCCCTTTTGTATTGGGAAGTGCATCGTACCTGACCTGCGGGCAAATCCCGTTTTAGAAAGGTGCGACGCGCCCGCGGCATCGTCACAACTTTTTCGCAAAATGGACCAGGCGTTCAGCTTCTTCGTAGCCCAGGGCGGTGTGCGCCAGGAGGCTGGCCTCGTTATCCAGCCAGGTATCGGAGGCCATCTCGCTCAGGCCGAGGGAACGCGCCCAATCTTCGGCGGCGCGGACGAGCTGCCCGCCCACGCCCCGGCGGCGCAGGTCGGGATCCACGTACCAGCCTTCGATGTAGCCGACCGGGGAAGTGTCGCAGCCGTCGGCGTAGTTGCGTGTCCCGGCTTCGAGGAACCCGCCCAGGGTCCCGTTTGGGCGTACAGCGACGAAGACCGGGGTCGCGGGGTCCGTTACCATCCGGTCCATATCGTCGGACCATTCCTCTGGGCTGCCGTCCGGCCAGAGGGCCAGGCGCATCCGCAGCCATTCGGGTTTGTCTGCGGGGGTGACGCGGCGGATGGTGAGCATCTATTGACCTTGCCCGCGCCGCTTCAGCCAATCCAGCAGTTTTTCAGTGGGCCAGGTGTTGATCACGTCTGCGGCAGTGAGCCAGGCCCGGCGGGCAGTGGCGACGCCGAAGTGGAGCATATCCAGGTCGGCTTCGGAGTGGGCATCGGTGTTGATGCTGATCAGGATGCCCATCTCCTTGGCCCGTTTGGCGTAGATGTCTTCCAGGTCGAGCCGGGCGGGATGGGCGTTGATCTCCAGCGCCACGCCGCTTTCGGCGGCCGCGGCCAGCACGGCATCCATGTCGAGGTCGGCGGCTTCCCGCTCCGGGATCAGGCGTCCTGTCGGATGGCCGATGATGTCCACGTGCGGGTTGCGGATGGCGTTGAGCAGTCGTTGGGTCACTTTTTCGCGCGGCTGGCGCAGGGAGGTGTGCAGTGAAGCGACCACCAGGTCGAGCGTCGCCAGGAATTCGTCCGGGTAATCGAGCGAGCCGTCGGCTTTGATCTCCACCTCCGAGGCGTGCAGGATGCGGATCGTGTCGCCGAGTTCCTTCTGGGCGGCCTCGATCTCCTTCTGCTGTTCGGCGTGACGTTCGATGCTCAGGCCGCCGGTCACGCCCAGGCTGACGGAGTGGTCGGTGAAGGCGATGACTTGGATGCCGCGCCGGGCGGCGGCCCTGGCCATCTCCAGCATCGAGAGTTTGCCGTCGGACCAGGTGGAGTGGACTTGCAGGTCGGCCCGGATGTCGCCGATCTCGATCAGCTTCGGCAGCTTGCCCGCTCTGGCGGCCTGGACCTCGCCCCGGTCTTCGCGCAGCTCGGGCGGGATCCAGGGCAGGCCGAGGGCGGCGTAGACGTCTTCTTCGCTGGCGCAGAGGATTTCACCGCTCCCATCCGTTTTGGTCAGGGCGTGTTCGGAGAGCGACAGGCCTTTGTCGAGGGCCAATTCGCGCAGGCGGACGTTGTGGTCTTTCGAGCCGGTGGCGTATTGCAGGGCGGTGCCGAAGCGCTCCGGCGGGTGGACCCAGAGCTGGGCGCGTACCCCATCGGTGAATTCGATGGAGGCTTTGGTCTCGCCTTTGCCGAGGACGCGCTCGACCCGGGGCAGGTTGACGAAGGCCTCCATGACGGGAGCCGACTCGGCGGCGGCCACGAGAATATCCAGGTCGCCGACGGTGGGACGCATCCGGCGCAGCGACCCGGCCGGTTCGGCCGCGCTCACGCCCGGGGCCTGGCGCAGTTTGGCGATGATCTCTTGGGCGAGCGGGTAAGCGCGTCCAAGCGGGAGCCGGTCCGAACGTCGGGACAGGGATTCGATCCCGGCGATGACTTGGGCCTCGGACTTTTCCCCCATCCCCGGCAATCCCCGCAGTTTCCCGGCTTTGGCGGCCTGGTCCAGCTCGGGCAGGGTGGTGATGCCCAGTTCTTTCCAGATCAGGGCGATCTTCTTGGGGCCGAGGCCGGGCACGGCCAGCCAATCGGCCAATCCTGGTGGGACTTCGGCTTTGAGTTTTTCGAGGAATTCGAGTTGGCCGGTTTCGAGCAGTTCGCTGATCTTGTCGGCGATGGCCTGCCCTACGCCGGGGATGTCTTTGAGTTTGCCCTCTTTCCAGTATTCTTTGGCGTCCCGGCCCAGCGAGGTCAGGCTTTCGGCGGCCTTGCGGTAGGCCAGGGTCTTGTAAATGATCTCGCCTTTGATTTCGAGCAAGTTGGCGATCAGGGTGAAGGTGTCAGCCAGTTCACGGTTGTTCATGGGTACCTCTAAAGAGATTATATCGAGAATGGACGCGGCTTGCAGTACCTTGTTTTACCACGAAGTCACGGCTTTTGCCGCGAATGACGCGAATTTTCACGAATGATGTGCTTGGCAGGAGCGCGTCGAGCATCTTTTGAACCACAGAGACACGGAGTCGCGGAGAACCGTGAGGTGGCGGCTCATTTATACCCAAAATCCCGCTTCGGTGTACAATAAAAACGCATTTGAGACGTTCCCTCTTCTTGTTGAGATGATACCCTTCAGGGTCTTTTTCATAGACGGAGGAAACCTTGCCAAAGCCTCATCCCAGAATCATCCTTGCCCTGCTCGCCGCATTCGTTCTGGCGCTGGCCTGTGGCCGCACCGCTCCCGCTGCCGGTCCTGGCCCCGAGATCGTGCTCCAACGCCTGCACGTCGCCTACCTGGGCCTGGATGGAAACCGATTGGTCGGCAGCGGCTGTCCCGGCGATTTCGGGCGCGGCCAGATCGAGGACTACCACTTCGTCGTCACCGGCCTCGATCCCAACCGGGAGGTGGTGCGGGTCGTGGTCGCTGGCGACAACTCCACCCTGACCTGGGAATGGCCCTGCCGCGACGATTGGGAGTTGCTGGCCCAACCGGTCAAGCCCGGCATGTGGGAGCTCTTCATTGCCCCGTCGCTGCCCGCCAAGATATACACCGTCATCTTCTTCTACGACGACGACCGTATGGCGCTCGGCATGGCCGAAGCGCCTTAGATCAGAAGACTTTCGCAGTTTTTCACCAATTGAACCCGGAGGGAACCATGTCTGACCGAGATGTTTTCATCATTTCCGCCGTCCGCACTGCGATTGGGGTGGGCAAACCGGGCGGCGCGCTCCAACCGTTCCACCCCGTAGACCTGACCGCGCGGGTCATGCAGGAGGCCGTCCGCAGGTCTGGGATCGAGGCGGCCCGGCTCGAAGACGTGATCTGGGGCTGCGTCACGCCCGTCGGCGATCAGGGGGCCAACCTGGCCCGCATGTCGGCGCTCAAGGCCGGGTTCCCGGTCCACGTCCCGGCGGTGACGATGAACCGCATGTGCAGTTCCAGCCAGTCGGCCATCCACTACGGGGCGCAGGCCATCCTGGCCGGCGACATGGACCTGGTCCTGGCCGGGGGGACCGAGATGATGTCGCACCAGCCGATCGGGGCCGACTATCCCGCCGAGTGGCCGCCGGACTTCCCTTACGCCCTGGTCCACCAGGGCGTCAGCGCTGAAATGATGGCCGAAAAATGGGAGCTGACTCGTGAAGAATTGGATGACTATTCAGCCGAATCCCACCTGCGGGCGGGACGCGCCATCGAAGCCGGGTACTTCACCGGGCAGATCCTCCCCGTCTCTTTCCCCGACCCTTCGACAAGCTCAGGGCAAGCCAGCCTGTTCGCGGTTGACCAGGGCGTGCGCTACCCCCCGAACCGGGAAAAGATGGCCGCGCTCAAGACCGTGTTCAAGGAAGACGGCGTAATCACCGCCGCCAACGCCAGCCAGATCAGCGACGGGACCGCCGCGCTGGTGCTGGCTTCGCCCGAAGCCGTGGGACGCCACAACCTGCTGCCGATGGCCCGCATCGTAGCGCGTGTGGTGGTCGGCACCGACCCGGTCCTGATGCTCGACGGCGTCATCCCGGCCACGCAGATGGTTTTGAAAAAAGCCGGTCTTACGCTGGATGATATTGATGTGATCGAGATCAACGAAGCCTTCGCCAGCGTCGTCCTGGCCTGGGCCAAGGAATTCTGCCCCGACATGAGCCGGGTCAACCCCAACGGCGGGGCCATCGCCCATGGACACCCGGTCGGGGCGACGGGCGCCATCCTGATGACCAAGCTGGTCCACGAACTGGAGCGGCGCAAAGCCCGGTACGGCCTGTTGACCATGTGCGCCGGTCACGGCCAGGCCACAGCGACGATCATCGAAAGAGTGTAAAAGGATTGCCCCAGACATGTGTCTGGGGCAAGTGCTGAAAGTTCTTTGCCGGTCAGCGGTTTGGTCTAAACGGTTTCTGCCAGGCTCTGGGCCTCTGCCAGGGCGGATGAAATGACCTCATCTTTGACGCCCTGTTTTCGCAGACTAAGGCTTTGTTGCTGCGATTTACTATTTGCTTTCTTTTTCGAACAATTTCAAATACTCCCCATAGCCTTCTTCTTCTAGCTTCTCCACCGGGATGAAGCGCAGGGCGGCCGAGTTGATGCAGTAGCGCAGCCCGGTCGGGGCGGGACCGTCGTCGAAGACGTGGCCCAGGTGCGAGTCGGTGTTCTTCGAGCGGACCTCGGTGCGGGGCATGAAGAGCTTGAAGTCCATGCGGGTCTTCAGGTTGTCGTCTTCCAACGGACGGGTAAAACTCGGCCAGCCGCAGCCCGAATCGTATTTATCGAGCGAACTGAAGAGCGGTTCGCCCGAAACAATGTCAACATAAATGCCGGGTTCTTTGTTATCCCAAAATTCGTTCTGGAAAGGGCGCTCGGTGGCCTCGTGCTGGGTGACGGCGTATTGCTGGGGCGTGAGTTTTTTACGTAATTCATCGTCTGAGGGTTTGGTGTAGGTTTTCATCATGAACTCCTGTTTACCGGTAAGTGCTTAAGAGAAGCCGCGATAAGAGCAAATCTTACATTACCTGCTGGCATGACTGGACTATACCGCACTCGGT
>DYLB01000128.1:3367-5567 GCA_020722305.1 Anaerolinea thermophila | reverse complement strand
AAATATCGCGCTACAAAATCTTCGCGGTTGCGACAGATTTTCGATGGTAATACTAAAAGACTTCCGAAGTTTATGGCTACTTTACTTCGAGCAGGACCGAATCCAGCACCAGGAGCGAGCCGTCGGCCATGCTGTTTTCGCTGATCGTGACCAGGATCGGGCCAACGTAGTTCAACGCGGCCAGGTTGATCGTCAGAGTGAAGGTGCCGGGAGCGCCCAGCTCGGCGGAGTCCACCATCAGCGGCCCGGCGGCGAGTTCCTTGCTGTCGCGGTCGTAGACATGGTAGACCAGGGTGTTTTCGAAGGGGCCGATGGTGAAACTGCCCGAAATGTTCAGGTTGCCGGTCACTTCCCAGCCATCGAGAGGGGTTTCGATGGTGATCGCCCGCTCAGTGCCGTCGGGCGTAAAGGACGTAAATCGCCGCAGCACCAGGGCGTTACCCGATAGTTGGAAGGATTGCGTGACCTTGAGAGTCGGGCAGCACATGGCGTCTTGGATGCCGTGGATGACGCCTTCCATGTAAATCCTGCCGTTTTCGATAGTCAGGGCATCAATCTTCGGCCGGTCGTCAATCATGGCCGAAGCGACGTGTTCAGGCAACCCGCCCCGGTTCAGGACCGCAGCCAGCGAGACGAAGATGCCGGTCCCGCCGTAGTTTTCGGCCAGGGTGACGACCGCATCCATCGCGCCGTCCCCGTCCAGGTCGCCGAAGGCGATGACCTCGCCCATCGTCACCGAGGCGAAATCGGGGCTGGTCGGGTCGTTGGAACTCTGGTATTTGCCGTCGGTCAGTGTTATGAGACGCGTCTCGCCGGGATAGAAGGCGGTGCGGTACCCGGCGTTCATCAACTGCTCCCGGGTCAGGGGCGGGATGTCGAGGGAGGGCGTCGGCGGCGGGGCGGATTCGGTAACGGGAGCAGGCGTCGGGGCGTCCGCTCCGGACGGGACCAGGCCGGGGACGGAACAGGCCAGGGGGGCCAGGGTCAGGACGAGGAGGGCGGACAGGAGTCGAGTCTTCATAAATTACCTACTTTACGGTGAATGTGGAAAGCACTTCTTCGAATTTCTGGACGAGGGCGGCCCGGTCGAATTCGACCACCGTGCCGGGGGGATAGTTGCCGATGTTGCCGGAGTGCATGAAGAAGACGATCTCGTAGCAGCCACCTTCAATGACGGCCCGGTAGAAAAGCTGGTCGTAGATGTTGCCGGCCGCGGCGCCGACGGCCTGACTCTGGGTGAAGTCGTAGCCGTCGAAGGTCTTCTGACCCAGGAGGGTCTCGTTGGGCGCGCCGAGTTGGGTGCAGGTGGCGGCGTCGGCGACGGTGTTGACCATGAAGTAGGCTTCGCTCAGGTTCGTGGCTGGCCCGTAGAAAGCGGAGTTGACGAAGTTGAGCACGAAGGCGAGGGTGCCTTTGTATTCGCCGACCGGGACGTATTCGGTGGGCGCGAATTCGTCGGAGTAACGCAGGCTGAACTGCGGATTCGAGTAATCGAAATATTGCCTGGCCTTCCCCGGCGGGTTGATGGCGACGCGCAGGGTGAAGTCCCCGCCCGACTGGGATTTGACCGTGACGAAGTAGTCGCCATTGACCGGCAGCGTCCCCATCCAGAAGGGATGCTCGACCTGCGGGTCGCTCAACAGGCCGTCAGCGTCAGATATGCTCAGGGAATAGGGCCACGACTGGAGGATCGAGACGCTCATCACCTGGCCTTTCATGGCCGAGAGCACGAAGCGCTTGCCACCGTTGGCGGTGGTGTGGCCGGTGGTGGTATTGTCGGTAATCTGCATCCACGTCCAGCCGGGCTGGAAGCTCAGGCGGTAGGCCCCGGCGTCGCTGTCGTAAGCAACCAAATCCGGCCAGGGGGGATTGGTGGGGGTGGCGGTATCTGCCGGTAACGGCAGGGGGGTAAAGGTCGGCGCGGCGGTAGGCGGGACCGGTGTGTCGGTCGGGAGTTGGGGCAGCGGCGTCGAGAAGTCCGGTGTGGGCGCGGCGTTCGAGCCGGGGGCGAACAGGCTGCAAGCCATCATCGAGGCGACCAGTAAAAGCAGGCCGCCAATTTTCGTTATTCGTGAGGTAAACATAAGCCTCCTTCGAGGGATATTTATTGTGGCTCCCTGGGGTTTTCCGTAGCGTCCTGCCAACCGTAGAACAAATTGGCAACACCGCACTTGCGTTCGGTGCAAGTGTTTGTCCCACC
>DYLB01000128.1:0-3267 GCA_020722305.1 Anaerolinea thermophila | reverse complement strand
CGCCAGACCGTAGTAGGGGCGACTCTCGCGGTCGCCCGTCCTCTCGCGGTCGCCCACCCTCTCGCGGTCGCCCGTCCCCTCGCGGTCGCCCGTCCTCTCGCGGTCGCCCGTCCTCTCGCGGTCGCCCGTCCCCTCGCGGTCGCCCGTCCTTTCGCGGTCGCCCGCCCTTTCGCGGTCGCCTGCCCGGCGTTTCATCTCGTACAATAGCGTTGTCAAGATGCGCGCCCCCGAACAGCCTAGCGGATGCCCCAGCGCAACCGCCCCACCGTTGACGTTGACCAGTTCCGGGTCCAGTCCCAGGTCTTCGATCACCGCCAGCGATTGCACGGCAAAGGCCTCGTTGAGTTCCACCAGGCGGATGTCCTCCAATTTCAAACCGGCCCGCTGCAAAGCCTTGCGGGTAGCGCCCACCGGGCCAAGTCCCATGATGCGGGGCGGCACGCCCGCTGCGCCGGAGGCCAGGATGCGCGCCATCGGTTTGTAGCCCAGTTCGCGGGCCTTGTCCTCGCTCATCAACAACAGCGCGGCCGCCCCGTCGTTCAGGCCAGACGAGTTGCCGGCCGTCACGGTGCCGCCCTCGCGGAAGGCCGGGCGCAGTTTTGCCAGCGATTCCATAGTCGTATCGCGGCGCGGGCGCTCGTCGGTGTCCACGACTTTCGGGTCGCCTTTGCGCTGCGGGATGATCACGGGGACGATTTCCTCGGCAAACTTACCTGAGTCAATGGCGGCAATGGCGCGCTGGTGCGAGCGCAGGGCAAAGGCGTCCTGAATTTCACGGGTGAGGTGCGGTTTCATCTCGGCGATGTTCTCGGCGGTCTCGCCCATCTGCTCAATGCCGTACATCTCTTTCATTTTGGGATTAGGATAGCGCCAGCCGAGGGCGGTATCCCAGGCAGTCAAATTGCCGAACGGGAAGCCGGATTCCGCTTTAGGCAGGGAATACGGCGCCCGCGACATGGATTCCACGCCCCCGGCGATGAACACGTCGCCCTCCCCGGCTTTGATCGCCCGGGCCGCCTGGTTGACCGCGTTCAGCCCCGAGGCGCACAGCCTGTTGAAGGTCACGCCCGCCACTTCGACGGGCAATCCCGCCAACAGGGCAGCCATGCGGGCCACGTTGCGGTTGTCTTCCCCGGCCTGGTTGGCGCAGCCGAGATAGACTTCCTCGACCAGGGCGGGATCCAGTCGGTTGCGTTCGACGATGCTTTTGATAACGAGAGCAGCCAGATCGTCCGGGCGGACAGCGGACAACGCGCCCCCCAGTGCCCCGATCGGCGTGCGGATGGCGTCAACGATGACAGGTGCAGGCATAAAGTCTCCAGTTTCACAAAGTATGAACCGATTCTACCACCACCAAATCCATCCGTTTCCTTGACAATTATATAGCACACTGGTAATATATCTATGCAGATATATTACCAGAAAGGAATATCATGCCCCTCGAACATGCCATCCTGGGATTTCTCAACTTCCAACCCATGACAGGCTACGACTTGAAAAAGAATTTCGACCGGTCGGTAGCCAATTTCTGGTCGGCCACGCAGAGTCACATATACAAGGCGCTGGACGAGCTGGAGAAAAAAGGCTGGGCCGAATCACGCCTGATCCCGCAGGAGGGGAAACCCAACCGGAAGGAGTACCACATCACGGGTCCGGGCCGCGTCGAACTGCGGCATTGGCTGGTCACGCCCCTGCCCCTGCCGCAGGTCCGGGAGGGCTGGCTGATCCAGTTGTTCTTCTCCCATGAAAGCTCCAACGAGGAAATAACCGCCCTGCTCCAGTCCCGCAAGGAGGCCATCCAAACTAAATTGAAAACCCTGAAAGAGAGTGTCTCGACGCCCAAAGGTACGGAGTCCAACGGCTTGGCCCGCGCCCACCGGTTGTGGCGGCTCACCCTCGAGTATGGCATGGCCTACTACGAGGCCGAACTGGCCTGGCTGGATCAGGCGATAGAGCAGGTGCGAAGCCTGCCCCAATTGGAGAATAAATGAACAAAACCCTTCGCAACCTGATCATTTTCGCTGTCGTCAGCGCCTTGAGCGGCTGGCTGGGCGTCTGGATCAACCGACTGATCCCCAGCCCCAGCCCGCAGCAAAGCCTGGGATTGCTGATCTTCATCACGCTGCCCCTGCTCACCAGCCTGGTCCTGCGCGGCTTCGGCGGGGATGGCTGGTCGGATTTCGGCCTCCGCCTCAACCTGAAAGGCAACCTGGGATGGTACGCCTTCTCGCTGCTGCTCTATCCCGCCACGATCTTCCTGACCCTTAGCCTGGGCGCCGTTTTCGGGGTCGTTTCTTTCGAGGGGCTGGTGACGAAGGGCTTCGGCGCGTTGCTGCCGGTGGCCGCTTTCGGATTGGCGGCCTCCCTGGTGAAGAACATCGGCGAGGAATTCGCCTGGCGCGGCTACCTGACGCCGCGCTTCAAGGCCCTCGGCCTGGGCAACCTCGCCAACCATAGCCTAACCGCCCTGATCTGGGGACTGTGGCATCTCCCTTACTGGCTGTTCTTCCTGGGGAGCGATGTCATCAGTCAATACACCAGCCTCGGCATGACCTGGTTCATCGTCCTAGGTTTCTTCGGCCTGTTCCCGACCTCGCTCGTTTACGGCGAATTACGCCTCCAGACCGGTTCGCTCTGGCCGGCTTACATCGCCCACAACGTGACCAACGCCATCAGCGCCCAACTGATCCTCGAAGGCTTCGTCAAGCTCTCGCCGGGGGCGGAATTCGTCTTCTCGCCCAACCTCGACAGCCTCCTGATGATCGGCCTCTTCTGGGGTATCGGCTTGTGGATGCTGCGGAAAGGACAGGCGAAATGACCACCTTCATCTCCGTCTCGATTGTCACCCTCGCCACCTTTGGCATCTTCCAACTCCGCAAGCGTACCAGCGAACTAAAGTTCGCGTTACTCACAGATTCCCGCCTCGACGGGTTGCTCAAATTCCACCTGGCACAGTTGGCCCTGGCCACGCTCGTTCTGGCAATCACCTATATAGTATTACCGCGCAACATTTGCATTGAACGCGCAAATCTTATCTGGCAATCGTACCGCCAGGCTCCGCCTGGTGGGGCCGACCATAGGTCGGCGATACGTTTGGTTGCGGCTGGAGGCCGCGCTATGTTCATGTGAGGGGGTTTCTTGTTTCCTTATCCGGCCCAATCTCTCGCAATCAGTTCAGCTTGTTCCAGAACTGTCTTCGTCGCCTTCTCTTGCTTATCGGGCGGATAACCGTATTTGCGTAAAATGCGCTTGACCATCACGCGCAAT
>DYLB01000127.1 GCA_020722305.1 Anaerolinea thermophila | reverse complement strand
TGCCAGCCCAGTTGATGATCCGTGCACTCAAAACCTGATGCCGTTTTCCCAAGCGGACAAGCGCCTCATCGGGGTCTGCCCCAAGCGAGAAGCCCAATTTCTCCGAAAACAAATCGGGTAATTGCGCTTGCTCGCCAAAGATTTTGACCAATCGTTCCAAATACTTCTGTTGAAGAAGGACGGATGCGGTGTAATAAAAGCGAAGGTAAAGTTGATTCGACGGCGATAGATTTTCATCCGCTTTGACCGCTTCGCTGGAAAATTCGGGGTGACGCAAAAACAGCGGAATCAACGCCATCCGCAGGCGCGCCTCCTCGCTCTGCGCCAGCGACTGGATGAGAGTCGCGGGGTCGAGCAGGGGGGCGGGGCTGGTTTGTTCTCCCATCAAAAAGGGAACATCCCGAGTCCAAAGTTCAGAGACCAGCAAGTCTTCTGTAATCGGATATGGGACAGCCATACGTCTATTTTACCTCTGGGAAACTACTCACTCGACCTGTTTACCCACCACGCGGATTGGCTTGCCGATGGGAATTTTTCGCTTGTATTTGACGGTCAATTCGGCGGTATAGACGAAGTTGGTGCTGCGGGTCACTGCCCATGTGGGCGCGGCTGACGGCCTCGTCCATGAGGGTGGCAATTTTATGTCCTTCGGCCTGGGCGGCCAGCAGCAATCCGGCGTTGACGGGTCTTCCGTCGAGCATGACCGTATCCGCCCCGGTCAGGCCGTGCTCGTCGCCGAATTCGACCGAGTGGAATCCCAGTCCGCGCAGGATGGCGAGCAGGGTTCCGGAGGGATGGATTTCGAGTTCGTGGGAGATGCCATTGATGGTCAGGGTGGTTTTCATGGGAGTTTCCTCGCGCGTTTACATCACTTTCTTGACTTCGAGCCAGCCCTCTTTTTCCTTGTTGGCTTTTTGGATGGCCTCCGCCGATCCCATCACGACCACCTCGCCCTGGCGGGCAACTTCCTCGAGCACGCGGGCAAAGGATTTGAAATCTGCCACAGTGGTGCCGAGCACTTCTTCACGGATTCGCTGGCGTTCTTCGTCGGTGTAACGGGTCAGGTAGCGCACCATCGAGGTGTAGCCTTTGGCGTCCGGCAGCAGGTAGGCATCGAAGTCGCCGATCGTGCCGATGATGGACTTGGTCAGCTCCTCGCGGCTCAGGTCGAGGTCGCGCAGGAATTTCGCGGTGGCGTCGTAGTTGTCCAGCGTGGACAACAGGTTTGGGTCGCGGTACGAGAGATAGGTCCAGACCCCGGAGTGGGTGTCGAAGGCGCTCATCCCGCCATAGGCGCCGCCCTGCACCCGCACCTTCTCCCACAGCCAGGTGGTGCCGAGATACTTGTTGATTACGTTGACCGAGCCGTGCGGTTCGTAGCCCAGTTGGTACAGGTTTGCGCCCTTGCCGACGTAGTTGACCTGGGCAGGGATGGTGAGACCTTCGTGGCGAGTGTTGCGGGTTGCATGATAACGGTGCAGGGATGTGTCGGCGAACGGAAGGGTTTCGATAAAGGATGCAAGCTGCGGCTCGAAGGCTTTCATATTTTCGGCGTCGAGGGTCACGTTGACGATCATCCCGTTCCGGTTGATCAACAGGCGGCGGACCGTCTCCAGCTTTTCCAACACCGAGGGCCAGTCTTTCTCGATCTCCTCGGCCAGCTTGCGGACGAAGAACAGGTTGTCGAGGCCGTTGATCTGCTCGGTGACCCAATCGGCTTCGTTGAAGTGGGCGCGCAGGCGGCGATTGACCACCGCGTGCCCGCCCGGGATCAAACCGGACTCCGCCCCGGCTTTTTCCTCGAGTACGATTTGTTTGAACCGTTCGCGGTTGTCCAGGTTGGCGGTCAACAGCACATCTTTCAGGATGGCGAGCAGTTCCCCGGCCTGAGATGTGACCGCCTTGCCGCTCAGGAAGAACCACAGGGCCGAATCGCTGCTCTCGCGGATGGTGGAGGTCAGCGTCCCGGAGCCGATGCCGCCGGTCTCGCGCCCGATGCGCTGGGTCAGTTGGACGAAATCCTGCGTCGCCGTGCCCATTTGCAGCAGCGCCTGCCCGAACAGTCCCACGAACGGCAGCAGGTCGGCGGGGAGAGCGTGCAGGTCGAAGCCCAGGTTCAGGTAGACGATCCCGTTGGTGAACAGGTCGTGGTAGAGCACCCGGGTATCGCCCAGGGTGTGGATTTCTCGCGGGATGAGTTTGTTTTCCCGGTCCAGGTCTTCGAGCGCCAGCGAGGGGATGGTCGCCAGGGCTTCAGGGCTGTCGGGCGTTTCCTGGCGGCGCTTGAGTTCGGCGGTGGTCTCGATCACCTTTTGCAAGTCGGCAGGCGACATGGCGGCCCTGGCTTTTTCCAGCCGGGCCGTTTCGGCTTCGGCGAGCCGTTTGCCTTCCTCCGGGTCGGGGACAAGATGAACCGTGGTGCGGTGCGGGTTGGTGAGCAGGTACTTTTCGATCAGCCTCTCGAAATAGCGCCCGGCGGCGGCTTTGTCCTTGATGGCCGCCAGCGGTTTCTCGAAAGCGATGGCTGCGATCGGATCGCCGTCATAAAGCCAGGTGGACAGGGCGTTGAGCATCAGGAACAGGCCGCGCGGGAAACGTCCGGTATTCTGCTCGCGCAGGTGGAATTCGATGGTATTGAGCGAGGCCGCGACCGTGTCGGGATCAATGCCCTCAGCCGCCAACCGTTCAAGCGTCTCCTCGATCACTTCCTGGACCTTGGGCAGGTTCGCCGTTTCGACACCCTGCATCCCGGCCGAAAAATATCCCTGACGCAGGTCTTCGGTGTAACCGCCGGTGACGTCCTCGCCCAGGCCGGAGTCGGTCAGGGCCTTCTTGAGCGGCGAGGCCGGGGTGGCCAGCAGCACGTGGGACAGGATCGAGAGTCCCATGGTGGCCTCGACGTCGGTCGGCTCATCGAGCAGCCAGTTGACGGTGATGTAGGCTTTGGCGTCGGGCGAATCGCCGGAGTCGTAGGACTTGACGATCAGCTTCGGCTCGGTCCAACGCGGCTGGAGCGGCAGGCGCGAGTGGACTTCCTTGCGCTCGAAACCGTCCAGCCATTTATCCAGGATGTGCAGGCGTTCGTCTTCGGGGTCGTCGCCGTAGAAGTAGATGTACGAGTTCGACGGGTGGTAATAGGTCTCGTGGAAAGCCTTGAACTCGGCATACGTCAGGTCGGGGATGACGGCCGGGTCGCCGCCGGAGTTAAGTCCGTAGGGGGTGTCGGGGTAGAGCGACTGCTGGGAGACCTCACCCAGCAAATCGTCCGGGGAGGAAAGCGCGCCTTTCATCTCGTTGAAGACCACGCCTTTGAAGGTCAACGGCGCGTCGGGCGAGTCCAGTTCGTAATGCCAGCCCTCCTGCTGGAGGGTGTGCTCCGGGATGAGCGGGTAGAAGACCGCGTCCAGATAAACGTCAATCAGGTTGTAGAAATCCTGCAAGTTCTGGCTGGCGACCGGGTAACAGGTCTTGTCGGGGTAGGTGAAGGCGTTTAGGAAGGTGTTGAGTGAGCCTTTGGCCAGTTCGATGAACGGCTCCTTGACCGGGTACTTGCGTGAGCCGCACAGCACAGAATGTTCCATGATGTGGGCGATGCCGTTGGAGGTCTGCGGCGGGGTGCGGAAAGTGATGCCGAAGACCTTGTTCTCGTCGTCGTTGAGCACCGATAAAAGCCGCGCCCCGGTCTTGTCGTGAGTGTAGAGTTTGACCGTGGCGTTGAGTTCGGGGATGTGTTGTGTGGTGAGGAGGGTGAAGGACATTAGGTAGTTTCCTTGTTCGAGGGTTTGATAGTCGTTTAGGCTAACCTGCCACCAATTTTGAGTTTTGAGTGAAAACAAACATTATTCTTTGGGTGGGGGCGGCAGGATGGATTCCAGTTGCGGGATCAAGGCTGGCACGTGGACTGTGCAACCAGCCACATGCGTTCCTGCTTGACATCATCGTATTCATGGGCCAATACATTTCGTTGGGCAATGACCCGGTTCCAGGGAATTTCGGGATGTGCCTGTTTGAGTTCGTCGGAAATCTGCCGGGATGCCTCGCCTATGATCTCGATACATCGTTCTATGGCAAGTTGTAATTTTCGGTCGCGCAGGAATCCTTCAAAATGCACGCCTGCCATAAATTCTTGCACCATGCGGGCCGAGTCAAGCATATCCCAAACATAACCGGAGTCTCTCTCGCTAGGCTGCATAGAGTATTTCCCGTTTGGTTAAAATGGAGTGCCGCCGGTAGGGGTTGCGAAGAGCTTCCTTTTCGACCAGATCTACCTTTCGGCCAAACATGGTTTCCAGTTCTTCCTGCATTTCGGTCAAGTCCCAGAGACTCCATTTAGCATCTGGCTGAAAACTGACCAGCACATCCACGTCGCTGTCCGGGCGGAAATCCTCACGAAGCACCGAGCCAAAAAGGGAAAACTCGACTATTTTCCAACGTTTACAGAAAGCCGCTATGTTGGCTGACCTGACGGGGATGCGTCGCGCCGCCAGGTCAGCCTTTGTCGGAGTGGCGACCTTGTATTCAGCGGTCGTTTCTGCAACCTTGTCGGGGCTGATTTTATCTTTTTTGGTCATGGCCTTTTATTCATTCGTGATCTGTGCCAGGCAGCGCTGTGCCAGCGTGGAGGCCACGTCCATGCGATATTCGGCGCTGGCCCACTCGTCCGTCGCTTCGTGGAAGGCGTTGCGGGCAGTGGAGTCGAGGCCGGTGGGGTCGAGTCCGTCCAGGGCCAGGAGCGGGGACTTGCCCCAGCCGCCCAGGACCAGGCGCGTCCGCCCGCCGGGCCACTGGCAGAGCGCGGCGCAGACGATGGGCTTGTCGGACGGAGTCCGCGCAACGTATTCGAAGGCGAATTTGACATGGAGAGGGATGGTAATTTTCGTGATGAGCCTGGTTGAACGGAGTGGAAGGAACTCGCCGATATTCGAAACTCGATATTCGATTTTCGAATTATCGAATATCGCTTGTTCGATCCTCGCGTCCAACGCCAGCAAGGCCGCGGCGAAAGTCGAACGTCCATCCGCAGCGACAATCGTCCCGGCGACGGTGGCCTGGTTGCGGAGGTTGAGGGGCGCTTCCAGCCGGATGGCCTGGAGCAGGCCTGCGGGTAGTCCGCTTTCGTCGAGGAGACGCTGGAGGCTGACGGTCGCGCCGATTTCGAGGGGGTTGCCGGTCGCCCGGATCGCATCCAATCCCAGGGACTGTAAATCCACCACTGCAAAATCTTGGGCTTTGAAGGCGGGCGTGTTGACCAGCGTCCCGCCGCCGAGGGGGAGGGTATGCGGTTGGGTCAGAAGCGTGAGGGCTTCTTCGAGGGTTGTCGGGCGGTGATAAGCGGTAATCATGGTTTCTCCATCGGGAATCGAACAGGCATCCTTATTATACAGGATGCCTGTGGCCGGGGCGGATTTTGGTCAATCTGGGTAGATTTTCCAGCCCAGTTCCTCGAGTTTGCTCATGTCGAAGGTCTCAGGCGGCACGTCAATGTGCAGGGCGGTGGCTTCGGCCAGCAGGGTGCCGTTGGGGTCGTAGATGCCGGCCCAGCCCTCGCCCATCTTGCTGCGGGATTTGAGCGCTTTGCCGACGATCTTGAGCGGCACGCCGACCGGCACATTCTTGCGATATTTCACT
>DYLB01000126.1:4432-5640 GCA_020722305.1 Anaerolinea thermophila | reverse complement strand
GTTAAGGTTGGGAGAATTGGTTATTGGTGAGGGGAATTGGCGGCGTCCGGTGCAAGCCGGGATGCCGGAGTCCAAAATCTCCCGATTTTAGCATTCCAAAACCGGGAGAAATCGGAGTCCGTGAACCATGTCAGGGTCTGGCTTTCAAAGTTTAGGGTGGGGCTTGTTCGCAGCGACCAGGATCTGCTTCAACACTTCGTATTCCTCGTAACATTCCCCGCACAAGTCGAGGTGCTGCTTCACCAGGGGCATCAGGCGGCCGGCGTCTTCACCACAGGCCACCAGCTCGACAAACTGGTCGAGCAGGGCGAAGGTATCTTCGCAGGTCAATTCATCCAAACTGGTAACCTTCAACGACCGGAGCATTCTCTGCACCAGGGCATCCCCCACCATCTGCGGGCCAGGGCGGGGCTTGAACCAGCGTTTCAAAAAGTTGAGCATCTCCATGGCGTATCGCTGTTCCAGACGATTTTACTGCTCGGGTTCTTACAATTTTCTTACACTTCGAAGAGATTCAACAATTCGTCTACTTCCAAGCCTTCGTTTTCGAGACGCTGTTTCAGGCGCAGGCGGGCGTCGAACATGAGTTTGTAGAGGGCGTTGCGGTTGGTGCGCATCCGTTTGGCGACTTCCTCCATCGGCATGCCCTTGATCCCAATGGCGATGACTGCCTTGCGCTGTTTATCGGTCAGCTCCTCGGCGATGATGCGGCGGACGCGTTCGAGGGCGTCCCGCTGCTCGGCCCGCGTCTCAGGCCCCGGGTCGGGCGTGGACATCCAGCCCGGTTCCGTTGGTTGGCCGTCAGCGTCCTCCAAAAGCTCATCCAGCGAGACATCCCGCCAGCGGCGGCGTCTCAGCTCGCTCAGGGCAATGTGGACCGCGATCTTGTAGACCCAGGTGGTGAACTGGCTGCGGCCCTCGAACGTATCCATCCGGTCGAGGACGCGCAGGAGCGTCTCCTGGGCGGTCTCCTCGGCCAGGGCATTGAACTGCGGGTTATCCGGCGAGAGGTAGCGCGAGAGGGCGTAGGGCATGGCCTGCAGGACGAGGGCGTGCAGGTCGGCCAGGGCCGCTTCGCGCGGCGGGCCGGGATTTTTCAGATCGGAAAGCCATTGGTGGTTGGTTCGGTCGGGCATCGCCGCAATTATACATTGAGTGCGTAAGATATGCTGCGTTCAGGCATTCTTTAAAGAAACTTCGGAAGTCTT
>DYLB01000126.1:0-4332 GCA_020722305.1 Anaerolinea thermophila | reverse complement strand
TTGGAGGACAAATTATGACCGACCCGCGACTAAAACCCGAAAAGATTACTGTTTACAGCACCGTCTGGTGCCCGGACTGCAAGCGCGCCAAGCAGTTCTTCGGCGAGCAGCGCATCCAGTACGAGAACGTCAACATCGAGGAAGACTCCGAAGCGATGGCCTTCGTCGAGCAGGTCAACCGCGGCAGCCGCAGCGTGCCGACCATCATCTTCCCCGATGGGAGCGTGCTGGTCGAGCCGTCGAACGAGGCGCTGGCCGAAAAGCTCGGACTTCAGACGAAGGCGAAACGCTCGTTCTACGATTCGATCGTGATCGGCGGCGGCCCCACCGGGCTGACGGCCGCCCTCTACATGGCCCGCGAGGGCATGGACGTGCTGGTCATCGAGAAATCCGGGCTGGGCGGGCAGGTAGCCGTCACCCAGACCCTCGACAACTTCCCCGGCTTCGACGACGGCGTCTCCGGGGCCGAGTTCGCCGACCGGCTGACGCGCCAGGCTCGGCGTTTTGGCGTCGAAATCCTGCAAGCCCAAAGCGTGACCGAGATCAACCCCGAAGGCCGGTACCTGTGCATCAAAACGAAGGACGGCTCGGAATACGGCAGCAAGGCGGCCCTGCTGGCGACCGGGGCGCGCTACCGCCGCCTGGGCATCCCCGGCGAGACGGGCCTGATCGGCATCAACGTCCACTTCTGCGCCACCTGCGACGGGGCCTTCTACAAAGACAAGAAGGTGCTGGTCATCGGCGGCGGCAACAGTGGGTTCGAGGAAGGCCTGTTCCTGACCAAATTCGCCAAACAGGTGGACATCGTCGAGTTCCTGCCGCAGGTCAAGGCCAGCAAGATCTTGCAGGATGCAGTCGCCAAACGCGAGGATATGACTGTCACCGTCAACCACGCTGTCAAGGAACTGCGCGGCCAGCACAAATTGGAAAGTGTTCTGGTCGAGGACCGCGCCAGCGGCGAAACCAAGGAATGGCATTACGACGGCATTTTCGTGTTCATCGGCCTGGAACCCAATAGCGACCTGGCCGCCGGAAAAGTCGAGATTGACAAATGGGGCTTCGTCGTCACCGATAAAACCCTGATGACCTCCCTGCCCGGCCTGTTCGCCGCCGGAGACGTGCGGGCCGGCTCCACCAAGCAAGCCGCCTCGGCCGCGGGCGAAGGCGCGACCGCGGCGTTGATGATCCGCCAATATTTGCAGGAATTGGGATAACTCATTCCCCGAAGAACAACTGCCACCACACTTCCCAGTTCTTTGGCGGCACCGGCTCAGGCGTCGGCTCGATGAGGGCGGCGGGTGTGCTGCCCGGCGCAGGCACCGGCACGACGAGGTGATCGCCCTCCTGCCCCTGCCCGGATTCGTACCCGTAGCGGCGCACCGCGTCGTCCGAGGTGGCGTAGGCCACTGCGGTTTGCAGAGCCATTTGGGTCTGCATCACCGCCGTCGCCTCGGCTCGCACGGTCTTGACCGCGTCCTCGCGCTGCCGGAGCACGTCCAGGCGGGCGTTGAAATCCACGATTGCCAGGAAAAAGATGACCAGGGCGATCCCGATCCCGACTTGCTTGAAGGTGAACGAACGCAGCCATTGCATGGGCGTATCATACCCCGGCTTAAGACGCTTGGCAAGTCGAATTGACGCGCCTCCCCCTCTCTGGTAAAATCAGCCGCCGGAGCGTTGTACCCTTCGCTCCACATAATCCAGCTTGAAAGGGCTTGAGAAAAATGAAAGTATTGCTTGTCAAAGACGTTTACAAACTGGGCCGCGCAGGCGACGTCAAACGCGTGGCCGACGGCTACGGCCGCAACTACCTGCTCCCGCAAGGGATGGCCGTCCTGGCGACCGCCGGCGCGCTCAAACAGGTCGAACAGATCAAGAAAAAGGCCGCCGCCCAACGCGCCGTCCTCAACCAGGAACTCAGCGGCGTCGCCGAGCAACTGACCGGCCTCCTGCTCACCTTCGGCGTCCGGGCCGGCGAAACCGGCAAACTCTACGGCTCGATCACCTCCCAGGACGTGGCCGAAGCCATCCAGGCCAAGACCGGCATCGCGGTCAAACGCCAGCAGATCGCCATGCAGCCCATCCGCACCCTCGGCGAACACACCGTCGAGGTCCGCCTGACGATGGACCTGGTCCCCAAGATCAAGCTCATCGTCCACCGCGAAGGCGAAACCGTCGAGGCCGCCCTGGCCGAAATGGAAGAGCTGGCCGCGATGGAAGCCGAGGCCGAAGAAGAAGTCGTCGAAGAAGTGCTCGCTGACGAAGAACCCGCCGACGAAGCCGAAGCCTAAACAGCCCACGCTCCCATTCTAAGGAAGAAAACATCACCGGTTCACGCCCATCCAGGGGAGACCCGGTGATGTTCGATTAACCCCATGCCCGAAACCATCGGCGCCCGTCTGAAATCTGCCCGCGAAGCCCGCCGCCTGACCCTCGAAAAGGCGCAGGAAGCCACCCGCGTCCGGGTGGTGTTCCTGCGCGCCCTCGAAGCCGACGACTGGTCGGCCCTGCCCTCGGCGGCCCAGGGACGCGGCTTCCTGCGCCTGTACGCCGACTTCCTCGGGCTGGACGCCGCCTCCCTGCTGGAGGAACAGCGCAACGGCAAAGCCGAACCGGTCGAAAGCGTGACGAAGATCGAGGCCGCGCCCACGCCCGAGCCGAAGCCGGAACCCGAGCCTGAACCCGCACCCCCGCCCGATCCCGAGCGGATCGAACCCGAAGAGCAGCCTGCTCCCGTTATGGCCGAATCCCCCGCCCCCGCAGCGGATTCCGGGACGCGCTTCAAGCTGCCGTTCCGTTTCCCGTGGGCGCGCCAGGGGCAGGAACCGGCTGCCGGGTACGGCAAACAGGCCGAGGGTCCCGGGGAGGAGCCGCCGGAGAATGTCGAAGCCGGGGAAATTCCCGTCGAAGCGGAACCGGTCGAGGCGGCGGAAGGCCTCCAATCCCAATTGATATTCCAATCCATCGGCGCGCAGTTGCGTGAGCGCCGCGAAGCCCTGAGCCTGACCCTCGAGGAGATCGAGCGCCACACCCACGTGCGCGCCCATAACCTGAAAGTGCTCGAAGCCGGGGCTTTCGAACGGTTGTCGTCGCCGGTGCAGGCGCGGGGCATGATCAGCAACTACGCCGCCTTCCTCGACTTGGACGCCGACGCCCTGCTGCTGCGCTTTGCCGAGGGGCTGCAAGCCCAGCGCCTGGAGCGCAACCCGCTGACCGGGCTGACCCGGCCGCGCGGCCGCCGCTGGCACCTGCCGCTCTGGGCGCGGCGTCTGTTGAGCATTGACTTGATCTTCGGCGTGGGCATGGCGGTGGGGCTGGCAGCCTTCTCGATCTGGGGCCTGAATCGGGTGCTTGAGGCCCAGTTGGCCCCCTCGCCCGAACCGACCGGCCCTTCGATCTCGGACGTGCTGCTGGCCACGCCGGGGAGCACCCTGGACGCGGCGCTGGTCACGTTCACACCCATCCTGCCGGCCGCCCCCATCCAGGCCAGCGCCGCGCCAGACCAACCCACCCTCGCCCCGGACGAACCCTCCCCGACCATCGAGGTGACCGAGACTCTCAGCGCCGCCCCGGTGCAGTTGGTGCTGATTATCGCCGACCGGGCCTTCCTGCGCGTGATCGTGGACGGCGAGGTCGCGTTCGAGGGCCGGGTGGTGGCCGGGGGGGCGCTCAACTTCGACGCCAACGAGCAGATCGAGGTGATCACCGGCAACGGCGCGGCCATCGAGGTGATCTTCAATCAGTCCCGGCTGGGGCTGATGGGCGCTTACGGCGAAGTGGTGAACCGCATATATACAGTGCGCGGCGTCCTGTTCCCCACCCCGACCGAGCCGCCGACCGCGACCATTACGCCGCGCTTCACCGTCACCCCGACGATCACGATCACCCCCAGCATCACCCCTTCGCCGATCTTCACGCCCACGCCTACGCCGCAGCCGCAGGATTAAGCTGCGGATTTTCTGCGAGGAGAAGCAGTATAATTGCGTGCAGAGACCAGGAGAACCAGATGCTCAAACAGATCAAGATCATTGTTGAAAAACACACGGACGGTTACGTGGCTTATCCGCTCGGCTTGAAAGGTGTTGTAGTTGCTGAAGGCGATTCTTATGAAGAGGCTTTGGCTGATGTGAAATCCGCCATCCAGTTCCATATCGAGACATTTGGTAGAGACGTTCTGAACGCAGAAACACCAGTTTTGGAAGCCTTTGTCGCTGAAACAGGAATTGCCATCTAGTGCCCAAATTTCCCGTAGACGCGCCCAGGGTAAAAGTCATCAAGGAGTCCACTGCAAAAACTCCAAAAACTTAACGCGAAGCCGCCAAGGCGCAAAGA
>DYLB01000125.1 GCA_020722305.1 Anaerolinea thermophila | reverse complement strand
GCGCCTTGGCGACTTCGCGTTAAGTTTTTGGAGTTTTTGCAGTGGACTCATGGATGAGCGAGAATTATGAAATACGAACCTGTCATCGGGCTTGAAATCCACGCCGAACTGCTGACCCAAAGCAAGATGTTTTGCAGTTGCGCGGTGGTCGATTCCACCACCGCCCTGCCCAACCGCCATGTCTGCCCGGTCTGCACCGGCCAGCCCGGCGCGCTGCCGGCCATCAACGCCCGCGCCGTCGAACTGTCGGTGCGGGTGGGGCTGGCGCTCAACTGCGAGATCCACTCCGAGAGCATCTTCGCCCGCAAGAATTACTTCTACCCCGACCTGCCCAAAGGCTACCAGATTTCGCAGTACGAACTGCCGCTGGCGACGAACGGTTGGCTGGATATTGACACCCCCGAAGGCCTCAAACGCATCCGCATCCGCCGGGTCCACATTGAGGAAGACACCGGCAAACTCTCCCACGTGGACGGCCGCTCGCTGGTGGACTACAACCGCTCCGGCGTGCCACTGCTCGAAATCGTCACCGAGCCGGATTTGCGCTCCGCCGAAGAGGCCGTGGCCTTCGCCGTCAAACTGCGGGCCATCCTGCGCTATCTCGGCGTCAACACCGGCGACATGGAAAAGGGCGTCATCCGCTTCGAGTCGAACGTCTCGGTCCGACCGGCAGGCAGCGACATCCTGAATACACGCACAGAAATCAAAAACCTGAACTCCTTCCGCTCGCTGCTCGCCGGAACCGCCTACGAAATCGAGCGTCAATCGGCAATTTACGACACAGGCGGCGCGGTGGACCAGGAAACCCTCGGCTTCAACGAAATGACCGGGAAGACGTACTCCCAGCGGGGCAAGGAAAATGCCCACGACTACCGCTACTTCCCCGAACCGGACCTGCCCCCGCTCGTCCTGGACCCGGGCTGGATCCAGACCATTCAACGTTCCCTGCCCGAATTGCCAGACGCCAAACGCCAGCGTTTCATCGAGATGGGCCTGACTGCCTACGACGCCTCAGTGCTGATTGACGAAAAAGCTGTCGCCGACTACTTCGACCGGGCCGTCGAATACGGCCTATCTAAACAAATCGAGCCGAAATCCATCGCCAACTGGCTGACCACCGACCTGTTCGCCCGCCTGGACGACAAATCCGCCATCCAGGCCTGCCCCGTCTCGCCCCAGATGCTGGTGGACCTGATCGCCCTGGTCACGGACAGGACCATCAACACCTCCACCGCCCGCGCCGTCTTGGACGAAATGTTCACCACCGGCAAGGCCCCCGGTGAAATCGTCCGGGAGAAGGGACTCTCACAGGTCAGCGACCAGGCCCAAATCCGGGAGGCGATCCGCAAAGTTCTCGAAGCGAATCCCGGCGAGGTGGAGAAATTCCTGGCGGGCAAGGAGTCCCTGGCGCAATGGTTCTTCGGTCAGGTGATGCGCTCGATGGGCGGCAAGGCCGACCCGATGGTTATTCGCAGCACGTTGGACGAAATTCTAAGTTCGCTAAAGCAGTAGTCGCTGCGATAAAGTAAAATTGGACGAAGAACGATACTCGATATTTGACACTCGGTTCGCTAATTCCGAGTATCAAATATCAAATTCCGAATATCGAGGAGAAATCATGCCAGAACTTATCCGGGTTTCAGATATTTCGAAATACGACGGTCAGGAAGTGGTCGTCGAAGGCTGGGTTTACAACCGCACCGACAAAGGCAAGCTGGCCTTCCTGCTGGTGCGGGACGGCTCCGGTTTCGTGCAATGCGTGGCCTTCAAAGGCGACCTGGACGAAGCGCTTTTCGACCGGATCAGCCATCTCCCGCAGGAGACCTCGGTCGTCATCACCGGCACGGTGCGGGCCGACAAGCGCGCCCCCGGCATCCCCGGCGGGTACGAGATCGGGATCATAGATTTGAAAATCATTCAACTGGCCGACGAAGACTACCCGATGGCGCTCAAAGAACACGGTGTGGACTTCGCCCTCGACAACCGCCACCTGTGGATCCGCATGCCCAGCCAGTGGGCCATCCTGCGCATCCGGGCCACGGTCATCAGCGCCATCCAGGAATTCCTGGACGACAACGGTTTCATCCGCATGGACACGCCCATCCTGACCCCGGCCGCGGTCGAAGGGACGACCACCCTGTTCGAAACGCCATATTTCGACGAGGGCGTGGCTTACCTGGCGCAATCTGGCCAGCTCTACAACGAAGCCAACATCATGGCCTTCGGCAAGGTCTATTGCTTCGGGCCGACTTTCCGGGCCGAAAAATCCAAGACCCGCCGCCACCTGACCGAGTTCTGGATGGTCGAGCCGGAGGCGGCTTTCTGCGACCTCGACGGGTTGATGGAACTCGAAGAGCAGTTCATCAGCCACATCGTCCAGCGCGTGCTGCGAGAGCGAAAACCGGAATTGCTCTCGCTCGGCCGCGACCTGAGCAAGCTGGAAAGCATCACGCCGCCCTTCCCGCGCATCTCCTACGACGAGGCGGCCCAAATGATTGCCGAAATCCGCGAAGCCAGCGACGACCAAGAAGAAAAAGAACTCCTGGCCTTCGAATGGGGCATGGACTTTGGCGCGCCGCACGAAACCGCCCTGACCCAAAAATTCGACAAGCCGGTCTTCGTCTACGGCTACCCGACCCAGGTCAAGGCCTTTTACATGGAACCCTGGCCAGGGCGCCCGGAAGTCTGCAAATCGGCGGACCTGCTGGCGCCGGAGGGCTACGGTGAAATCTGCGGCGGCTCCGAACGCATGTCGAGCCACGAGTTGCTGCTCCAGCGCATCCACGATCACAAGCTGCCCGAGGAAGCCTACCAGTGGTACCTTGACCTGCGCCGCTTCGGCTCCGTGCCCCACAGCGGATTCGGGATGGGCGTCGAGCGGACCGTGGCCTGGCTCTGCGGCACCGAACACATCCGCGAGACGATCCCCTTCCCGCGCACGATCAAGAGGGTGTATCCCTAAATATCCCGCTTTTGAAACGTATTGATCGCCGCGCCCAGCGCCATTGCGAGATACACAACGGCATAGAGGATCATCGCGGCGCTCGGAACGGAGGCAGCCCCAAACGGCGACGTGCCCCACACCCCCGCCAGGGGTGATTGCATTTCAAAGGAAGCGCGCCGCCAGATGGCCTCGGTGGGAATAATCAGGCTGGTGACAATCCCGATCTTCACCGCAGCCTGGTTCTCTAGCAGCGCGCCGATTTGCTCGATCCAGCCGCCGATAAAAGCCAGGCCGTACAATCCAAAAACCACCCCGCCGGCAGCCAGAGCCGGTATGGCGCTCGAAAAGGCCAGCGCAACCGTCATCATCAGCAGGGATTCGAGATAAATGAGCCCAATACCCGCCGGCAGGTTGGGAGCGACGTGACCGCTTTGGGCGAAAACGCTCAACGCAGTTCCACCAGACATCAGCAGGGAATACAGCGCCAGCAAGGCGGCAAATCCCAGCCATTTACCCAGCACGATTTCCGCGCGGCGCACCGGTTTGGAGGCAATCGTCTGGATCGTGCCAGAAGCGATCTCCCCGGCCAGCGTATCCACGCCCAACAGCACGCCCATCGCCAGCGACAGGAACGAGACCGCGTACAGTCCGGCCAGCAAAAGCGAATTCGTCGCTTCGCTTCGGATGATGCGATAAATTGTTCGATCTGGCGATATATAGAACTCGTTGTAGATGAAATGAAAACCGATGGAGAAAACGAGCAGGAAGCACAGCCCAAGCACCAGGCCGGTCAGGACAATGCGCCGGCGAAGCGCTTCCCGGTAAGTCATGCGCGCCAGCGTCCAGATATTTCTCACAGTCCGCCCTCCTCGCCAATCGTTTCAATAAATATCTCTTCGAGCGAGGCGCGCTTGGGAGTGATGGCATAAACCCTGACCTGCCGCGCCACGAGATAACTTGTGATTTCGGGCAGGTTATCCTCGTTGTGGACAACCAGGGTTGCCTCGTCGCCGTTGATCTCGACATGCTCTGCCCACGCGGCCAGGCCGGCAGCAATCTCAGGCGTCAGGCCGGCGGCGCGAAGGGTCACGCGTGACAGGCTGCGGTCGAGCGAGGCCATGTCCAGGACGCGCACCACCTCCCCATGGCTGATAAAAGCCACCCGGTCGCAGGTCGCCTCGATTTCGCTCAATAAATGGGAATTGATGAAAACGCAAGTCCCCTGCCCGCGCAACTCATGGATGATGTCCCGCACCAGCAGGCGTCCTACGGGATCGAGACCGGAGGTCGGCTCATCCAAAAATACCAGCGCTGGACGGTTGAGCAGGGCCTGCGCCAGCCCGATGCGCTGGAGCATCCCTTTCGAGAAGGTTCGCAGCGGCGCATTGCCGAAATCGGCCAATCCCACCCGCTCGAGCAATTTGTCCCGGCGTAAACGAAGGTCGTGGGATTCCATCCCCAGCAGTTCGCCGTGCAATTCGAGGAATTCGCGGGCGGTCAGCCACTCTTGAAAGCGGAAGTGTTCGGGCAGGAAGCCGATGCGGGCGCGGGCAGCGCGGTCGCCGATGGGCCTCCCCAGCAGCGAGGCGGAGCCGGAAGTGGGAGCAGTCAGCCCGAGCAGCATCTTGATCGAGGTGGTTTTCCCCGCGCCGTTCGGGCCGAGAAAACCGAATATCTCGCCCTGCTCCACTTGCAGGGTAAGGCCTTTCACCGCGACGCGCTCGCCGAACGTTTTGTTTAGTTTGTCGGTGACGATTGCAGGGACGGCCATCAATACACTCTGGCTCGGCGTCACGGCAGCGAATTTGCCAGGTCCAGCGCCCTCTGATAATCGGTTCCTACCGCGCTGATGGCATGGATGATTCCGTCCTTGACCCATAGCAGGGCATACTGTGAACGAGGGTCGTCCGCCGAGCGCCGAATGAGGGTGCCTGGCACGCCATCCACCGTCACCAGGTCGTAAAAGGCGGCGTCCTTTGGAATGGGGATGACCAGGGTGGAAGTCCAATCCACCGTACTGGTAAAGATGGCAGCCTCGATGGGAGTCATGCCGGTGAATTCCAGGCCAATCCGTGCCAGTTGCTCGATATCCACTTCTGCGGGCGCGCTGACCGTTGGGCTGGGCATTTCCACCAGGATGACACAATCAGGGTAGTGCCGTGCGGCAATTGGGGCATCATGCACGTAACTCGTGCGGGGCGCGGGGCAGGTATCATACCCAACGCTGACCGACGGCGGGATGACGGCAGAAATTTCCGCGCCGTCAATCGCATCGGGCAGGACCAGATCGCTTCGCCCGGCTTCGTCGAGCAGCGCCTGGGCTTTCTGACGGTCCACCGTAATGGTGAATTCCGCGCCGTCCATCACATAGATTTGTGAAGGCGATGCCCCCTGCGGCAAGCGGACGTTGAATCCTGCCAGGCGGCCGGCTTCCTCGGCAGTCGTAACCGCTATTGGGTCGCCCGGCTCCTGTATCAATGTCATGGAACTGGAAATGAGATCGGTGAACTGATTCCCGAGGGCGCCGTCGCCGGTCAATTGCTCCAGGCCGGTGAAATCCACCGGGATAACCGTCACCTGCTGGACGCGAAACAGATTGAGGATTTCATCAGCCAGCGCGCGCGTAGCGGGGAAGGCCAGCGTCAGCCCCAAAATCACAAACAGGACGGTTCCAAATCGCACGATTGGCAAGGTGAACATTTTTTT
>DYLB01000124.1 GCA_020722305.1 Anaerolinea thermophila | reverse complement strand
ATTCGTGACCTTCGTGTCCTTAGTGGTTAGAAAAGGTTTTTGCAGCGGAGTCATCTAACCAATATGCAAACAAGGAAATAATCAAAGCCGTTTATAATATAGCAGAAAATTGCGCTCCTGTGCAGAAAAACGCCGAATCTTATCTGCACCTGACAGCCGGAGTCGATGGAGATCAGATGGCCCTCCCAATCAAAAAAGGGGAGGTGTTGCGCGGTCGCTATAAGATCCGCGAACGAATCGGCCAGGGCGGCATGGGCAACATTTACCTTGCCGATGATACCCGGCTTCAAGGCCGATTGTGCGCCTTAAAGGAGGTCGAGCACGACCGCGCCCTCCCAGACAAAATCCTCAAAGAGGCCCGTGAACAGTTCATGCGCGAGGCCACGGTTTTGGCGCGGCTCGACCATCCCAACCTGCCCAAAGTTTCAGACTTTTTCTCCAACGGCCCCCGCGACTACCTGGTGATGGACTACGTCCCCGGCAAGGACCTGCGCACCCTAATGATCGAGGCCCGCCAACAGAAGACCTTCCTGCCCGAGGAAGACGTCCTCTCGTGGGCCAACCAACTGGCCGACGCCCTGGCCTACCTCCACCGCCAGAACCCGCCCATCGTCCATCGTGACATCAAGCCCAGCAACCTGAAGATCACCCCCAACGGCCTGCTCAAACTGGTGGATTTCGGCCTGGTCAAAGTGATGGCCCCCGACGAAGTGACCATCACCATCATCCAGGGACAGGGGACCGCCCTCTACACCCCGATGGAACAATACGGCGGCGACGGGGCGCATACCGACATCCGCTCCGACATCTTTGCCTTCGGGGCGACCCTCTACCACCTGCTGACCAATCAGGCCCCCGGAGATGCCCGCCAGCGTTTCCTGGAACCGGAAAGCCTGATCCCGCCTCGACGGATCAACCCGGCCATCACGCCGCGCACCGAACGGGCCATCTTGTGGGCCATGGCCCTGCACCCCGATGAAAGGCCCCAGACCATCGAGGCCTTCCGGGAGGCGCTGCTGGGCAACCGGGAAATCC
This sequence comes from Anaerolinea thermophila, assembly GCA_020722305.1. Lineage (GTDB taxonomy): Bacteria > Chloroflexota > Anaerolineae > Anaerolineales > Villigracilaceae > UBA5796. The sequence goes on along the minus strand of DYLB01000124.1, from coordinate 4,762 downwards.
CCACCCGCCCGGTGACGATCATCCGCCGCCCGGAAAACGGATCGGCGCTGCGGGCGTTGACCACCCCGCCCGAAAATATCCTGTTCTGGACGGCCACGCTGCTGCTGCTGGTCAGCCTGGTCTTTACTCTCAGCCGTTAGCGCTGCGCCACCAGGCCCAGCCGGCGATCCACCCGGCCAATCCCCCAGCCAAAGTCAAACCCAAAACCACAACGATTCCGCCGTTCTCCACCAGGGAGGCCGAACCCGGCAGTCCCACACTGAGATAATTGTAGGCGGCCAACGCCCCCACCAAGACGCACAACCCCCAACGGATGCCCCAGCGCGGCGAAAACAGCGACCGCCCCACCCATTGGGCCAGCCCGGACAGGACGATCATCGTCATCACCGCCAGCAGCCACCCTCCAAAGCCGGGGTAGTTTTCCACGAGCAGCGGGAGCGCCGGGCGCGGCTCGGGCGTTGGGGTGGGAGTGGGGGTGGATGGCATCGTCTCGGTGGGGACTGGCGTCGGAGGGACGACCGTGACCAGCGCGCCCTCGTTGCCCACGTCCCATTGCAGCACGACCGAGGTCAGCGCCGGATCACTGGCGGCGCGCAGTTCCAGCTTGCCGGGTTTGTCTATCCTGAAAGACATGCGCGCCACGCCTTTGCTGGTGGTCGCGTCGAATTGCTGGAGCAACAGGTTCGGGTCGCTGCCGGTCGTCAGGGTGAAGCGGACGACCGTCCCGTCCGGGACCGGCTTCCCGTTGTGGTCGAGGATGATGCCGGTCTTGATGGCTATGGTGTCGCCGATTTTGTAAAGGGGAGGAGGCGCCGGCTCGGCGGTGAGAGTGCCCTCCCCAACGGGAGCAGGCTGCGAGTCCGGCAAGAGCGAGATGACCTGGGTCGGGTCGGGTGAAGTGGCCTCGATCAACTCATAGCCAATCCCCGGCACCGAGACCGGCAAAGCCCCGACGGGGGTGATCTCCTGATAGAGCAGGCGGGCAGCCACGTCCACAAAGGCGGGGGTCTTGCTGTAAAGCCCGTAGTAAGCGGTAATCTTCGAGATGTCGGTCGCGTCGAGGTAGTAGGGCGCGCCGAAGGCGAACAGGACCACCCGCTTGGTACGCAGCAGGTTCTGGCGTTCGGTGATGAACTGGCGCAGCAAACGATACTGGGCCTGGCTCTGCGGGATGTCGGTGATCGAAATGACGACCCAGTTCGCCCGGGTCAGGCTGGAGCTCAGCGGCGTGGCTTCACCGAGCAGGAGGGTTTCGAGATCGGCAAAAGAATAATAGCTCATCAGGCTGGTCAGAGCCTGCGCCCCGGCCTCGGGACCGTAGAGGCGCAGGATGGCGTTCTGCAGGGCATCCACACCTATGACGGCTTCCTCGGGGCAGGTGCTGCACTGCCGCCCCTTGCGGACGTCGGTGATGAAGACGATCCGTTCGAGCCGTTTGGGGGGACCTGCAAGCAGGACATCGAGGTCCTCCACGCTGGGGCTGATCAGCGTGGCCGATTGGCGGGCCACTTCGAACCCGATTTGCGATTGCCCGACGGAACTCAGGTTGTTGCGGTCGGGTTGCACGAAGCCGAGGCTGAAGCTGCCGTACAGGCGGAATTTCTGGGTCAAGACACGCAGGGCGGCATCATCGACGCGCTCGGCGAAGGCCGCATCTTCGCGGTATTTCTGGGTGAAAAATTCCAAGGTGCGCAGGGTGGAGGTGTAGGTATCGGCAGTGTCGCTCGAAATGCTGTTCCCCATGTAGAGCAGGTCGTTGCCGGCGACCAGGGCATCCCGGGCGACGAGGCGGGCCGAGAAGGTCTGCTCACCCGGATCGTAGAAGCGGCGCACCGCCAGGCTGCTCAAGTCGTCGCTGACGATCAGGCCGCCGTTGGCGCGCCATTCGGCCAGGGGTTCGAGGGCCATAATTTGCGCCTGGGCCACCTGGTCGAAGCTGACCGGGCGGGTGGTGGCCCGGATGTTGCCCTGCAACCCCTGGTAGCGGATGTGCGAGATGAGCAGGCCGTCGGCCAGCATGGACGGCGAAGGAACGTTCCCCGTCACGGCGAAGAAGGGCGCCAGCTCGATCTGCTTGAGCTGTTCCAGCGACTTGCGCACGGTCGCCACTTCTTCCTCCGGCGGGCGGTCGGAGGCGCCGCGTCCGGGGAAATGTTTGGGAACGACCAGCAGCCGGTTGTCGCTGCCCAGGTGCAGGCCGGAGATGTACGCCCGTCCCATCTCGCCGACCCAGAACGGGTCGCCGCCAAAAACGGATGAACCCGGGTCGCCCTCTCCAGCCGGGCTGGGGGTCTCCAAAACGTCCAGCGAGGGACCGAGATACAGGTTGACTCCCAGGCTGGCCAGTTCCTTGCCCATCACTATCCCCACTTGTTCGGACAGAGTCGGGTTCCAGGTCGCGCCGATCGCCATCGCGCTCGGCAGGGGCGACAGCCCGGCGAGGATCTGGTCGTCCGGGTAGCCGCCGCCCGATTGCTGGACGCCCACCAGCAGCGGCACGTAGGTGCGGGTGCGCTGCAACCCGGTAAACGGATCCTTGTATTCGCTCTGTGAGCTTTCCCACTCGAATTGCTGCAACGAAGCGATGAGTTGGTACAGCCCGGAGAGGGTATCGGGCTGCGGCAGGATGTTGTCGTTGGCCGCGCTCAACATCACCCCGCCGATGTGCCGGTTGACGATCAGGTCGTAAATCTGCGAATCGGAGGTAACAGCTGCCCCGTCGAACGAGATCAGGAACAACTGCCCCACCCGCTCTTCGGCGGTCATCCGTTCAAACAGATGCTGGGCGCGCGCTTCCGGGGAATCGGTCTGGGGGAAGACCGAAGCCCGGACCGGGAAGGCCAGGCCTATCGTCAGGATGAGCGCCAAGAAGAGGGCGGACAGCCGCTTCATGCCCGCTGCCCTCCCGCGAACCGGCGGCAGATCCCCGCGTGGACTTCGGGCTGGATATTGCCGCCCGAAACGACCACCAGCGTCGGACGCGTTTTCACTTTGCCGCCCAGCAGCGCGGCCAACCCGACCGCGCCGGAGCCTTCGATTTTTTGACCGTATTCGTGCCAGGCGAAAGCCACCGCCCGGGCAATTTCATCCTCAGAAACGAGGATGATCTCATCCACGAATTTTTGTACCAGCGGGATGGTGATCGAACCGGCCTCAACCGCGCCGGTCAGCCCGTCGGCCAGAGAGGGCAGGTCGGGGACATTTTCCTGCGACCCGCGCCTGAACAGGGCGTGCATGAAGGGCGAGGCCTCCGCCTGGACGCCGATCAGCTTCGGCCGGGGCGAAAGCCGCTGAAGGGCCGCCCCCACCCCTGAGATCAGCCCCCCGCCGCTGACCGGTACCAGCCAGGTCGGCGGGATGTCGTCGAGTTCATCGAAAATTTCGAGCGCCAGCGTGCCTTGCCCGGCGACCACCTGCCCGTCGTTGTAGGCCGAGACCCAGGTCTTTTGCGTTTCGGCGGCGTGAGCCAGCCCGGCCGCTTCAGCTTCGGCGTACCCGCCCGGCACGAGACGGACCTCTGCGCCGAGCGAGCGCATGGCCTCGACTTTGACGGCCGGCGCGCCCTCCGAGGCGAATACCGTCACCGGCGCCCCGGACAAGCGGCCGGCCAGCGCCATCCCCTGGCCATGGTTGCCGGCTGAGGCCGTGACCAGGCCAAGCTCGCGTTCCCAGGGCTCGAGAGCCAGCACTTTGTTGAGCGCGCCGCGCGCCTTGAACGAGCCGGTCACCTGCTGGTTGTCCCACTTGAAATAGATGCCCCGCGCCGCGTCGAAGGTCAACGGCGTGCGGCGGATGTGTGGGGAGATGCGGCTGAGGGCCGTATCCAGCCACTCGGGCGGGATCATGCTCCCCTCCCGTAGACGCGCCGCGCCAGGAGTGGGTCGTCGGTGAAGATACCGTCCACGCCCCAGGCTTTGAGCATCCGCATCACCAGCGGATTGTTGACCGTGTAAACGAAGACCTGCTTGTTCTGACGGTGGAGGCGCCGCACCAGGCCGGGCCACGCATCCAGGTAAAAAGGATTGAGCGAATGATAAACATCCGACTGCCCGCCCTGCTTGCGGGCCTCACGCCCCTTCCAGAGATAGGAAGCCAGCAGGCCGCGGCGGGCATCCGGCAGCAGCCGGGCGGCGGTCTCCAGGTTGGCGGGCAGGAAGGACGAGAAAATAATCTTGTCTTGCAAATTATATTTCTTGACCACAGCCGCCACCCGCTCGACCAGGTCATCGGTGGGCGTGGAATAATTGGTCAGTTCGACGTTGATCGGGAGCTTGCCGCCTACCGTTTCGAAAACTTCGTCGAGGGTGGGGATGCGCTCGCCGCTGAATTTCTCGTCGAAACGGCGGCCGGCGTCCAGCTCGCGCAGGGCGGCCAGGGGCAGGTCCGCTACCCGTCCGGGCGCGCCGGTCGTCCGGTCAGTGGTGGGGTCGTGGATCACGACCGGAACCCCATCCGCACTAAGTTTTACATCCAGTTCGATAGCGTCTGCCCGCTGCTCAACGGCCATCTTGAACGAGGCCAGGGTGTTTTCCGGGGCGTAGGCCGAAGCCCCCCGGTGGGCAAAAATAATCGGGCGCGGAACGTTGGCAAACATCACAGTTCGACAAAATAAGAGCGGGCGGCGCGTTCGAGCAGTTCGCGGCTCATCACCGGCTCGGTGGACAAGTAACGGGCAATGTCGAGGATCTGGTCGCACAGGTCGCGCGGATGCGAGGCGCGCAGTTTGCGGTTGCGCTTGATGTACCACTCCTGGAGCAGGTAA
>DYLB01000123.1 GCA_020722305.1 Anaerolinea thermophila | reverse complement strand
GTTTTCACTCGTCACGTTCGAAGGGTTTGGTCAGCGCCGAGGGGGCGCGAACACGCGAAACGCTGGCCACCAGCACCAGGATCGTCAGCACATACGGCATCATCACCGCGATATCCGAGGGGATGGGGATGCCCAGCACCTGGATCCACAGCTGGAGCGAGTTGACCATGCTGAACAGCAGCGCCCCGCCCAGCACCCCCCACGGCCGCCAGCCGCCGAAATAAACCAGCGCCACGGCAATAAACCCCAGCCCGCTGGTCATGTTTTGCTGGAAAACGTTCAACAAGGCAATCGAAAGCGACGCCCCGGCCAGCCCCGAAAGCGTCCCGCCCAGGATGATCGTAAAATAACGGATGCCCGCCACGCTGACCCCCAGCGAATCTGCCGCTGCGGGGTTTTCGCCCACCGAGCGGATCTTCAAGCCCAGCGTGGTCTTGTTCAACACGAACCAGGCCAGCGGGACCAGCGCATACGCCCCGTAAACCAGGATATTCTGGCTGAAGAAGATCTCGCCCAGGCCGGGAATGTCGCTCAGTAACGAGATGTGAACCTTCGGGAAGCCCTTGACGGTCTCGACCGTGCCGAGCATCTTCTGGAAGAGCAGGTCGCTCAGCCCCAGGCCGAACAGGTAAAACCCGATCCCGCTGATGCCCTGCTGGGCGTGCAGGTGGACGGTCACGTAAGCCATCGCCAGCCCCATCATCGCCCCAACCAGCAGCGACGCCAGCACGCCCAGCCCCAAATTCCCGGTCTTGAGCACCACGTAAAAAGCCGCGAACGCGCCCAAAAGCATCTGGCCTTCCACGCCCAGGTTGAGCACCCCGCTGCGCTGGCCGAAAGTCTCGCCGATGGCGGCGTAAAGATACGGGGTTGCCAATCGGATACCGGAGGCCAGGATTCCCACCAAAACGGTGACGGAGAGCAGCTCCGAGATCATGCGGCCTCCTCTGCGGATTCAGGCGAAGCGGAGCCGGACCCGGGGGAGGATTCCGTTTCGGGAGCGGCCGCCAGCCGACGTCGCTGCCTGCGCCGCCGCCAGATCTCGCTGCTGACGACGAAGACGACCACCAATCCGTTCATGGCTGTGATCAGCGCCGAGGGCACCTGCATCGCCCGCTGCATACTGTTCGCCCCGACCAGCAGCGCCCCGAACAAAACCGACGCCGGGATGGACCAAATTGGATGCAATTGCCCGAACAGGGCTGCCACAATCCCGTTGAACCCCGCGCTGCCTGTAAAGCCGGAGGCCGAGCCGTCGGTGATCATGCGGTAATTGACGCCAAAAACCTGGATCGCCCCGGCCAATCCGGCAAACGCGCCGCTCAGGAGCAGGGCCAGCACGATGTAGCGCTTGACGTTGATGCCCGCGTATCTCGAAGCGTGCGGGTTCTGCCCAACGGCCCGGATGCGATACCCGAGCGTGGTGCGCCAGAGCAGGATGTAGACCAGCACCGCCAGGACGACCGCGATCAAGGCTCCCAGATGCAGACGGGTGGGCACCCAGCGCGCCAGCCTGAAGGCTTCGACCAGCCGGGCCGTCTGCGGGATCTTGGAAGCCAGTTGCGCCTGCGACGGGTCAATCATCGGGCCGCGCAGCAGGAAGTTCATCAATTGCACCGCGATGGCGTTCATCATCACCGTGCTCAAGATTTCATTGACGTTGAAATAGGCCTTGAGAAGACCGGGGATGCCGCCCCAGATCGCCCCGCCGATGAGGCCGGCCAGCATGGCCACCGGAATCATGGCCCAGCCCGGCCAATCGGTGAAAGTCAGGCCCAGCCAGGTCGCCAGGATGGCCCCGATCACCATCTGCCCCTCCCCGCCGATGTTGATTACGTCCCCGCGGAAAGAGATGCAGATCCCCAGTGCCACCAGCAGCAGCGGCGTGGCCTTGACCAGCGTCTCGGCCAGGGCGTTGGAACTGCCGAAAGCCCCCTCCCACAAAGCCGCATAAGCCTGGATAGGGTTGACTTTCAGGAACAGGAGCATGATCGCTCCCACGAACAGGGCCGCCAGGGTCGCAAAAACCGGCAGGAGCGCGTCCACCAGGCGGGAAAGCCATTCTTTTTGGGATGGTTTCATGTTTCAGCGACCCGGCTACAGGCCGCGCTCGCCGCGGATGTAAGGGGTCCCCAAAGCGGCCGGCGCGCCCAATCGTTTACGGATGGCCTCGCGTGAACCGATCACCAGCACGATCACGGTGAAGGCATACGGAAGCATTTGCAGGAAGAATCCCCAATACGGGTTGTAATAGAACGGATTGGCAAAGCCGAACAAGAGCGTCGGCCCCTGGATATCGAGGATCAGGCGGCGCAACGCTCCGAAGGCATACGACCCGACCGCCGCCCGTACCGGGTCCCATTGGGCGAAGATGACCAGCCCCACCGCGATCCAGCCCTGGCCGGCAGTCGTCAGCTCGCTGAACCAGCCGGGAGCCACCGCCAGGCTGATCGTCGCGCCGGCCAGCCCGGCCAGCACCCCGCCGACGAAGACGTACAGGTAGCGCATCCCATGGACGTTGATGCCGAGCGCGTCGGCTGCGGCGGGGTACTCGCCCACCGCCCGCAGGTGCAATCCGGGCCGGGTGCGGTTGATGAAATACCAGGTCGCCGGGACTAGCAGGTAACCGATATAGACCAGGATGCTCTGTTTGGTGAAGAAGATCGGCCCTAAAATCGGGATTTGCGAAAGCAGCGGGATCGAGAAGGACGGCAGCAGCGCCACAGTCCCAGCCTTGCTCAGGCCCTCGCCAAGCACCAGGCTGATGCCCGTGCCGAGGAAGGTCAGCGCCAGCCCGCTGACCACCTGGTCGGCTTGCAGGGTGATGGTAATCAGCGCGTGGACCTGGCTCAACAACCCGGCAACGAGCATTGCCAACAGCAGCCCCAACCAGGGATTGCCCGTCGCAACGGTGACGCTGAAACCGGTCATGGCGCCGATCAGCATCATGCCTTCCACCCCTAAATTCAACACGCCCGAACGCTCGGTCAACAGTTCGCCGATGGTGGCAAAAAGCAGCACGGTCCCGCTGGCGACGCCTGCCTGAAGGATGATGAGGGGATCCATGAATTATGCCTCCACACCGACGCGAACGAGGCGCAGCCGGTAACGCAGCAGGAAATCACTGGCAATCAGGCTGACCAGGATGATGCCCTGGATCATCTTCGGGACGCCCGAAGGCTGGATCTCGCGCCCGGCCAGCAGCAAGGCCCCGAACAAAATCGAAACAACGATCACCACTGCCGGGTGCAGCTTCGCCAGCCAGGCGACGATGATCCCGGTGAATCCGTACCCGGCGGCGATCGGGGAGGTCTGGAGCCGGTGAACCACCCCGGTCACCTCGCTCATGCCGCCCAGCCCGGCCAGCGCCCCGGAGAGCATCATCACGAAGATCACGTTGCGCGAGATGTTAATCCCGGCGTAGTTGGCAGCCGCGGGGTTGTCCCCGATCAGGCGGATCTCGTAGCCCCAGCGGCTGCGGTAGATCACCAGCCAGACCACGAAGGCGGCCAGTATCCCCAGCAGCAGGCCGGCGTGGGTGGTCAGGCCGCGCAAGGCCGGAATGCTATCGGCGTAATCCAGCAGGCGCGGCAGCCAGGCGTTTTCAGGGAATTTGGCGCTCATCTGGAAGCCGCCTTCGGACCAGACCCCGAAGACCCAGTAATTGACCCAGGCAATCGAAATATAGTTGAGCATCAGGGTGCTGATGATCTCGTTGACGTTGAATTTGGCCTTGAGATAACCGGGAATGAAGCCCCACAACGCCCCGGCAAGCATCCCTGCCAGCATCATGACCGGGACGAAGAGCCAGCGCGGGGTTTCAGCCGGCAGGATCGGGGTCAGGACGATGGCGCTGGCCCCGAAGGCGCCCATGATGAACTGCCCTTCCGCACCGATGTTCCACAGTTTCATGCGGAAGGCCACCGAGCAGGCCAGCGCGGTCAGGATGATGGGCGTGGCCTTGACGATGGTGTCCGAGATCACGCCCAGGCTGCCGAACGAGGCCCGGGCGATGTGAGCATACGACCGGAACGGGTCGCCGCCGGCGAAGGCGATTACGATCCCACCCAGGACCAGGGCTACAAGGATGGCCCCCAGCGAAACAGCCACAGGGAACCAGCGCGGCGGTTCTTCGAGGCGCGGTTCCAGTTGCAGACGGAACCCGCCCCGCCGCCGGATTTTAGGGGAAGTGGTCTCGCTCATGCTTCACGCTCCATGCGGATCTGCTCCAGCGGTGTGCCGGTCATCATTTGGCCGATGAGGTCCACCGTTTCCTGGGAGGCGTCCCCGCCGTCGAGTTGGATTTCGCCCATGATCCGTCCTTCGTAAATGACGTAGATGCGGTCGCTGAGCCAGAGCAATTCGTCCAGCTCCTCCGAAATCAACAGGATGCCCGAACCGGCCTCGCGTTGGGCCAGCAGCAGCCGGTGGACGCCTTCGATAGCGCCCACGTCCAGGCCGCGCGTCGGCTGGACCGCGACCATGAAATCCGGTTCGCCCGAAATCTCACGGGCCAGGATCACCCGTTGCAGGTTGCCGCCCGAAAGCAGGCGGACGGGCGTCTCGACCGTCGGGACGATGATATCGTAGGCTTGCTTGAGTTCTTTGGCGAAACGAGTGGCCTGGTTCATGTCCAGCAGTCCGCTGTGCGAGATCGGGGCCTGGCGGTACTTTTTCATGATGACGTTATCGGTCACGCTCAGGTTGGGAGCCGACCCGACCTGGGTGCGGTCTTCGGGGACGTAGGCCAGGCCACGCTGGATGCCGTACAGGGCCGAGCGGTTACTGACCGGTTCGCCCTTCAAGCGGACCTCGCCTTTGGCGCATTTCCTCAACCCGCTGATGACCTGCGAAAGCTCGCGCTGACCGTTGCCGGCCACCCCGGCGACGCCGACAATCTCGCCCTTGCGGACGTTCAGCGAAAGGCCGCGCAGCGCAGGCAGCCCCTTGTCGTTCTCGGCGTAAACGTCCCGGACGTCCAGCACCACCTCGCCGGGGTTTGCCGGGGATTTATCGAGGTGGAAGACGACCGCCCGTCCGACCATCAGTTTGGCAAGCTCCTGGGTGGTCACGCCCTCCGCCGGGACGCCGCCGGCGGTCATCTGGCCGCGCCGCAGTACGGTGATCCGGTCGGCGATGGCGGTCACTTCGTTCAATTTATGGCTGATGAAAATAATGGATTTGCCCTGCTTGGTCATCGAGCGCAGGGTCTCGAACAGGTCTGCGATCTCCTGCGGGGCCAGGACGGCGGTCGGCTCGTCCATGATGAGCACCTGGGCGCCGCGATAAAGCATTTTCAGGATCTCGATCCGCTGCTGTTCACCCACCGAAAGCTGCCAGACCTTGGCGCGCGGGTCCACCTTGAGGCCGAACTGTTCGCCAAGTTCGGCAATTTTCCTATCGTATTCGTTCAGGCGCATCAGGAAGCGCGGATCATCCAGGCCGAGCAGCACGTTTTCGGTTACGGTTTGGGACGGGACCAGCATGAAGTGTTGGTGGACCATGCCGATCCCGGCCTTGATCGCGTCCCGCGGCGAGGAGAATGTGACCGGGCGGCCGTTGACGCTGATCGAACCGGAATCCTGCCGGTAAAGGCCGGCCAGGATATTCATCAAGGTGCTTTTGCCGGCCCCGTTCTCCCCCAGCAGAGCGTGGATCTCGCCGCGGCGCAGGCTGAAATCCACATGGTCGTTGGCCAGTACGCCCGGGAAGCGCTTGACGATCCCGTGCATCTCGACGACGTTTTCGGTACTGCTCTGTTCGTCTGCCATTCGTTGTTCCTTGGAGATTAATTGTAGATCGTGAATAGCGCTGTCCAGCCATTCACCATGCACAATTATT
>DYLB01000122.1:2938-5869 GCA_020722305.1 Anaerolinea thermophila | reverse complement strand
GGCGGCCGCCCGCACGAAGGCATCCCGGATGTCGTCCCGGAAGACGGCTTTGCCCAGGGCTTGTCCGAATTCGCGGCTGGTGGGCGGCAGGGTTTCGAGTTTCTTTGTATCCAGTTCGAGCGTGCCGCGGCTCCAGAGCGCCAGCGCGCCGGTCCCCGGCTGGTGGCGGACGACCAGCGGCCAGTGTTGGCCGGTTTTACGTTGGATGGTGATTTCGAAGGTATTCATCGGCTCAGCCTAAATTTTGATAAAGTTAGTCTACAATGTATGGGATGTAATGTCAATGGGATGTGACATGGGTGATGGCAGCAATTCCAAATCTAAAATTGGATTGATGGCAAAGTGGGGCAAGTTTTTTCGAAATATGTTAGACTCGACAGTTACCATAGCGCCACTCACACGAAGGAGAATGCCATGAACAATCGTCCCGGCTGTCTTTCCGGCCTTTTCAAACTCTTGCTGCTCGACTGGGCTTTCGACTTCCTGCAAGAGCGGTTCGGCTTTGGGAAAGGCTGCTCATGCTCCGGTATCGGCTGCGGTTTCATTTTGTTGATCGTTTTCATCGGATTGGCCTGCTCGATCCTCTCCGGCACCGATTGGACGAGATTGTTCTGATGAAAAGCTGGGGGATCGTCCTGACGGCTGCTGTTTTGCTCCTCCTGCCGGCGGGAGTCTTGGCCCAGGAGTCCGCGCCGTTCATCACCAGCCCGACCGACGGCCAGGCCTTGCAAGGCGTGGTACAGATCGCCGGTTCCACCCAGGTGGATGGGTTTGCTTCCGCGGAACTGGCCTTTGCCTACGCCGACGACACCACCGGGACCTGGTTCCTGATCGCCGCCCTCGCTGCGCCCGTGACCTCGGGCCTGCTCGCCGAGTGGGACACCTCGTCCATCACCGACGCGGACTACACCCTGCGCCTGCGCGTCTTCCGTCAAGACGGTAGTTTGCTGGAGACGCGCGTCACCGGGTTGCGGGTACGCAACACCCTCCCGGTCGAAACCTCCACCCCGACCGCCGCCCCCAGTGCCGCTGTCACGCGCCAGCCGCTCGAAACGCCGACTCCCGTCCTGCCGATGGCCACGCCCACGCCCGCCTTCACGCCGACGTCCCTTCCACCCAACCCGGCCGCCCTCACCACTTCCGATATTTATTCCGCCATGCGCCAGGGTGCGCTTTACGCCGCCGCCCTCGTCCTGCTCTTCGGCCTGTTCATGCGCCTGAGGCGGAGATAGAACACTGAACACTGAACACTGAATACTGGATACTGATGCCTGACACCTTCCTCATCGTCGGCCTGGGCAACCCTGGGCGTGAATACAAAGACAACCGTCACAACTTCGGCTTTATGCTCGTGGACCGGCTGTGCGTGCGCCTGAACGTGCGCGGCATGAAGCTCCAGTTGAAGGCTATCGTGCTTTCGACCACCTATGAGGGCCGTAAACTGATTTTCGCCAAGCCGCAGACCTACATGAACCTGTCTGGCCAGTCGGTACAGGGACTGCTGCGCTTCTACAAACTGCCGCTCGAAAAGCTGTTGCTGGCCCACGACGACCTCGACTTGCCTTTTGGCGTCATCCGCCTGCGTCCCGGCGGCGGACCCGGCGGGCAGAAAGGCGTCGGGCACACCATCCAGCAGCTCGGCACGCAGGATTTCCCGCGCCTGCGCCTCGGCATCGGGCGTCCGCCCGGACGGATGGACGCGGCTGATTACGTGCTGCAAGATTTCCCCGCCTCCGACCTGACTGCCCTCTCCGAGACCCTTGACCGCGCCGCCGACGCCGTCCTGACCTGGGTCACGGAAGGGCTGGATGCGGCGATGAATAAATTCAACGGAAATTCGATGCTCGATAATTGAGATTCGATTATCGCAACGGCTATCGAATCTCGCAAAACACAATCGTGGAAATCGTCTTTTCCCACATCCGCTCCCTCCCCGCCTACCAGGCCTTGCTGACCGCCATCCAGGATGGACGCTCGCACCCGGCGCTGGGATTGCCGCGCGCGGCGCGCCTGCCGGTGCTGGTCGCCCTGCACGCCGACTTGGCCCGTCCGGTGCTGCTGCTGACCGACCGGGCCGACCACGCCCTGGCGCGTCACGACGAGCTGGCCTTCTGGCTGCCGGAGGCGCCGCGCTTCCTGTTCCAGGAGCCGAATCCGCTATTTTATGAACAGGCCGCCTGGGGCGTGACCACCCGCCGCGACCGCTTGCACACCCTGACTGCTCTTGCCAATTACCACTTACCATTTGCTGAAAAGCCTAAAAACCACCCCGTCATTATCACATCCGCCCGCGCCTTGATGACCCGCACCCTGCCGCGCCGGGATTATCTCAAAGCCTGCAAACGCCTCAAGGTGGGCGAGTTGTACCCGCCGGAAGCGCTGCTCCGCAGTTGGGCGGCCATCGGCTACCAGCGGGTGGACACCGTCCTCGAGCCGGGGCAGTTTTCCCATCGCGGCGGCCTGCTCGACATCTGGCCGCCTGCTGAAAAGTGGCCCGCCCGCCTGGATTTCTTCGGCGACGAACTCGACACCCTGCGCCGCTTCGACCCGGCCAGCCAGCGCACCATTGACACATTGGAGTCATTGTTGATCACCCCGGCGAGGGAGTATTTGGTCAATGCCCAGGTAGACAGGTATCCCGGTACGCAGGAAGCGTCTGACACCTCGCATCTGACCCCTGGAAGCCGGAACCTGGAGCTTGATACCCTCAGCGAATTCCACATCCCCCTCCTGCACTCCTATCCCGCCTCCATGCTGGATTATCTGCCGCCGAAGACGCTGGTCCTGGTGGACGATTTGAGCCTGGTCGAAGCAGTGGTCAATGACGTGGAGGAGCAAGCCGTCCGATTCAGGCAGGAGAGCGTGGACGAGGGTACGCTGGCGGCGGATTTCCCCGTCCCGTACTTGACCTGGTCCGAGCTGGCCGACAGC
>DYLB01000122.1:0-2838 GCA_020722305.1 Anaerolinea thermophila | reverse complement strand
GCCTCCATCTCCGAAGGTTTCGTGCTGCTCCCTGATCATCTTCTCTCTACGCATCTCATCTCTGATTCTGAAATCTTCGGCTGGGAGCGCCCGCAGCCGCGCACCCGCCAGCGCCCGGTGGCCGAAGCCCCCGAATCGGCCTATGCCGACCTACGCCCTGGAGATTACGTCGTCCACGTGGACCACGGCATCGGGCGCTACGTCGGCCTGGTTCAGCGCCAGTTGGAGGGCCACGAGCGCGAGTTCCTGACCCTGGTCTACGAGAACGGCGACCAGTTGTTCGTGCCGGTGCATCAGGCCGACCGGCTGACGCGTTATATCGGCCCGGACGGCGGCGCGCCGTCGCTCAACCGCCTGGGCGGGACCGAATGGCAGCAGACCCGCAGCCGGGTCAAGCAGGCTGTGCGGGAGGTGGCCGAAGACCTGCTCGACCTGTATGCCCGCCGCCACGTGGCCCGGGGTTACGCCTTCGGGATGGATACTGCCTGGCAGGCCGAACTGGAGGCCAGTTTCCCGTATGTCGAAACCGAGGACCAGCTGCGGGTGATCGCGGATGTCAAACGAGACATGGAGTCGCCCCGTCCGATGGACCGCCTCTTGTGCGGCGACGTGGGCTACGGCAAGACCGAAGTGGCGCTGCGGGCGGCGTTCAAGGCCGTCATGGACGGGAAGCAGGTTGCGATCCTGGTACCGACCACCGTGCTGGCCCAACAGCATTACGACACCTTTCGCCAGCGGCTGGCTGCCTACCCGGTCACGGTTGAGATGCTGTCGCGCTTCCGCACCCACCGGGAACAGAACCAAATCCTATTCGACTTGGCGCAGGGGCAGGTGGATATCGTCATCGGCACCCACCGCCTGATCTCGGCGGACGTCGAGTTCAAGGACCTGGGGCTGGTCATCATTGACGAGGAGCAGCGTTTCGGCGTGACCCACAAGGAGCACCTCAAGAAGCTCCGCACCGAAGTGGACGTGCTGACCCTGACAGCCACGCCGATCCCGCGCACCCTCTACATGACCCTGACCGGCGTGCGCGACATCTCGAACCTGACCACGCCGCCCGAGGAACGCCTGCCGATCGTCACCCACGTTGGGCCATACTCGCCCAAGCTGGTGCGCCAGGCTATCCTGCGCGAACTGGAGCGCGGCGGACAGGTCTTCTTCGTTCACAACCGGGTGCAGACCATCGAGGCTATGAAACTTCATCTGCAAAAACTGGTCCCCGAAGCCCGGATCGCGGTCGGACACGGGCAGATGCCGGAGAACGCTCTGGCGTCGGTCATGCACCAGTTCACCAGCGGCAAGGTGGACCTCCTGCTCTCGACCACCATCATCGAATCCGGTCTCGACATCCCCAACGCCAACACCCTGATCGTGGACCGGGCCGACACCTTTGGCCTGGCCCAGCTTTACCAGTTGCGCGGCCGGGTCGGGCGCGGGGCGGTGCGGGCCTATGCCTATTTCTTCCGCCACCGGCGCAAGGCCCCGACCGCCGACGGGCAGGAGCGGCTGGAAGTCATCGCCGAGAACACCCAGCTTGGAGCGGGCTATTCGATTGCCATGCGCGATCTGGAGATCCGCGGCGCGGGCGACCTGCTCGGCACCCGCCAGCACGGGTTCATCGCCTCGGTCGGGTTCCATCTTTATACCCGCCTGCTGGGAGATGCGGTTAGACGTTTAAGGTTCGAAAGTTCGAGATCAAAGGACATACCCCAACCCTCGAACCTTACGGCATTGAACTTTCAACCGCTCGCCATGCCGGTCAACGTGGACCTGCCGCTGGCTACCGGTATCCCGGCCGTTTATATCCCCGACCAGGACCTGCGCTTGCGCCTCTACCGCCGCATTGCCGACCTGCGCGACGAAGCCGAACTGGACGCCCTGGCGGCCGAGTTCCGCGACCGCTTCGGTCCCCCGCCGGAAATGGTCGAGAACCTGGTCTACCAGATGCGAGTCAAGCTGCGTGCCGAAAGAGTCGGGCTGACCTCCATTGGCATCGAAACGGGACAGATCGTCCTGCGCTTCCCAGCCCAGTCCGAAGGCGCGGAACCCAAACGCCTCCCGGACTTGGGTCCCGGCGTGCGCGGCGGCAGGAATGCCTACTGGTGTACGTTTACAAAGGACGAGGACTGGCAGGAGAGGCTGCTGGAGACGCTGGATGGGATAGGGCAGTGAGTCGGAATGGCATTCCGACCCGCCTTGCTGGCGCTGGACTGAACGGGAATGTTTTGATGAATAAAGCCACGATGTCCATTTTATCCTCCGCTTCCCAACCTCCCTGCCTGCCCGAAGTGATTGACCGGATCACGTGCAAGTTCAACCCGGTGCGGATCATCCTTTTCGGGTCATGGGCGCGTGGAGACGCGCGTCCCGACAGCGATCTTGATCTTTTAGTGGAGTTGGAGCATAAACGACGGGCCGCCATCGAGATCATGCGTGCCTTGAATGGCCTTCCGATTAGCAAACATGTGGTGGTCACGACACTCGCAGAAATCAAAGAGCGCGGTAACATGATAGGAGATATTCTCCGCCCGGCTTTGCGAGAGGGGAAAGTTATCTATGAACGCAAATGAAGCGAAGCGTTGGATTGATTATGCTGAAAAGGATTTGAGCGCCGCATCTGTTTTGTTGGATAGTGGCGAATTTTTTCCACGACAAATATGTTTCCTGGCGCAGCAGGCCGCAGAAAAGGCCATTAAAGCTGTCCTGGTTTTTGAGGAACTTCATATCCCTGTACACAAAACGCTGACTCTGTCGGAATTTGTGGTTAACGGCTGACACCGGACATAGAAGTCGAAACCATGAGATTGTGCAACCAATTGTCATGATAAACGAAGC
>DYLB01000121.1 GCA_020722305.1 Anaerolinea thermophila | reverse complement strand
CCTACCTGCACGATCTGGGCAAGGTCGGCATCCCCGACGATATTTTGCGAAAGACAAACGCGTTGACCGACGCGGAATACGCAATCGTAAAAACCCATCCCTCCGTTGGAAGCAAACTGCTTGGCGGACACCCCCTGGCAGAGAGTGTGGCGGTCGGTTGGTAAAGTGCGAGTTATTGCAGGAGACTCAGTAGTCGAAAAACTCCCGAATCTGGTTAAGGAATGGGTGCAAAGTGTCAACAGGCTAAAATGACCTGCAACTCTTCCCCGTGATAAAATACCCCCATGCAGTCATCATTGGAAAAACTCCGTAAATTCTTCGCGCTCGAAAAAGAAAAGCGCTTTGAGGATACAGCAATCATCGGCGGGCTGGCCAAGATCCTCGATTTTTGGGAAGCTGAAGCCCGCAACGAGGGCGTGTCCGAAGAAACCATCCAACTGGTCGCCTCCCGCCTGAGGGATTACCACCGCCTCGCCCCCGAATCGCGGGCCGAGGTGCTCAAGGGCGTCTGGAAACGCGTCACCGGCGAGGCGGATGAGGGTGAGTCTCCGCCCGAAGCGCCAGCCCGCCCCGTATCAAGCCCGGATGAGCGGCCCGCGCCCGTTAAACGGGAGCCGCTGTCCCCCCGTCCCGCTCCGGGGATTGCCGCGGCGCGTCCCGGCGCGATCACCAGTCAAACCCCCGCCGAACTCAACGCCAAACTGACCGTCCTTTCCGGTGTGGGACCGCGCAATGCCCAGGCGCTGGGAAAACTCGGCCTGTTCACCCTGGGCGACATGCTCTATGACTTCCCCCGCCGCTATGACGACTACAGCCAGCTCAAGCCGATCAAAAACCTGCGGTACGGCGAGAGCGTGACCGTCATCGGCACGGTGCAAAATGTCTACTCGCGCCCGATCCAGGGCGGTAAGGCCACACTGGTGGAGATCATCATCTCAGACGGCACGGCCTCGCTGCGGCTGTCTTTCTTCAACCAGCCCTGGATGGCGAACCGGCTCAAAGCGGGCGAAGCCATTTCGGTCTCCGGCAAGGTCGAGCAATACCTGGGGCGGCTGGTGATGAACAACCCGGATTGGGAAATGATCGAGGTCGAGAACCTGCACACCAACCGGATCGTGCCGATCTACGCGCTGACTGAGGGCATCCAGCAAAAGTGGCTGCGCAAGCTGATGAACCAGGTGGTCACCCACTGGGCGCCGCGCGTCGCCGACCCGCTGCCCGAGGCCGTGCTGGAATCGGCCCGCCTCTCAGACCTGGGCATGGCGATCCTGCAAGCCCACTTCCCCGATTCGCAGGAGGAACTCAAAGCCGCCCGCCGCCGCCTGGCCTTCGACGAGATCTTCTTCCTGCAAATGGGCGTCCTGCGCCAGAAACGAGACTGGCAGTCGGTGGAGGCGCGCGCCTTCGAAGTCTCAGACGAGTGGTTCGAGGCCCGGCTGAAGACCCTGCCCTTCGAGCTGACCAATGCCCAGCAGCGCGCCCTGTCCGAGATGCGCGCCGACCTGAAATCTGGCACGCCGATGAACCGGCTCTTGCAGGGCGATGTCGGCTCCGGGAAAACCGTCGTAGCTGCTTTGGCCGCGCACATCATCGTCCAGAACGGGGCGCAGGCGGCCATCATGGCCCCCACCTCCATTCTGGCCGAGCAGCACTTCCGCAGCCTGTCGAATTTGCTGACCAGTGGCGAGGATGGCCTTCCCGAAGGGACGATCCGTCTGCTGGTGGGCGATACCCCCGAAAGCGAAAAAGAAGACATCCGCAATGGGTTGTCCAGCGGCGGGATCAAGGTCGTCATCGGCACCCACGCCCTGCTCGAAGAGCCGGTCCAGTTCGCCGACCTGCAACTGGCCGTGATTGACGAGCAGCACCGTTTCGGTGTGGAACAACGCGCCCTCCTGCGCAGCAAGGGCAGCACCCCCCACCTGCTGGTGATGACTGCCACGCCCATCCCGCGCTCGCTGGCCCTGACCCTGTACGGCGACCTGGAACTCTCGATCATGGACGAGATGCCCGCCGGACGCCAGCCGATCGCCACCTACATCCTGACCCCGCGCGAGCGTGAGCGGGCCTATACTTTGCTGCGCTCGCAAATCAAGGATGGCCACCAGGCCTTCATCGTTTACCCGTTGATCGAAGAAAGCGACAAAAGCGACCGGCCGGCCGCGGTGGCCGAACATGCCCGCCTGCAGAAGGAAGTCTTCGCGGACCTGAAGCTGGGATTGCTGCACGGGAAGATGCGCCCCGACGAAAAAGACGAGGTGATGCTCAAGTTCCGCAACACGGAATACGACATCCTGGTCGCGACCACGGTGGTCGAGGTCGGGGTGGATGTGCCCAACGCGACCGTGATGCTGATCGAAGGGGCCAATAACTTCGGCCTGGCGCAACTGCACCAGTTGCGCGGACGCGTCGGGCGCGGCGAGGCCCAGTCCTTCTGCCTGCTGATCCCCGACCAGGAAGACAAGACCGAGAACGAACGCCTGCAGGCCATGGTCGAGACCAACGACGGCTTCATCCTGGCCGAGCGCGACCTGCAGCAGCGCGGCCCCGGCGAGTTCCTGGGCACGCGCCAATCGGGCTACGCCACCACGCTAAAGATGGCCAGCCTGACCGACATCGAACTGGTCGAACTGGCCCGCGAACAGGCCGCCGGCGTGTTCGAGCGCGACCCCGACCTGACCCAACCCGAACATGCCCTGTTGTCTGAGGCTGTCGAACGCTTCTGGACCGGCAAAGGAGACGTGAGCTAATGATCCGTGCGGTATTCCCCGGCACTTTCGACCCTATCCATTACGGCCACATGGACATTGCCCGGCGGGCCGTGCGGTTGTTCGACGAGCTGATCGTGGCGGTGTTCGACCGCCCGCTCAAATCATTGATGTTCGACCCGGATGAACGCATTGACCTGGTGCGGCAGGCGTTTCTCGACGAACCCCGAATCAAAGTGATCGGCTACAGCGGCCTGACGGTGGACTTCTGCCGTAAGATGGATGCCCAGGTGATTGTGCGCGGCCTGCGGGTCTTCTCAGACTTCGAGTTTGAGTTCCGCATGGCCCTGGCCAACCACCGCCTCGTCCCCGATATCGAGAGCGTGGCCCTGATCACCAACGAGGAACATACCTTCCTGTCGTCCACCACGGTGCGCGAGATCGCCATGCTCCAGGGCGACGTATCCAGCATGGTCCCTGAGCATGTCGAGGAGGCCTTGAAGCGCAAAATCATCGAAACATCTGATGGCCTGGTGCCGCCCAATGCGTTGCGGGATTGATTTATAATAAGCGAAAGCCGCGCCTGCCTAGCCTGTGGAGGACTCTATGGACATCGAACATCTAATTGACCGCCTTGAGGAACTCTTCAACCAAAGTCGCAGTTTCCCGCTGACGAAGACCGTCTTCGTGGACGAGGACCGTATGCTGGACATCATTGACCAGATGCGCATCTCCATCCCCGAGGAGATCAAGAAGGCGCGCCAGACGCTGTCCCAGAAAGACCGCATCATCGCCCAGGCCCAGGAAGAAGCCAGCCGCAAAGTGGCCCTGGCCGAAGAACGGGCTTCCGAGCTGACCAGCCGGGACGCCATCGTCGAGCAGGCCCAGGCCCGCGCCGAACAGATCCTCAGCCAGGCCCGGGCCGACGCGGCCGCCACCCGCAAGGACGCCGACGATTACGTGCTCGATTCACTCAACTTCCTGGAACGCGAACTCGACAAGCTCATCACCCAGGTGCGCAACGGGATCGTGACCATCGAAAACGAGCGCTACCGCGAGGAAAATCCCCCCAACGTGTAATTTTGGCTAAAGAATTAACGTCGCGAAGGTTTCAAGCCTTCGCGACGTTTTGACTTAACCTGCAAACTCGAAGGTCGGCAACCCCTCGGTTTGGGTCTCGACCCGGAACAGGCTGCCCGAAAGCGGGTTTTCCTCTAACTCCTGGAGATCGAGGCCGGCGCGGGCCGAGGTGATGTACAACTCGTTCAGCGATTCCCCGCCGAAGACGCAGGAAGTCACGTGGCGGGCCGGGACGGGGAGGGTCTGCACCAGTTTTCCGCCGGCCGTCCAGCGGCTGACGGCGGACCCGCCCCAGAGCGCGATCCACAGGTTGCCCTCGCGATCCGAGGTCATGCCGTCGGGCCAGCCAAGCGCGGGCGGGACCTGGATGATAGGTTTCCCGTCGCCGAGTTGGCCGGTGTCGAGGTCGTAGGGATAAGCCATGACGAGGCGGGTGGGCGTGTCGATGTAATACAGCGTGCGGTAATCCGCGCTCCAGGCCAGGCCGTTCGAGATGCGGATCCCGCTCAGGAGGCGGGTGAACGAGCCGTCGGCGCGGAACGAGTACAGGCTGCCGCTGGCGGCTTTTTCGGCCATGTCCATCGTCCCGGCCAGGAAACGCCCGGCAGGATCGCATTTGCCGTCGTTGAAGCGGTTGTTTGACGGTTCAGCGTCGAAGGACGAGAGCAGAGTCCATTTAACGGGAAACAAACCTAAAGTCCCGACCGAGGCTTTCAGGGCCACGACCAGGCCGCCGTCGCGGCGCGGGGCCAGGCACCCGACCGGTTCGTCGAGCTGGTAAACGTCATCCTGGCCTGTATCCGGGTGAAAACAGTGGACCTGGTGGGCGAGGATATCCACCCAATAGAGCCTGCCCTGGTGCCAGGCTGGGCCTTCGCCGAGGATGGCGCGGGCCTCGAGGGCAGGTTCGGCCTGCACTAGAACCAGTCCCGTTTGGCGAAGATGTAGACGGCGATGCCGGTCAAGCCGATTGAAATGCCCAGGGTAAAGAGGAAGGCCAGCGGGTGGTCGGCAAAAGGCAGCTTGACGTTCATGCCGAAGAACGAGGCGACAATGGTCGGCAGGTTGAGTACGATGGTGATGGCTGCCAGCAGTTTCATCACCACGTTGAGGTTGTTGGAGATGATCGAGGCGAAAGCGTCCATCATCGAGCTGAGGATGTTGCTGCTGATGTTGGTCATTTCGATGGCTTGCTGGTTTTCGGTCAGCACGTCTTCGAGCAGGTCGCGGTCTTCCTCGTACTGGCGGAAGAGCTGGCTGCGCTGGAGACGCTCTAGCATCAATTCGTTGGATTTGAGGGCTGTGGTGAAATAGACCAGGCTCTTCTGGTATTTGAGGATTTCCATCAATTCGCGATTGCGGGTGGACTGCTGGAGTTTATCTTCGAGCGCATCCACGGATTTGTTGATCTGGCGCAGGTGGGAGAGATAGCGGCTGGCGGAAGTCAGAAAGATGTGCAGCACGAAGCGGTTGCGTTTGGTGGTACTGATGCCCCTGAGGTGGCCTGTGATCAGCTCGCGCAGGATGGGATGCTCCATCTTGCAGATGGTCACGATAAAACTATCGGTTAAGATGATGCCGAGGGGGATGGTAGTGTAGGGCACGTCTTCGCTGGTGCCCCGGAAATAAGGAATTCGCAACAGGATGAGCAGGAAACCGTTGTCGCGTTCGGTGCGCGCCATTTCATCCATGTCGAGCGGATAGGTAATCATATCCGCCGGGATGTCCCATGCTTCAAGCTGGGCAATTTCTTCAGGGGTGGGGTCAATCACGTTGACCCAGCAACCGTTGGTCAGCTTTTCCGTTACCTGCATATCTTCGGAGGTGGTCTTGCGGTAAATGGTGAGCATGGGCTTCTCCTTCACAGTATGGCAAACAGGAATTACGGCGGATGGCGCATGTCATCCTCCGTGATGAGCAAGTGTGTGGAATCAAGGTGCAAACGCGCAGTCCCAGCCGTACTGGGAGGCTTACGGTCCGCAGAACCCGATAAATCGCTTTCTTGTATCGTAGGCATCTCTTTTCCTTGCCAGCGGTCTGGCCTGTGTATTTTACTCCCTATTGCGGGAGAAAAGCAACTTGCAATTCCTTGACAGGTAAGCCGCTTG
>DYLB01000120.1 GCA_020722305.1 Anaerolinea thermophila | reverse complement strand
TCGATGGGCCGGGTGCGGGAGGCGGCGTAAATCCCGGTGGCGAGGCGCAGCAGGAGGACGGTCAGCCCGGCGGCAATAACCAGGTAGAGAAACAGTTTGAACAACATTTTGAACAGTCTTTTTAGCACGTGCCCGATTTTACCATCTCAAAAACAAGAAACCCGCTTTCCAATCGCCGTGCAGGGAAAGCGGGTTTGTGTGTGGAACAGGAAAAGTTAGATCGTCTTCTCGCGCAACACCGACGAGATGTAGTCCATCGTAGCGACCACCACCGCAATCGCAAGCATCTGGGCGCTGGCGCCGCGGTAGTTGAGCAGGTTGATGTTCTGTTGCAAGAGGAAGCCGATCCCGCCGCCACCGACGAAACCAATGATGGTGGACATGCGCACGTTGATGTCCCAGCGGTACATGGTGTACGAGATGTACGGCGGGATGATCTGCGGGATGACGGCGTAGATGATGGTTTGCAGGCGGTTGGCCCCGGTAGCTTCGACGGCTTCGAGCGGGCCGGGCAGGATGCTTTCGACCTGCTCCGAGTAGAGTTTTGCCAGGCTGACGATGGTGTGCAGTCCCAGGGCCAGCACGCCGGCAAAGGGGCCGATGCCGACCGCGATCACGAATACGATGGCCATGACCAAGGCTTCCACCGAGCGCAGGGAATTGAGGAAGGTGCGTGTGATGGAGTAGATCACCATCCCGATGGGCAGCGCATCTTTGGCTTTGGTGAAGACCGCCAGCAGCAGGCCAATTACCGCCCCGGTCAGGGTCGGCCCCCACAGGACGTAAACAGGATCGCCGATCTGGTACAGCCATTCCACCAGTTGGCCGAGCAGCCCGAAGATGGTCGCCCCGGCGATGGGAGCCAGGACCAGGTTGAGGGTTTTGAGTCCGGGCAGGGACAGCTTCTCCGATCCGATCTGGCCGATGCGTCCCATGAAACTGCCCAAAGCGCCGCCAGCAGCCAGCGCTCCCAGGACGGGCGTAGTGATGGCGACAATATCACCCACCTGGAAAAGGAAATAACCCAGGAAACTGAACGAACCCAGGGAGACTTGCAGGGTCTCTCCTGCAGTCATCGTCAGGTTGGCAAGCTGGAAAAAGGCATAAAAGCCGAGCAGGATCACTAGGAACAACATCCCCAGGCGGGCCAGGCGGACGGGCAGGCTGGTCGGGGTGAGTTCCTCTTGCGGCAAAGCCCAGCGCGCGCCCAACCAGACCAGCACAGGCGCGATGATGATGCTTGCCAGGTTGACCAGGACGTTCGAGCCGACCGAGGCGCTCACATCGCCGACCCACCTGACTATGATGAAGCCCAGCGCAATGCCGACCGGCCACCCCAGGACAGACAGGGAAATGCTGGTCAGGGAGCTTTTGACCGGCTTCATCAAGTTGCGGGCAGCAATGAAACTTAGCGGAATGGCAAGAATGGTCCCCAAAACGGTTGCAAGCAGGGCCATGAAAACAGTCTCGATAATTTTGTCCCAGGTATCAATGGCGGTTTGGGTCAAATGGGGCGCACCGACGTTCCGGCGCAAGGTGGCGCGAATATATTGGACATCCTCGCTGGGCCGGTTGGGGAGAGGCAGGGTGAGGATGAAGTGCCCGTCGCTGTCGGTCGTGGCATTTTCCCGCCCCAGGGTAACGATGTTGGCCGGGTCGCTGCCAGGGACGAAGCGCACGGGGCCGGTCGTATTCCCCGCGAAATTGTAGCCTTCCACCTGGACCGTTTCACCGGGCGCGGCGCAAGCGGGTGTAATGACCAGGTAGGGGTCCGATTCGCCGTGTTCCGGCAGCTCGGGGGTCCTGCCGTCTGCCGGGCAAGGCACGTAGATGGGGTAGTTGAGGACATCTTCGACCTGGTCATACTCGAAGATGTCTGGCCTGGCGAGGGCGCGGGTGACGCGGATCAGGCTTTCCTGGCGGGTCTCGCTGCGAAGTTCTTCCAGGTTTACTTCAGTGATCTGGAATCCATACGCAAATATCACCATTGCCAGGAGGGTGAGCAACCCGACTTGCAGAGATTTCCAGGGTGAGGCTTTACGGTTCTTGTTCATGGCTTTACCCTACCCGTTCGGCTTCGCGGCCATAGATTTCTTTGAATTTCTTGTCGTCAATGTCTTTGGGCAGCCCCTCGAAGACCAGTTTGCCTTCGTTGAGGGCCACAACCCGGTCGGCATAACGATGCACCAGGTCGAGGAAGTGCAGGCTGCACAGGACGGTGACGCCGTCCTTCGAGTTGATGTCTTCCAGGTAGGTCATGATGCTGTGGGCCAGGACCGGGTCGAGACTGGCAACCGGTTCATCGGCCAGGATCATCTCCGGGTCCTGCATGAGCGCCCGGGCGATCCCCACCCGCTGCTGTTGGCCGCCGCTGAGTTCGTCCGCCCGGTGGTAGGCTTTATCCGCAATCCCCACCCGCTGCAGTTGGGCAATGGCCTTCTCGATATCTTCCTTTGGGAAGCGGTTGGCCAGGCTCCAGGCGGGGTTGACGTAACCCAGCCGCCCGGCGAGCACATTGGTGATCACCTTCGAGCGGTGGACTAGGTTGAAATGCTGGAAGACCATCCCTATCTTGCGGCGGATGCGGCGCATCTCGTCCTGCGAGGCGGCGGTGATGTCCTGGCCGTTCCAAAAGATCTGCCCGCTGGTGGGTTCGATCAGGCGATTGATGCAGCGCAACAGAGTAGATTTCCCCGACCCGCTCAGGCCGATGATGGCCAGGAACTGACCATCGGGTACTTCGAAACTGACATTATCGAGAGCCTTCACCCCGCCGTCGTAAATTTTGGTCAGGTTTTTGATCTGTAACATAGCGGTTGTCCTGAAAGAAAGTGATTACGGCGCGTGACGCGCCGGAGATTTCCCGAAAAGATCGAAGAGCCTTTCCCCCGGCTGTCCCTCCCTGCAAGTGGAGATGTGATGACGAATGATCGAGGATGATAGACATTATGACAGTTTGGGGCAGGGAATTTCCCTGCCCCAATGGTTTTCGTGCAAGGGTGGACTTACGGTTCGATGGTATAGCCGGTGGCCTCGACCATGGCCCGCACGAAGTCAAACTCGGCGTCGGTAGCGGGTGCGATACCGGTCCAGCCATAGAAGTCGTTGGAGCCGATGGATTCCTTCCAGGCATCGGTTTCGGCGAAGGCGAGCAGGGCCGCTTCGACCTGGGCGCGCAGGTCGGCCGGGAACTCAGGCCCAAAGGACAGGGTATCGTTCGGGATGGCCTGGGAGACGGCCAGGATGCGGACTTTCTGCATCACGTCCGGGGCATCGGTGCGGATGTTGGCGCGGGCGTCGAGGACGCGGTAGCCGTCGCAGAGCAATTTTTTGCCTTCCGCGTCGGGAGCGCAGTTCGGGATGGATTCAGCGGGGATTTCATACTGCTCCAGGCTGGTGATCTTGCCGGCCACGTAATCGTCGTAGGTGAAGAGCGGCTTGCCTTCGGGATCCAGCGGGACGCTGTAGAAAACGGTGCCGAAGTCTACTTCACCGTTGTAGACCGCGGAGACGGTCTGGTTGTGGCCGCCGGTCTGGATCTGTTCGCCAGGGGTGACGCCGGCCGCAGTCAGCTCGACGGTTGGGACCATGTAGCCGGAGGTCGAGTTCTGATCGGGGTAACCCCAGCTTGCGCCTTGGAGGTCGGCCAGGGTCTGGAACTTGCTGTCACGGGCGACGATGTATTCAGTCCAGTAGACCGGGTAGCCATAGCGGATGGCCTTGAAGGCCACGTCCACGCCGCACAGTTGGCTGGCGATAGCGTACCCCAGGCCGGGGATGAAGGCCATGGTGTCTGTCGGGGAGGCGCACATCTCTTCGATGGTGGCGGCGTAGGAGGTCGGGACCGTGACTTCGAAGGTCAGGCCGGTGGCCTGGTTCAAAGCCTCGGCCATGATCTCACCACCAGTGACGATGATGTTGGCGTCAACCGAGGGGACGAACAACACCTTGATTGGGTGTTCGGGCGAGCCGATGGCGGGCATGGGTTCTTCGGTTGGCGCCATGGTGGGTTCCATGGTCGGCTCAGGAGCAGTCGTGGATGTCGGCTCAGGAGCAGCCGTGGGGGTCGCAGCTGGACCGCAGGCTCCCAACAGGAGCGAGGCTACCAGTACCAGAGCGATGAGTGGAAATACTTTCTTCATGATTTTCTCCTCTCGTGCAGATAGGTTGATTGGGGATGGTACCCCAGATACCCCCCGATAATAACCTTTTTTGCGGGGCAAGGCAAGTGATATAATCCTGACAATCTTTAAAAAATGGTTAATGCGTTCCCTGCAAAACCTACTCGCAAAATTGCGTTCGGCTGATGTTCGTACCCGGCGGCGGCAAGGCCGCCCGAAGTTTTTAATCCCAGCCGGTCTTCGTAAGGAGTAAGCGCCATGCAAAAATCGAACTTCGTTTCGCTCCTGATCCTGGTCATCGTGGCTGTGGCGGCCTATTTCATGGTCCAGTCCATCCGGGATACGACCTCGAACGCCATGCAGCCGATCCAGCAGGCCAACCAGGCCCTGCAAACCCAGGTGGCCGACCTGCTGCACCCCACCCCGACCATCATCCCCGACCCGGTGACGTACATCAACGAAGTGCGCGCCCTGGCCCGATTGGAGACGATCCAGTACAGCATCGAGAAGGTCATCACCGCCGAAATCGGGCAGGGGAGCTTCGATTTCCTGTTCGGCGACCGGCTGCTGTTCGTGGCGCACGGGATCGTCATCGCCGGGATAGACATGTCCCGGATCAACCCGGAGGACATGCAGATGCAGGGCGGGGTGTTGACCGTCGTCCTGCCCGAGCCGGAGATCTTCGTCGCCACCCTCGACAACGAGAAATCCTACGTCTATGACCGGGAGACCGGCCTGCTGACCCATGGGGACGTGAACCTGGAAACGACCGCCCGCCAGGTGGCCGAGGCCGAAATCCGCAAGGCGGCCATCGAAGACGGCATCCTGGAGCTGGCCGGCCAGAACGCCAAATCGTACCTGTCCCGCTTCTTCGAGGCGCTGGGATTCAAAGAAGTGGTGTTCATCGAAGAGTAAACCCCGGATAACGGATGAAACCGCAGCCCCCGTTCATTGCGATGGAACGGGGGCTGTTTTGATCAAAACTGGTCTGGCGGGCTATCGCTAAACGCGTTTCGTCCATTCGGGGTTGGCGTATTTCTGGCGGACGAGTTCTTCGGCCCGGGCCAATTCGGACGGGGAGAGTTCTTCCGCTTCGAGGTTCAGCTCCAGGGCGACCTCGAAAGCCCAGACGAGGGCCTGGGCGGCCGTTTCCCAGGGGATTGCCCGCCCGATGACGGATTCGACGGTCGTCGCCCGCGCCAGCAGCCTGTCGGCGGCGGCCTGGCGGGAGTCCTCGTCAGGAAAGACCAGGGCCTGGGTAATGCGCCGCAGGTCACCGGTCAAGGGGAGGGTGCCGTGCTGGAGCACGCCTTCCTTACGGCGGGCTTGGGCCGATCCAATCAGCTTTTTCCCGTTCACGGTGATTTCATACGTCGAAGGGACCTCGAAGCAGACCGGGTTGGGGTTGAGGCTGCGGCTTTCGACCCGGTCTTCCTTCATCTCCACCGGCAGGCCGATATCTTGGACAGCGGCCAGGAGGGCTTTAGCCAGGCGGTTGTAGGAGTCGAGCAGCGACCCGGTCAGGCGTGGCTCGTCGGCGGGGGCGCAGACGGAGTAGGTCAGTTCGTCGGTGTGCAGGATGGCCCGCCCACCGGTGGGACGCCGGACGACCTCCCAGCCGTGGACCAGCAGGGCGGCGGTGTCCACGTCGGCGAAGGGCTGGGCGTGGCCGAGGGAGAGGCAGGGCGGGTCCCACGAATAGAAGCGCAGGGTGGGCAGGCGCAGGCCGCGGCCGGCGTGTTCGAGGATGGCCTCGTCCACGGCCATATTCCATGCGCCGCGGGCGGGCGGGGTGAGGATGAGTCGCCAAGTATCCATAAAGATATTGTACACAGAAATCGGGAGGCAGGTTAAGACCCTAACCCGGACAAGCCGGAAGAGAAAAACCTTTAACCACGAAGGTCA
>DYLB01000119.1 GCA_020722305.1 Anaerolinea thermophila | reverse complement strand
ATCCTGAAACAGAACCTGGTCTGGTCTTTCGTGGTCGCCATCCTGGGCGTGCTGGTCATCAGCGCATTCTTCCGTTACACCAACGCCGGTCTGGCGATGCGCGGCGCCTCGGAAGATCACGAATTGGCCCAGAGCATCGGGTTGCGCATCCACCGCATCTTCGGCGTTTCCTGGGCATTAGCGGGGATGGTGGCCACGATGGGCGGGGTGCTGCTGGCGACCTCCAGCGGCCTGGACCTGAGCCTGTCGGTGGTGGTGCTGGCGGCCTTCCCGGTGGTGCTGCTCGGCGGACTCGAGTCCATCCCGGGGGCAATCATCGGCGGGCTGTTGATCGGCCTGACCCAGAGCCTGGTTTCCGCTTCGACAGTCCCCCTGGTCCGCAACATGAGCGAGATCATGCCTTACGTCGTCCTCCTGGTCGTCCTGCTCATCCGCCCCGAGGGGCTGTTCGGGCAGAAGCGCATCGAAAGGATTTAATCTATGGGAGTGCCTCGCCCCGCGGGTGAATTCGATACCAGCTACGCGCGTGACATGGCGACCATCCGCCAGCCCTGGCAATGGTGGCTGTTGTTGGCCTTCATTCTGGCCCTTTACGGATTGCCGCTCTACGCCAGCCAGAGCATGGTATCGCTGGTCAATCGCATCGCCATCACAATCATCGCCGTCCAGGGCCTGAACCTGTTGACCGGCTACACCGGGCAGATTTCCCTTGGTCAGGCGGCCTTTATGACCACCGGCGGGTACATCTCGGCCTTGCTGGTCAACCAGGCCGGCTGGCCCTTCCTGGCCGCCCTGCCGCTGGCCGCGTTGGGGGCCGGGCTGGTCGGCCTGATTTTTGGATTGCCCTCTCTGCGGGTCAAGGGGTTTTACCTGGCCATGGCCACCCTGGCGGCCCAGTTCATCATCCCCTGGTTTACGCGGAATGCCTTCCCGAAGGTCTTGAACGGCGCCCAGGGATTGAACGTGCAGGCCCCGCTACTGTTCGGGATCGAGTTCAATACGCCCCAGAAATATCTTTTCCTTTCGCTGACGGTTCTGATCCTGACGACCATCGTGGCGCACAACATCTCCCGTTCCCGGCTGGGACGCGCCTTCGTTGCCCTGCGTGACCACGACCTGGCCGCCGAACTCCTGGGCATGAACCTGTTCAAGTACAAGTTGCAGGCTTTCTTCCTGGCGGCGGTGTATGCCGGCCTGGCCGGGGCGTTGGCCGCCCATAACATCCGCCACCTGAACTCGGAGACCTTCAACCTGAACGATTCGGTGGTCTTCCTGGGGATGCTGGTCATCGGCGGGTTGGGGTCGAACCTGGGGCCGATCTTCGGCGCCATCGTGGTCGAATTGCTGATCGAGTTCGCCACGTTGTTCGGCCCGTTCTTCATCACGATCTTCCCCTCCACCGCGGCCGGGGCGGTGCAGGCCCTGCGTCCGCTTTTCTTCGGGATAACCCTGATGCTTTTCCTGATCTTCGAGCCGCGCGGACTGGCCCATCGCTGGCAATTGCTCAAGGCTGCCTGGCGGCTGCGGCCGTTCTCGCACTGAGTGGGGCGGCATTTATGCCGCCTTTCCAGACCAGCGGCATGAACCTGCGTGTGATGACGATGTGTCCCGTTACTTTGGATTTTGGAAGGAGGTGGTAGGAGCGACCGATTTCCCCGTTTCGGCCTTCGAGTAATGGGCCAAAGCCACAGTTCGACACTTTTTCCGCCAACATTTGAAGGAGGAGTACCCTATGCGTAAGACCCTGTTCGTCCTGACAGCCATCTTGCTGGCTATATCGCTGGGAATGGCTGCCTGTGCCCCGCAGCCCACGCCGGCCCCGACCGAGCCGCCTGCGCCCACCACCGCCGCGCCGCCCACTGCGGCTCCGACCGAAGCCCCCACCGAAGAACCGACCCCGGCCGGCCCGCCTGACCTGACCGGCGAGACCATCACGCTCTACCACTTCGGCGACCTGTCCGGGCCGTATGCCGCGATCACCGCCCCCCTCATCCACGGCGCGGAGGATGCCGTGAAAGCGATCAACGAGGCGGGCGGCATTTATGGTGCGACGCTGGAGATCAAATTTGCAGACGACGGCGGTTCGATTGACGAAGCCGTGGCGGCCTACGACCGCTTCACCAGTGAAAACCCCAACGCGCTGGTCATGATCACCTACGGCTCCGGCGAAGCTGAAGCGCTGGCCCAACGTTTCGCCGAGGACAAGATCGTCAACATTACGGCCGGTTTGAGCGCCAAGGCTTTCTACGGCGCGGGTTCCGGCTACACCTTCGGCCTGGGTTCTATCTATCCCGACCAACTGGCTTTCACCATGAAATTCCTGTCCGAGAACTGGGCCACCTATAAGCCCGCCAGCGCCGGGGACGAGATCAAGCTGGCCTACCTTAGTTGGCCGACCGCTTTCGGCCAGGGCGGGTTGACGGCTGAGAGCCGGGCCTTCCTGGCTGATCTCGGCATCGAGATCGTCGCGGAGGAGACCTACGACGTTTCTCCCACCGCCGATACGACCACCGCCATCCTGAACGCCCAGGCAGCGGGCGCCAACGTGATCTGGACCAACACCCTGGCCTTCGGTCCGGCTGCCATCTTGAACGACCTGAACTCGCTCGGCCTGCGCGACCAGTTCCTGGTGGCGGGCGACAACTGGACCATGGACCTGGCCACCTACGCCTTCCTGGCTGACCCGGCTTACGGCGTCGGCCTGGTCGCCCCGTTCCCCTACCTGTGGTGGACGGATACCGACAACCCCGGCGTCCAGTATGCCCAGGGACTCTTCGAGGCCAACGGGCGGCCTGCCGCCGAGCATAACGTCGGCTACCTGCTGCTGGTTGCAGGCGTGGACATGACGGCCAAGGCCATCACCCGCGCCATCGACACCGTCGGCTACGAGAATCTCACCGGCGAAGCCGTCTACAACGCGCTGATCGAGATGAGTCCCTTTAACGCGCTGGACGGCGTGCTGCAAGTGGACTACTCGAACGGCAGCCGCTCGCCGCACATGTCCCAGATCCGCATGATCCAGGGCGGCCCGGACAAGTTCATCGTCATCCAGGATTGGGCCGAAACCCCCGACCTGCGTCCTGCCGAATAACCATGCCTTGCGGGGGACGGGTGCTTTTCGCCCGTCCCCCCAACGCTTTTGTTCGCAACTGCCATGCTTATCCTAAACAACATCGAAGTTATTTACAGCGACGTGATCCAGGTGCTGAGGGGGGTCTCAATGAAAGTGCCGGATGGCGAGATCGTCGCCCTGCTCGGCGCCAACGGGGCAGGCAAGACGACCACGCTGCGGGCCATCTCCGGCCTCCTGCGCGCCCAGGAGGGCGAGGTGACGCGCGGCAGCATCGAGTTCGACACGCGGCGGATCGAAACCTGGCGACCGGAGGACATCGTCCGCCTGGGGATCGTGCAGGCCTTGGAGGGACGCCGCCTCTTCCAGCATTTGACGGTGGAGGAGAACCTGATACTCGGCGGGATCGCTCGCGGCCGGGCGGTTTCCCGTTCCGCCGTCAACCGGGACCTGGAGCAGGTCTACCATTATTTCCCCCGCCTCAAGGATTTGCGTAAACGCGTCAGCGGCTACCTCTCCGGCGGCGAACAGCAGATGCTGGTGATTGGGCGCGGCTTGATGGCCCATCCCAGAATGATGCTGCTCGACGAACCCTCGTTGGGTCTGGCTCCGCTGCTCGTCCAGGAAATCTTCGAAAAGATCAAGGCCATGAGCGACCAGGAGGGCATGGCGATCCTGTTGATCGAGCAGAATGCCCGCGTGGCTTTGAAGATCGCCGATTACGCTTACGTGATGGAGAACGGGCGCGTGGTACTGGACGGCCCCTCCGTACAGTTGGCCGAAAATGAAGACATCAAAGAGTTCTACCTCGGCCTGACCCAGGTCGGCGAACGCAAGTCTTACCGCGACGTGAAGCACTACAAACGCCGCAAACGCTGGCTGGGGTGATTTGTAACGTGTTGAGTGTTCCCTGGCAGGGCCGACCGCAGGTCGGCGATACGTTTGGTTGCAGCAGGAGGCCGCTATGCCAAAACTGCGAATTAAGGACATTGATCTGAACTACGAAATCAGCGGACAGGGACAGCCCGTCCTTTTCATTCACGGGCTGGGTTCCAGCCTCCGCGATTGGGAAATGCAGGTCCCCTTTTTCTCTGAACGTTACCAGGCGGTAACATTCGATGTGCGCGGCCACGGGAAATCCGATAAACCTCCTGGCCCTTACAGCATAGCCCAATTTGCGGCCGATACGGCCGGGTTGATCCGCGCCCTCGACCTCGCGCCCGCGCATGTCGTAGGCATTTCCCTGGGCGGGATGATCGCCTTCCAACTGGCGGTGGACGCGCCCGACCTGGTTCGCAGCCTGGTCATCGTCAATGCCGCGCCGGAGTTCGTGGTGCGTACCGCCAAAGACCGCTTCCAGATTTTACAGCGGAAACTCATCGTCCGCCTGCTGGGGATGCGCAAGATGGGCGAGGTGCTGGGCAAACGGCTGTTCGTCAAACCGGAGCAGGCCGGCCTGCGGCGCATCTTCGCCGACCGCTGGGCGGAGAACGATCCCCGCGCCTACCGCGACGCCATGCTGGCCATCCCCGGCTGGAGCGTTGCAGACCGCCTGGAGACCATCACTTGCCCCACCCTGGTGATCGCCGCGGACGAAGATTACACGCCCGTATCCGTCAAGGAAGCCTTCGTAGCCCGAATGCCACGCGCCGAACTGGTCGTCATCCGCGATTCGCGCCACGCCACCCCGGTTGAGCACCCGGAAAAGTTCAACGAGGTATTGGCCGCTTTCCTATCGAGACAAGATAAGCGCGCAAGCTGAGGAGTATCCCATGAGCGAGTCATTTGCCGGAAAACTTAACCACATCCTCCAGCACGCCTACGCCAACGCGCCGGCCGTCAGGACGATCTTCGACCAGGCGGGACTGACACCAGAAGACATACGCTCCGTTTCGGACCTGGACCGGATTCCGGTCACGAGCAAGGACCGCCTGGCCGAAATGCAGCGGGACGCCCCGCCCTTTGGCGGCTTCCTGGCCGTTCCCCTCGAAAAATTACAGCACGTTTTTCTCTCCCCCGGCCCGCTCTACGAACCCCACGCCGGGGAAAGCGCGGTCATGGATACGGTGCGCGAAATGTTCGGGATCGCCGGTTTCGTCCCCGGGGACGTGGTGCTCAATACCTTCGGCTACCACCTGATCCCCACCGGCCTGGCCCTCGATCAGACCTTCCGGGAAATGGGCGCCACCGTCATCCCGGCCGGGGTGGGCAATGCCGAATTACAGATCAAGATGATGCGCGACCTGAAAGTCACCGGCTATGTCGGCACTCCGTCCTGGCTGATGGCTCTGATCCAGAAAGCCGAGGAAAGCGGGCTGGACTTCCGCAAGGCTTTTGCCCTCAAAAAGGCGCTCGTCTCTGCCGAACCCCTGCCGCCGGCCATGCGCCAGGCTTTCGTCGAAAAGTATGGCTTGCGGGTCACCAACGCCTACGGCACAGCCGAGTTGGGTTTTTTGGCCTATAACCTCGAAGGCGGACTGGCCATGCGCCTGCTGGAAAGTTCCATCGTACAAGTCGTCAACCCGGAGACGGGCGCATCGGTCGGGCCGGGCGAGACCGGGGAGGTGGTCGTCACAACTTTCAACGAGACCTACCCTCTCATCCGGCTTGGCACGGGCGACCTGGCGATGAATGTGGACCCCGCGCCGGGCACGAGCCGCCAGGGGGAGCGTTCCATCATCCTGGTCGGACGCGTCGGCGATGCGGTCAAGGTGCGCGGCATGTTCGTGCATCCAAACCAGTTGCGTTTCGCCGTCGGGCAGGTTCAGGGCGTGGCGAAGTTCCAGGCGGTGGTAACGCGTCCGGGCAATCGTGACGAGTTCACTCTGCGCGTCGCCCTCGCCGGCGAATCCGCCGACCGTCACAAATTGATCGAAACACTTTCGGCCGCGATTCACTCCACCTGCCGCGTCAAAGTGGACCGGGTGGAATTCGTCGCCGCCTCAGACTTAGAAGACGGCGCGAGCCTGATCGTTGACCAGAGGACCTGGGAATAATAGAGTTTATCGGTACCTGGAAAGAACGTCCCGAAGGTTTTCTTCGAGCATTCGAATTGCTCGAAATCAACCTTGAGTCTACTGCAAAAAGGTCTTTATCCACAAAGGACACGAAGTACACCA
>DYLB01000118.1 GCA_020722305.1 Anaerolinea thermophila | reverse complement strand
AGCCTGCCTCGGCGCTCGACCCCATCTCCACGCTGCGGATCGAAGAGTTGATGCGCGATATCGTCAAGGAGTACACCATCGTCATCGTGACCCACAACATGCAGCAGGCAGCGCGCGTCTCCGATTACACGGCCATGATGATGATTGACAATCAGCGCGCGGGTACGGTCATCGAGTTCGACGAGACCACCAAAATCTTCACCCGTCCCAGCGACAAGCGCACCGAAGATTACGTCACCGGGCGTTTTGGGTAAAGTCGAATTAAAAAATATTCACGGTCACGAATTGCGCTTCATCACCTCTAAAAATGTGCAATTCGTGACCGCCCTGGGTATAATTGGGACAGACGAGGTATCCTATGTTACGAAAAACTTTCGAGAATGAATTGCAGCAAGTGAAGGACGACATCCTGGTCCTGGGCAGCATGGTCGAGCAAGCGGTGCTGGACTCGGTCCAGGCGCTCAAAAAACGGGACGCGCAGGCCTCGCGAAAAGTCATCGAGGCCGACCGCAAGGTCAATGAGAAACGTTTCGAGATCGAGAACCAGGTGATGGTCTTGATCGCCACCCAGCAGCCGATGGCCCACGACCTGCGCCTGCTGGCCTCCATCCTGGATGTGGCCAGCGAGATCGAACGGATGGGCGATTACGCCAAGGGCATCGCTATCATCAACATCCGCATGGGCGACCAGCCTCTGCTCAAACCATTGATTGACATCCCGCGCATGGCCGAAAAAGGCACTGATATGCTCCACCGCGCCTTGACCGCTTTCGTCAATGAAGATGCAGAGACTGCCCGGGCCATCCCCCGCGAAGACGACGAAGTGGA
The DNA here is from genome assembly GCA_020722305.1 of Anaerolinea thermophila. GTDB lineage: Bacteria > Chloroflexota > Anaerolineae > Anaerolineales > Villigracilaceae > UBA5796. The sequence continues at coordinate 5,375 of DYLB01000118.1, read as the reverse complement.
CATGCTCTACAACCAGGTCTATCGCGAGCTGATCACCTACATCTTATCCGACCCGAAGAACATCGAGCGCGCCAACTGGCTGCTCTGGGCCGCCCACAACCTGGAGCGCCTGAGCGACCGGGTCACCAACATCTGCGAGCGGACGATCTTTATCGCCACCGGCGAAATCCAGGAGATCGATTCCAGCTGGGACGAGCTGGGCGAAGGAAAGCCGTAAGGCCGTCAGAACCGGAACACAAAATCCCCGTCAGGCAATGAACCTGCGGGGATTTTATAATGCCGACCGCAGGCCGGCGATACGTTTGGCTGCGGCATGAATGCCGCGTTACGCGTCCAGGTGGTAAGTATGGTACGAATTGGCGCACGGACTCCCCCAGGCGATGTGCATCTCGCGGGCGGTCAGGTCCACCACCATGGCGTTGATCGTCTTCTCCCGGTCCAGGGGGTCCACGTCGTCCATCGAGTGGTTGCAGATCGAATCCGAGTGGTTGACGTGGTCGCGCTGGATCGCCTGCAAAGTCTTGATGGTGTGCAGCTCGGTCTGCTTGAGCAGGCGCAGGGCGCGGAAATAGCGCACCCGCGAACTGATCAATGCGTCCGGTTCGTCCTCGATGGCCTGCATGTTGGGGGAGAGAAAGTGGTTGGTGTGGACGAGAAAGCCTTCCTCGGCGTAGATCAGCGAGAAGCGCCGGGCCGACACCTCCACGCTGTACATTTCGCCGCTCTCGTGGGCGATGAGATGGTTGTACCCCGCGGCCCGGTGATGCACCAGTGTGCTGCGGATGGCCTGGGCCGGAGTCCGGGCTGCCAGGACCGCCCGCGACACGATCACGCGCGGGATGCCGATGCGCGAGTCGTTGGCATAGACCGAGTCGATGAACTGGCCGACCCCGTAGGCGTTGAATCCAATGTTCGGCAGCAGGCCGCCGTAAGTCATCGCCAGGAAGGGCGGTTCGTTGTCCGGCGTGGCATGGATGACAAAGACGTCATCCTCGTCTTCGGGGACCCAGTCTTCGTTGTGGGCGATCAGCACGTGCCCGTCGGCGGTGCGTTCGTCGTTGACCGCGAAGCTGGTGCAGCGGGTCAGGTGCAGCGCGTCGGTGGTGACGGCTTCCATCGCATTGACAACCGACAGTTCATCGAAGGAAACCCCAGCCCCCTCGGCAATCCCGATCATTTCGTCCACGTATTGCTGGTAGCGTTCCTGGGCAAAGGGCAGGTACTTGCGCGCCTGGATCTGCGCCCCCTCCCAGGTCAGTTCGAGCTTGTCGTAGGCGCTGTCTAGCAGGACGCGCGCATTTTCCACGCTGTGCCGGACCTGCTTTTTGCAGGTTTCGCCGATCTGCTGGCCCATTTCGCGGTGCGTCCCTTTGACGCGCACCAGCGGCGGCGGGGTCGCGTGGGCAGGGGATTTGAAACTTGATTTTGTCGTCATACTTTTTTACCTCCAATGCTTACAACCGCCCCGGTTGACCAGGGCAGGGCGATTATACCTTTTCTGGTCTAAGATTCCGTTTTCAAAATCGTTATGAGTGATGCGATAACGCGAAAAGGCTCCCCGGTTTTGGCCAGGGAGCCTGATAGCTTTGAAAGGTTGGAGGTTATTCTTCCGCTGCGGGCGGTGCAGGTGGAGGAACGACCACCGGCGGCAGCGCTACTTGCATCCCGAAGCGGGTCATCACCACGCCGCCCAGGCCGATGATGGAGATCACGAAGGGGAGCAACCAGCCGACACACCAGACGAACTCGCCGATGCCGTTCGCCACGATGGTCAACAGGAAAGTGCCCAATCCGGCCGAAAGCCAGGCCGGCCAGGGGTTGGTGCTGCTGCGGGCCAGGCGGATGCCGAACTCGGTCCCGATGGCGATCCAGCCGAAGAGCATCGCCAATAGCCAGACCAGGAAGACCAGCGCCGAAACCGGGATCAGGATAATGGTCACGGCCAGGATCAGCATCCCCACTGGGACGACGACAATCGTCAACAGGCCCATCCCGCCGGTCAGCAGCGGCTGGGCCAGGACGGCCTGCGAAACGCGTCCCATTTGCTCCGGCAGGAAAACGGCCAGCAAGGCGGCCAGCAGGCCGAGCATCAGCGCCCGGCCAAAGATATTGATGGCGGTATTCAACGGGGACGGTGGATTAACCTCCACGTTCGGGATCGGAGGCGCAGGCGGGGTGGGGACATTCGGGGTGACATCTTCGCCGGGGCCGTAGCCGGTGGCGGTGGTGTAAATCTCGCCCTCCACCACCGAGCCTTCCGCCCGGTCCAGCGTCGCCCCCACTGTGGACACGTTGCCATGCACGACCGAAGCCTCCCCCAACGACAAAACCCCGCCGACGACCACCACATCTCCGTTGACCTCGCCGTCTATGGTCAGGCTGCCGCCGACAAGCACGGTATCGCCGTTGACGGTCGCCCCCGCTTCGACCATCCCGGTGCCGCCAAAAATGACCAGGTCGCCGTTCAGAGTCTCACCGCCGGGCAGGACAAAGGTATTGGCGACGATCACCCTGCCGTCCATCAGGCCCGCGGCCGCCACCGAACCCGTCGGCACGAGCAGGAGCAGCAAGACCAGCAGCAGGGAAAAAAGTTTCGTTTTGGTTTTCATCGTCTCGCTCCCATGTTTACGCGCGATGTGAAACCCGCGTGAATCTCCAGAAAGATACGCCCCAAAGCAGGGCCAGCCCGCTGACGGCCGAGAGAAGGATCATCCAGCCGTAAGGGGGGACGAAACCCGGGATGACGCGCCCGATCACGGCCCCCGCCTGGACCAGGGCTTCGATCCAGCCTGAAATGGCGGTCAACGTCGAAGCCCAACTGACCAGCAGATCGGTTGGGTTCTGAATGGCTGCCGCCAGGAACGGCCAGAGCAAGAGGGACAGGATGGCCAGCCCGCCGACGGTCAATACCGTTACGCCGGCGACCATCCGCCTGCGCTGGAGAGCGCGCTGCGCGGCGAGCCGGAACCGGAAACGGGCCGCGAAACCCGGAGCCGGGGCCGTCCCTCGGGCCGAGCGCAGGGCCAGGTTGACTTCGGCCAGGGCCGAGCAGGAGCGGCACTCGCGCAGGTGAGTTTGCAGGTCGCGGTTCTGATCAGGGGTCAGGCGCTCATCGTTGAGCAGCCAATCTTCAAAAGGCCGGTGTTTCATAGGGCCTCCTTTCCATACCGGGCTGGGCAGACGAGTCTTCCCACTTTTTGGCCAGGGCGCGGCGCGCCCGGTGCAGGCGACTCTTTACCGCCGGGACGGTCAGAGAGAGTGATTCGGCAATCTCGACTTCAGAAAAGTCGTACCAGTAGCGCAGCACGATGGCGGCCCGGTCAATCGAGTCCAGCGACTGGATCAACTGGTGGATCTGTTCGCGCTGTTCGCTGCGGACGGCTTCGGCTTCGGGGGTGGGCGCGGCCGCGTCGGGGATTTCGATCTCGTAACCTTCGTCGGTTTCGGCATCCATCGAAAAGGTCGGCAGACGGCGGCGGCGCAGCCGGTCAATGCAGTAGTGGGCTGCAATCGAAAGCAGCCAGGTGGCAAAGGGTCGGTTGATGTCGTAACGGCCTATGTGTTGATAGGCACGCAAAAAGGTCTCCTGGGCGGCATCTTCGGCGTATTCAGGTTCGCCCAACATGCGGTAGCACAGGTTGTAGACCGGTTTCTGGTAAGTTTCGACCAGGTTGGTGAAGGCGTCGTCATCGCCTCGCTGGGCCTGGAGAATCCAGACCTGTTCTTCGTTCACGGCATTTCCTCTGGGGGGCGTCTATGGGCATATACGCACGTGAGTCGGCGAGAGTTGCAGGACGAATGTCACTGCGAGAGTAGCGAAGCAGCCCCGCGCTGAGCGCAGTCGAAGCAGTCTCCTGGTTGCGTGCATGGGATTGCTTCGGGCGGAAGAGCGCCGCCCTCGCAATGACAGAATCTAATGATGATGTCCTTCGCGGCTGTTTTCGGAGCCGAGGAAGTGCCGCCACTCCCCCAGGCGATGACTGTTGCGCGCTAGCTCGGCCGCGATCAGCGTGGTCAACGGCACGGCGGCGACCAGCCCCAGCGAGCCGACCAGGGTGCGGACGATCTCCTCCGCCACCGAAGCATAGTTGACCAGGAAGCCGTAGTTGCCCTGGCCGAGCGTGAACAGCAGCAGCATCGGCAGGGAGGCCCCGGCGTAGGCCAGCACCAGGGTGTTGACCGTGGCCGCCACGTGGTCCTGTCCGATGCGCATCCCGCTGCGGAACAGCGCGCCGGCCCCGAGGTCCGGGTTGGCGGCGTGAAGCTCGAAAACGGCGGAGGCCTGGGTCGTGACCAGGTCGTCCAGCACGCCCAGCGCGCCGATCAGCATCCCGCCCAATAAAATCCCGCGCAGGTTGATGGTCACATCCTGCATCTGGAGCAGGAACATGGCGTTTTCGTCGCCCACGCCGGTGAGCCGGGTGAAGACGATGAAGAACCAGGCCAGCGTGCCGGTGATGACCAGCACCAGTAACATCGAAAGCACCGAAGCGTGGGTTTTGAGCGTCCAGCCGTAAGTGAGGTAGAGCGAGACGCCGAGCAGGATGGCCGAGCCGATGATGCTGACCCGCACCGGGTCTTCGCCCGCCAGGATGTGCGGGATGATGTAGCCGATGACCATGAACAGGCTGAAGGCCATGGCCAGCAGGGAGCGGAGGCCTTTCCAGCGGCTGATGAGCAGAATGGCGGCGACAAACGTTCCCAGCAGCCAGAGCATCGGCGCGCTGCGGACCGCGTCGACGTAATAGGCGGTGATGACCCCGTCGGGGCGGCGGCCGACGGTGACGAAGACCCGGTCGCCGGGGTCGAAGCGGATGTCGTCGGTGCGGATCTGGCGTTTGCCGTAGTCTATTTCCATCGGGATGTCGGCGAATTCGCCTTCGAGGATGCGGACGCGCATGATTTGATAGGGCTGTTCGATGCCGTTGCCAAGATCAATCATGCCTTCTTCGAGGATGGCGGTGATTTCGGCCCTCACCGTCCCCGCGCCGAGGGTGGAGATGCTCATTTCGGGGACGGGGGTTTGGAAGAAGTAAGGCACGCCCCAGACGACGAACGCGGCCAGGGCGGCCACCGCCAGCAGGCCGAAGAGGACGAAAGGCAGGGTTTTGGATTTCATGGGGTAATCTTATCAGGAAATGCTGCTCCACAAGCGCAGTTCAAAACATGTTAGCGCGCCAAACCGATGGGGCGCGCTTTACCGCCATCTCCAAGAGTCCGCTAATCTCCGCGAATTCCCGCTAATCCGTCTTACATTCGCGATGATTTGCGAAGATTAGCGGATTCCTGTCCCAGCGCTTTGGCGCGCCAACAATTTTTTAGGCTGTCTTGAAAATACCTCTTTGACAGGCTCGTAGCACCAAGCGAAAAACGAT
>DYLB01000117.1 GCA_020722305.1 Anaerolinea thermophila | reverse complement strand
CTTCGTGTCCTTAGTGGTTAGAAAAGGTTTTTGCAGCGGAGCCAACCTTCGGGACGGTGTTTTGATGATCATTCCGATAACATCCGTAACTGCCTGCCATCATCCCCAGCCCCTTATCATCCCCGAAGGGGGCTCCCACCGGGAGAGGGGAGCAGAAAGACAAAGGCGCAGTTGCGCCAGGCACAAGCAGCACACTTCGACGAGATGGGGCAGCGGGTGGCGGCCCTGGGCGCGGGACCGGCCCCGATCCCGGTCGAGCGCTTGAACGCCGAAATGCTGGGGATGGCACTCGGCCAAATTAAACGGAAGCAGGCCTGCCGTCTACGCGCCGCTACGCTGGGGGAAAAGATTAGGAGCGAGGACGGTATTGGTACAACGATCCGCTTGATCGAGGAACAGGTCTAAAATCACCTGTGGATTTACGCTGATCTGGGCTAATTTCGCGAAGATTAGCGCAAATTGGCGGATCAAAACGCGCTTCCCATTAGTTCACCAACCAGCATTACCCAAACCCGAATCATGGTAAAACTGCATCATTCTAATGGAGGCCCGAATGTCTAAGCGTTTACTCAACTTTTTCGCCATTTTGGCGATGATTACCGCGTTGATTTCCCCAACTTCGACTGTCCGCGCCTCGGATACACCCACGCCCGAGACCGTCGGCCTGCCCGGCACGCACCAGGACGAGTTGGGCTGTTCGGGCGAGTGGCAGCCCGGCTGCGAACAGACCCTGCTGGCCTACGACGCCGAAGACGGCATCTGGCAGGGTGAATTCGAAATCCAGCCGGATAATGACGACGATGCCAAAGGCCCGCGCTACAAAGTAGCCCTCAACGGCGGCTGGGGGGAGAACTACGGCGTCAACGCCACCCGCGACGGCCCGGATATCCCGCTGGTGGTCACTGAGCCGACGATGGTCAAGTTCTACTACGACCACGAGACCCACTGGATCGCCGATAACTTCAACAAGCCGATCTTCGTGGCGGTTGGGGATTTCCAGCAGCAGTTGGGCTGCATCAACAACAACGATGCCACCTGCCTGCGCTCGTGGCTGCAAGACCCCGAAGGTGACGGCCTCTACGGCTTTACCACCCGCGCCCTGGCCGCCGGGACCTACAGCGTCAGCTTGACCCAAAACGAGGACGCGGCAAACATAGTCGCCGAAACCCGGCAATTCACCGTCTCGAAAGACAAGGACGAAATTTACTTTGGATACGACACCGCGAGCCAGAAAATGACCATCAGCACCACCGGCGCACCCGTCGGCAACATCACCAAACTGGAAGCCCAATGGGTCAGCAAAGATACGATCCTGTGGGTCGTGCCGGCTTTCCGGCATTTCAAATATTCGCTCTTTTACTCCCCGGACGCGGCCCTCGAACTGACCCCGGAAGGCATCGCCAACGGGACCGAGATCCCGCTCGAATTCGTCTCCGAGAAACCGGGCGTGGACCTGCTGCGCAAGTACCCCTACCTGCGCGATTCCGCCGTCTTGCGCGTGACCGAGACCGATCCCGCTAAACTGGGCGAAATCCTGCGCGGACAGGTGGCGGTGATGGCCTTCGACGCCGGCGGCGCGCCGGTCGACGCGGCCGGCGTGCAGATCCCCGGCGTGCTGGACGACCTGTACGAGTACACCGGTCCGCTGGGTGTGACCTTCGACGGGGATATCCCCACCCTGCGGGTCTGGGCCCCGACCGCCGCCTCGGTCGAAGTCCACCTGTTCGACAGCGCCAAGGCCTCCTACGCCAAAAAGACCCCAATGGCGTTCGATCCCGCCACCGGCGTGTGGCGCGTGACCGGGACCGCCGATTGGAAGGATAAATTCTATTTGTACGCGGTCCAGGTCTACGTCCCGGAGACGGGGGCGATGGAGACCAATCTCGTCACCGACCCGTACTCGTTCAGCCTGTCCACCAACAGCCAGCGCAGCCAGATTGTGAATCTCGATGACCCGGCTCTCATGCCCGAAGGCTGGGATTCGGTCCAGAAGCCCGCCCTGGCCGCGCCGGAAGACAGCGTTATTTACGAACTCCACGTGCGCGACTTCAGCGCCTCCGACCAGACCGTGCCAGAGGCATTGCGCGGCACCTTCATGGCTTTTACGGTTAAAGATTCCAACGGGATGAAGCATCTCGCCGAGCTGGCCCAGGCCGGGCTGACCCACATCCACCTGCTGCCGGTCTTCGACATCGCCAGCGTCAACGAGGACAAATCCACCTGGCAGTTCGTGGACGAGGCCGCCCTGGCCGCCATGCCGCCCGATTCCGAGGGGCAGGTCAACGCCGTTTCGGCCATCAACGGCTCCGACCCGTTCAACTGGGGCTACGACCCGCTCCACTACACCGTCCCCGACGGGGCTTATGCCACCGACCCCGACGGCTCGACCCGTATCCTCGAGTTCCGCAGCATGGTCCAGGCGCTCAACCAGACCGGCCTGCGGGTGGTCATGGACGTGGTCTACAACCATACCAACGCCAGCGGCCAGAGCGCAAATTCCGTGCTCGACCGGGTCGTGCCGGGCTATTACCACCGCCTGAGCATCGGCGGCGCGGTCGAAAAGTCCACCTGCTGCCAGAACACTGCCACCGAAAACGAGATGATGCGCAAGCTGATGGTCGATTCAGTCGTCACCTGGGCCAAAGCCTACAAAGTGGACGGCTTCCGCTTCGACCTGATGGGCCACCACATGTTGGCCGACATGCAGGCCGTGCGGGCCGCCCTCGACGCCTTGACTCTCGAAAAAGACGGCGTGGACGGCAAGTCCATCTACGTCTACGGCGAGGGCTGGGACTTCGGCGAGGTCGCCAACAATGCTCGCGGCAAGAATGCCAGCCAGCAGAACATCGCCGGCACCGGCATCGGCGTCTTCAACGACCGTCTGCGGGACGCGGTGCGCGGCGGCAATCCCTTCGACGACCCGCGCCGGCAAGGTTTCGCCACCGGCCTGCTGCTCACCCCCAACGCCAGCGAAAGCCGCTCGCTCGAAGACCAGCAGACCCTGCTCAACAACTACACCGACTGGATCCGCCTCGGCCTGGCGGGCAACCTGGCAGGCTACCAGATCACCCGCGCCGATGGCACGACCGTCCCCGGCCGCCTGGTCGGTTACAACAGCGCCCCGGCCGGGTACACCGCCGACCCGCAGGAAAACGTCGTCTACGTTTCGGCTCACGACAACGAAACCATCTTCGACGCGGTCCAGCTCAAGGCCCCTGCCGAAGCCACCCTCGCCGACCGCATCCGCATGAACAACCTGGCCCTCAGCGTGGTCATGTTCAGCCAGGGCATCCCCTTCTTCCACGCCGGCGACGACATTCTCCGCTCGAAATCCCTCGACCGCAACTCCTATAACTCCGGCGATTGGTTCAATAAACTGGATTGGACGTATGAGTCGAACAACTGGGGCGTGGGACTGCCCTCCGAGGGCCGCGACCGCTGGGACATTTTCCGCCCGCTGCTCGCGGACCCGAATCTGGCTCCCGCCAAATCCGACATCACCTTCGCCTCGGCCGTCTTCCGCGAATACCTGCAAATCCGCAAAAGTTCCCCGCTCTTCCGCCTGCAAACCGGCCAACAGGTGAACGACATGGTCTCGTTCCTCAACACCGGCCCCGGTCTGACCCCCGGCCTGATCGTCATGCGCCTGACCGACACAGCCGGCCTCGACCCGGCCTACGACGAAATCCTGGTCTTCTTCAACGCCAACCCCGAATGGGAGGCCTTCGGCGACCCGTCTCTGGCCGGCAAAGACTACGCCCTGCACCCGGTCCAGCAAAACTCCGCCGACGATCTGGTGCGCAACGCGGCCTACAACCCCGCCGACGGCAGCTTCAACCTCCCGCCCCGCACCACCGCCGTCTTCGTCTCCGGTCCCGGCGCGGCCCCGACCGAAGCGCCCATCACCGAAGCACCCCCTGTCCCTGAGACCCCCGCCCCCGACAGCGGGCCCACCGGCGCACCGACCGCCGCCCTGGTTACGCTCATCGTCGTGATCATTGGCGCGCTGATCGCCTTCTTCACCCGCAAACGCAGAGCGGCCTGATCCCCAATCCCAACGGGGCGGAAGAACATCCTCCGCCCCGTTTTTATTTATGCCGCCGCGCCAACTCGTCCATAACGGAATCAGGCGAAAGTCCCCGCGCCGCCAGCAGCACCAGCAGGTGATAGGTCAGGTCGGCCACTTCCTCGATCAGGCGGGCGTCATCCTGGGCCAGCGCGGCCACGACCACCTCCACGCCCTCCTCGCCGACTTTCTGGGCGATGCGCGGCAGGCCCGAATCAAACAGGGAATTGGTGTACGAGCCGGGTTGGGGGTTCAGTTTGCGGTCAAGGATCACCGCGTAAAGGTCATTCAAGTTCATAATTGTCTTTCCTGTTGACATGATTACTTGTCTACCAGAGAGTAAACAGGTAACGACGAATCCCTTCTTTGAATCGTCCGATAAAAACACGTCACCGCTCCGGTGTGGCAGGCCGGCCCGGCCGGTTCGACCAGCACCAACAGCGCATCCCCGTCACAGTCGTAACGGATTTCGATCACCTTCTGGGTATTGCCAGACGTCCCGCCCTTGTGCCATAACTCCCCTCGTGAGCGGCTCCAGAACCAGGTCTCGCCGCTTTCGAGCGTCTTTTGCAGGGATTCGGCGTTCATATAAGCCAACATGAGCATCTCTTTCGTCGCAGCATCCTGGATTACTGCCGGAATCAGCCCACGATCATCCCAAGAGAGAGAAGAAATGAGAGAGTAGAGATCAGTTCCCGAATTCATCATTCATCCTTCTGAATTCTGATTTTGATTCCCCGTTCTGCCAAATACGACTTGATCTCCCCGACCGTATACTCGCCGTAGTGCAGCATCGAGGCCACCAGGGCCGCGTCGGCTTTGCCCTCGGTCAGGACATCGTAAAGATGCTCCGGCTTGCCGCCCCCACCGGAGGCAATCACCGGGATGCCGACGGCCTCGGCGATCATCCGGGTCAGGGTCAGTTCGTAGCCGGCTTTGGTCCCGTCGGCGTCAATCGAGTTGACCACCAGTTCGCCCGCGCCCAGCCCCTCGCCGCGTTTGGCCCACTCGAGCGCGTCCAGGCCGGTCGGCGTCCGCCCGCCATGGATGACGATCTCGTACCCGCTGGGGATGGCCGCGGATTTCGGGACTTTGAGCACATCCATCGAAAGGACAACCGCCTGCGCTCCGAACGTTTTCGAGGCCTCGGCAATCAAGCCCGGATTTTTGACGGCCGCACTGTTGAGGTTGACCTTTTCCGCCCCGGCAAGCAGGACCCGGCTGCAATCCTCCACCGTTCGCAGGCCGCCGCCGACCGAAAAGGGGATGAAGACCTGCTCCGCCACCCGGCTGACCACATCCAGCAGGATGCCGCGATCCTCGCTGGAGGCGGTGATGTCGTAGAAGACCAGTTCATCGAGACCCTGTTCGTAGTATTCCCTGGCTTTTGCCACCGGGTCGCCAATGTCGCGGGTATCCACGAATTTGACCGATTTAGCCAGTTTGCCGTCGCGCACGTCGAGGCAGGAGATGATTCGTTTGGAGAGCATGGTTTCTCCTTTGGGGCAAACAGGTAAACAAGTAAACACGTCGTTGTCTACTTGTTTACCTGCCTACCATTTACTAAAATTCTCCAGCACCATCAACCCCAGCGGGCCGCTCTTCTCGGCGTGGAACTGGACCGCGAACAGGTTGTCCTTGCCGATGGCTGCCGGGAATTCGCCGCCGTAATCGCTGACGGCATAGATTTGGGAGGCGTCCGCCGGTTGGGGATAGTAGGAATGGACGAAATAAAATTCGTCGCCGGGGCGCAGATGGGCCAGCAGCGGATGGGGCCGGGTCACGCGGACGGCGTTCCAGCCCATGTGGGGGATCTTCAGCAACGGATCGGTCACGGAGAAACGGATGGCTTGGCCGCGCAGCAGCCCCAGGCATTCGGCGTCGTCTTCTTGCGAGCGGTCGAGGATGATCTGGCAGCCGATGCAGATTCCGAGGATGGGCGTCCCGGCGGCGAAGGCCTCTTTCAGCGCCGAATCCAGGCCGCGTTGGCGGAGTACGCTCATGGCCGCGCCGGCCGCGCCCACCCCGGGGAAGATGATCCTGTCGGCGCGGCGGACCGTTTCCGGGTCGGAGGTGATCCGGCTGGGAATGCCCAGGTGGTCGAGAGCGCGCCGGACGGAGGTCAGATTGCCAGCGTTATAGTCAATCAGGGTAATCATGGATTTCCTTCATGGTAACTATTCAGCCATGCCTACGGAAAACCTTTGAAACATGAAAGAACACAACACCTGCCCTCCCGCTCTGCTCCGCTACGGGGATTGTAATGGCGGGCGGTGCCAGGGAGTCAACGGAGGAAAAACGCATCTGACAGCCATCGCCGGGCGATAAATCGCCCGGCTGCGATGACAAAGTCGGGTAAACCCG
>DYLB01000116.1 GCA_020722305.1 Anaerolinea thermophila | reverse complement strand
CCCAGAATGGGGATTGCGCCTTTGCGTTGAAAAATACCTTTTTGCAGTGGAGTCACCTTTTATTCGTGGAGATTAGCGAAGATTAGCGGAGTAAATGCTCTTTTCGACGTTGGGCTGAATGGTTACAGACTCCCGTCGTCGGGCAGTCCGAGATCAGGAGATCCTTCGATAAACTCAGAACAAGTTTTCGGACTCCGTTCATTTTTTTTGGAGATTGTGGTATGTTCAAAGACAAATTCACCCGCCAAACCCTGTCGTTCGTACTCATGGCCCTCGCTTCGGCCCTGTTCTACCCCGCCGCGCAGAACGGCTGGAACCCCGCCATCTGGATTCTGCTGGCGCTGATCGTCGCCGCCAACCTGCTGACCTTACTGATCGTATGACCCCAAACCTTTCACCGGTTGACGTTCTGCTGACCCTGCCCTTCCCGACCAACTTGGTGGCACAGTTGCAGGAGGTCTCGCCGCGCCTGCGGGTCAGCGTGCATGGGGCGCAGAAACCCGAAGACATCCCCGCAGATGTGTGGAACCGCACTGAAGTGCTTTACACCACCCCGCAGGTGCTGCCCACCGAGGAGCAGGCTCCTAACCTGAAATGGATCCAGTTCCATTATGCCGGGATAGACAAAATGGGCGAGGCCCCGATCCTGAAAAAAGCCGGCTTGCAGATCACCACCATGAGCGGCGCGGCCGTCTCGCAGATGGGCGAGTATATCCTGGCCATGCTGCTGGCCCTCGGGCACAAATTCCCGGCCATGGCCGCCCAGCAAAGGAAGTCGGACTGGCCCAAAGACCGCTGGGAACGCCTGAAACCGCTCGAACTGCGCGGCAGCACGGTCGGGATCGTCGGCTACGGCAGCATCGGACGCCAGACGGCCCGCCTGCTCCAGGCCTTCGGCGCCACCGTGCTGGCGACCAAGCGCAACGCCATGAACCCCTCCGATCCCGGCTACGTGCCCGAGGGACTGGGCGACCCGCACGGCGATTTCGTCCACCGGCTCTATCCGCACACCGCCCTGCGCTCGATGGTCAAGGAATGCGACTTCGTGGTCGTCACCCTCCCGCTCAACAACGAGACCCGCGGTCTGGTGGACGCCTCGGTGCTGGCGGCCATGAAACCCACCGCCTTCATCGTTGACGTTTCACGCGGGGGCGTGATCGAACACAAGGCCCTGATCCGGGCGCTCGAAGACCACAAGCTCGCCGGGGCCGGGCTGGACGTCTTCCCCGAAGAACCGCTGCCGAAAGACAGCCCGCTCTGGCAGATGCCCAACGTGCTCATCAGCCCGCACATCTCCGGCATCAGCGCCCACTACGACGAGCGCGCCGCGGCCATGTTCTCGGCCAACCTGCGCAACTACCTGGCGGGGCAGCCGCTGTACAACCTCTACAGCCTCGAAAGAGGCTATTGACGAAGAGACGCCCCGCATCCCAACGCCGATGCGGGGTTATTTTTATCATGTCGAAACGATCCATCCAGGCCGTCATCTTCGACCTGGGCAATACCCTCATGTACGCCCCCAATCCCTGGCCGCCCATCGTTGCCCAGGCCGACCGGGCCCTGGCCGATTTCCTGTGTGCCAAAGGCCTGGACATTGACTGCGACCGCTTCCACGACCAGTTCCGCCAACGCCTGCAAGACTATTACGACCGGCGCGACAAGGACCTGTACGAAACCAGCTACCTCTTCGTCCTGCACGAGCTGCTGGCCGAAAAAGGCCACCCAAGCCTGCCCGAACCCCTCCTGCGCGGCGCGCTGGACGCCCTCTTCGCCGTCACCCAGGCCAATTGGGTCCTCGAAGAAGACGCCCTGCCGGCCCTGGCCGCCCTCGAACGGGCCGGCTACCGCCTGGGCCTCATCTCCAACGCCGGAGACAACCAAGACGTCTTCCAACTGGTGGACAAGTTCGGCATCGAAGGCTTCTTCGATTTCATCCTCACCTCGGCCGCCTGCGGATACCGCAAACCGCACCCGCGCATCTTCGAGCTGGCCCTGGCCCACTGGCAGCTAAGGCCCGGCGACATCGCCATGGTCGGGGATACGGTCGAGGCGGACGTGAAGGGCGCCCAACGCTTCGGCATGACCAGCATCTGGATCACCCGCCGCTGCACCCCCGGGACCGAACAACCTGTCCCCGCGCCGGACGCGGTCATCCCGTCCCTGGCCGAACTGCCTCAGGCCCTGAAGAGCCTGTCCGGGAGCTGATCCCCCATCCCAATTCCCAGCTGAATGATGTCACGCGACCTCCGGCCGCAGCCAAACGTACCGCCAACCCGTCTGTGCCGCGAAGTCCGCCTCCGAGCAATTCAAAAGAGAAAATGGCGCTTCTTCACTTCTAAAAAAGCGCAATTTTCGACCGCCCTGGGTATAATGATGGCATGACATCCTTATTCAAACGCCACATCGCCCTGCCGCAAGACCACGGGTCGTGGGTCTTCATCCTCAGCCCGCTGCTGATCGGCATTTTCGCCGGGGGAAACTTTACCGCCTCGTCCCTGGCCCTGACCGTTGCGGCGATGGCAGCCTTCCTCATCCGCCAGCCGGTGGCGGTCGCCGTCAAAGCCTACGCCGGCCGCCGCTCCCGGAAAGACCTGCCCGCCGCCCGCTTCTGGATGATGCTCTACGGCATCCTCATCCTGCTCAGCTTAGGTGAGCTGGTGGCGCTGGGCGATACCTATGTGCTATTCCTGGCCGTGCCGGGTGTGCTGGTCTTTGCCTGGCATCTCTACCTGGTCAGCCGCAGGCAGGAGCGCCGCCAGGCGGGCGTCGAAATCCTGGCGACCGGCGTCCTGTCCCTGGCCGCCCCGGCCGCGTACTGGATCGGGGTCGGCGAATATCGTCCGCTCGGCTGGGCGCTTTGGGCGCTGACCTGGCTCCAATCCGCCGCCAGCATCGTGTACGCCTACCTGCGTCTGGAACAGCGCGAGTTGAAAGACCTCCCGCCGCTGGACTCTCGCCTGCGCTTGGGACGCCGCGCCCTCCTCTATACGGGATTCAATCTCATCGTCACGCTCGCCGCGGGACTTTTAGGCCTGCTCCCGTTATGGATATTCCTCCCCTACCTGCTGCAATTTACCGAGACCCTCTACGGCGCCCTGGCGCGTCCGGCGCTGGGGTTCAAGCCGACGGCCATTGGCGTGCGCCAGTTGATCGTCAGCAGCTTATTCACCGTTCTATTTATCATCACCTGGAGGTTATGATGAACGAACTCACCTGGGAATTACTCGAAGAAATCAACGGCCGCTTCGAAGCCGAAATGCTGAAATCCTTCCTCGAGGCCGAAGGGATCCCCGTTCAACTCATCCAGGAAGGCGCCGGGCACACCGTCTATCCGCTCAACATCGGCGCGTTGAGCGTGGTTCAGGTTTTTGTGCCCAAAAACAATTTCGCCGAGGCCCAATCCCTGCTGGAAGAGTTCCAAAAAGGCGTGGAGTTCGAAGCCATCGAAGACCGGGAAGACACAGAGGAAGACTGAAGTTAAGTAATCACGTGATAAACGCCTGGCCCGTGCGTCGGGCGGTTACATCAACCCTGGACCAAAGCAAGGACACCAAAGGAGGCAGAGCATGGATTTCGATCTGAACGAGGAACAACGCATGTGGCAGAAAGCCGTCCACGATTTCGTGGCCGCCGAGGTCAAGCCCAAGGCCCGCGAAGTGGACGAGACCGCCGAGTTCAACTGGGCGGCTGTCCGCAAAATGGGGCCGCTTGGCCTGTTGGGATTGAACGCTCCCGAAGAGTTCGGCGGCGCCGGGGTGGATGCCATCAGCGCCGCGATCGCCATCGAGGAGCTGGGCTGGGGCTGCGGGTCCACGGCGCTGGCGATTGCCGCCCACAACAGTCTCGGCTCAGCCCCAATCGCCAAATTCGGCAGCGAGGCCCAGAAGAAGAAATTCCTCGAGCCGGTCGCCACCGGCAAGGGCAAACTGGCCGCCCTGGCCCTGACCGAACCCGGCGCAGGCTCAGACCTGCGAGGCGGCGTGACCACCAAAGCCGTCCGGGAGGGAAACGAATGGGTCATCAACGGGGCGAAGATGTGGTGCACCAACGCTTCCATCGCCGACTACATTGTCACCCTCGTCCGCACCGACCCGGCGGGAGGCTCCCATTCATTGAGCATGATCATCGTCCCGACCGATACCCCCGGCCTGCACATCGCCCCGGCCGAAAAGAAAATGGGACTGAAAGGCTCCCCCACCCACGCCGTGACCTACGAGAACGTGCGCGTCCCGCTCGAAAACCTGCTCGGCGATGAAGGCCGGGGGCTGCACCAGGCCCTTGCCACCCTCGACGGTGGGCGGATCGGCATCGGGGCGCTCTCGGTCGGGCTGGCCCAGGCCGCCTTCGAGGCCGCGGTGGATTATTCCCACCAGCGGGCCGCCTTCGGCAAGCCCATCGTCCATCACCAGGCCATCCAGTGGATGATCGCCGAAGCGGCCATGAACATCGAAGTCGCCCGCACCATGATCTACAAGGTCGCCTGGCTCAAGGAGCAGGGACGCCCCTTCACCCGCGAAGCCGCCATCGCCAAGACCTTCGCCACCGAAATGGCTGAAACCGTCTGCCGCAACGCCATCCAGATCCACGGCGGGTACGGTTACAGCCGCGAGTACCCGGTCGAACGCATCTACCGCGACGCCCGCCTGATGACCATTGGCGAGGGCACCAGTGAAGTCAACCGCATCGTGATTGCCAGATATTACCTAGATTAGCCCACACCTCGAAAATTTTTCGGTTCATTGGAAACGAGCGTAATGCACCCCCAGATGTAGGTCGCGCTTGAAGCGTGACCTACGGGACTTCAGCCGGTTTAGCAGCAACTCGCCGGTGGATAAATCCACCGGCGAGGCTTTTTGTTTCCAAAAACGCGCTTTTTCCGCTTGTAAACGGCAAAACTTGGCGGCTTTGCGGCTCGGCGTCTTAGCGTTAAAGATTTCGACCTTTTTGCAGTAGAGTCAATTACAGCTTCTCCACCACCACCCAGGCGTTGTGATCCTGCGCCAGGATTTCCACTTTGGCCCCATTCCCCGAAAATAGGGCCGCGATCTCCGGCGGCGACAGGAAGTGGCTGCGCATCAGGGCCAGTTTTTCGGCCAGGGCGATCAACTTGACCGGGAAAGTGCGCAGGTCCGGTTCCTCAATCACCAGCCGCCCGCCGGGCATAAGCACCCGGTACAGTTCGCGGGCCGTCTCGGCCTGGTGGATGACGTGATGCAGGGCGTCCACCATCAAGACCCGCTCGAAAACGCCGTCGGCGAAAGGCAGGCGCTCGGTGCGGGTGCCGGCCGCGCTCAGGCCCTTGGAGCGCGCCTGGGCCAGCATCCCGGTTGATATATCGGCGACCACGATCCGGTCCACGAACGGGCGCAGGGCCTCAGCCACGCGTCCGGTCCCGCCGCCGGCATCCAGCAACGTCCCCGCGGCGGGCAGAGCAGTCATTTGCAGCATCTTTTCGAGCCGGTCGAAGCGGATCAGGCGGTCGTAGAACGGGGCGAGAAAGTCGAAGTGGTCAAAGGGCATGGTAATCCATCTAAAATCAAAGCGTAATCAAATCCTTGATGCGCTCGAACGTCGCCGGGCCAATGCCGGGCACGTTCATGATCTCTTCGAGCGCCTGGAACGGGCCGTTGGCGTCGCGATAATCAATGATCTTCTGAGCCGTGGAGGGGCCGATCCCCGGCAAGGTGTCCAGTTCTTCGAGCGTGGCGGTATTGATGTTGACCGGAGCGCCGGATGCCGTTACCTGGGTGGGGCTGACGGCTGAAGCGTTGTCCCCGCTCCCCTGGGCCTGGCGGATCTTTTCCGGGACCTGAACCTGTTCGCCGTCATCGAGGCGGGCAGCCAGGTTGAGGCGGGAGGCGTCTGCGTTGGCCGTGGTCCCGCCTGCGGCTTCGAGGGCGTCGCTGACCCGGCAGCCGGAGGGCAGGCTGTACGTGCCGGGGTACTGCACCGCGCCGCTGACGTAGACGACGATTTCCGGCGCGTCCGGCGGCGGCTGCAAGCTGACGGCTTCACCGCGCGGCGGCTGGGCCACCCACCACAAGACCCCGGCCAGGAGCATTCCGGCCAGCACACCCAGGAACGAGGCGAGGAAGTTTTTCATGATGACCTCAAGACAATGAGTCGGCGAATCAGCAAGCCAGCGATCCAGAGGAGCAGATGGGTAAATTATAGTCTGACTCCTCTGCAATAACCCGTCCGTGATCGTTCCAAAGCTGGTAAAAGTTTGGTTAAATGGTCATGAGGCAGTTAGCAGACCGCCCCACAAGCCACGAACAGAAAGGCACACGACATGCGCCTGAACCTAATTCTACCAAAAGTCGAACCAAACACATTTGAATTCCCAAAGGAATGCCCTCAAAAAGGGTGCCGGGGAATGCGATTTATCCCACGGCAGGAAGGTTCCGCGGGTGTCCAAACCTGCCCTGAGCAGGTGGTTGAGCCTGTCGAAACC
>DYLB01000115.1 GCA_020722305.1 Anaerolinea thermophila | reverse complement strand
ATAGGAGCAGGCTCAAGGCCCGCTGGAAATATTTTACACGCATGAGCAAGGAAATGCAATGGTTTTGCGATGGATTATTTCCAGGCGGCCAAAGTGTAACTTATTGTTGCCAAGCCAATTCAGCCCCCGTACAGGGCCAGGACGTCCCCGGCCGGGTCCTGGATCACGCACATTTTGTTCTCCCCCGTCGGGCGCGGGCCGTGGAGAATCTTGCCGCCCAGGTCGAGACAGCGCCGGGCGCTGGCAGCCACATCCTCCACGCTGACGTAAACCAACCAGACCGGCGGAAGGTCGGCATTGACCCCGCGGGCGTGGCATATCCCGGCTGCGGGGTCGTCGGAGCCGGGAGGCAGCATGTTGCAATCGTTGTAGCCCATCATGCCAGCGAGGTTTTGAGGGTGGCGATGAGCTTGTAGGCGTTTTGCAACTCGTTCTCCAATTTCAACTTCAACTCCCCGGCCTGGCGGAGAGTTTCCAGGGCCAGCCCAGATTTCCCGGCAAAGTCGCTCTCGACCGGCAGGAGCTGGTATTTGACCGCCTGCTCGATGGTCAGGATGGATAGCTCCAGTTCGGCGGCCAGTTTGCGGGTGCGCGGGGTCTGGAGACTTTTCGAATCCAGGATGCCGATGACGACGTTGGTATTCTCGCTCACGAAGTTGGCCGCCGCCCGCCATTCATCCGCATCGCCCCCGGACGGGGAGGCTGGATCCGGGACGACGGCATTGATCCTGTCCCCCAGCAAGCGGACGAGTTTCCCGGCTCCCTTGAGCCAGTCTTCGATGGGCTTGAGCATCTCCGAGCGGATGAACAAGCTCTGCTTCTTGCGTTCGGCGCGCTGGCCCAGGGCATAACTGATGACTACGGCCAATAACGTGCCGGTAAATCCCAACAAAGCGACAGCTATATCTGACATGGCTTACAGCAAACGTTCCTCGAACTGTCTTATCCATCAACCGGAAATCGAATAGGCTTCGCGCAGCCAGGATTTCAGTTCATCGTCCAAGTCATCCAGCGACTCGATCCGCACCTTGAAGTGGAAGCGATTGGCTGAAGGTTGGTCACTGGCAACGATACGCGGGCTGGTGACTTGATGATCAGATTTTATGGTGAGCAGCAAGTACGTTTTGCGCGTCTCCACCCCCGCCAGCGCCGACTTGCGGACAAGATGGATGGAGGTCTTTTTCGGCTCTTCGATGATCGGGCCAAATTGGTTCAAAAGCGATAGCAGTTTT
Organism: Anaerolinea thermophila; assembly: GCA_020722305.1. GTDB lineage: Bacteria > Chloroflexota > Anaerolineae > Anaerolineales > Villigracilaceae > UBA5796. Next base: position 5,263 of record DYLB01000115.1, on the reverse strand, counting down.
TCATAAAGCGCGCGAACGACAGGCTCTTTACTTGCAAAGTGGTCATTAATCGTGTAATTGGCCATGATTCATTACTCCGTCACAACAATTTCCATGTAAAACGTATCGCCAAACGGGGTGCCGTCGGGGGCGATGGCCTGCCAGGTGGTGGTGTAAGTGCCCGGCTCTGAGGGGGCGGTGAAGACGATCCGCAGGGCCACCCGCGTCCCGGCCCGGGCGGGGTAGAGGGCCTGGTCGGCAGCCGCGCCGAGGGCGTCGCCTTCGACCAGGCGCAGTCGGTAGCGGCTGTCCCAGTTGCAGGAGCCGGTGTTCTCGACCAGCCAGCGCTTGTCAATCGTGCTGTTCGGCGGGACCTGGGTGCCGTCTTCGATGGTCAGGTCTTCGAGGTAGCTGAGGATGTTGGTGCAGACGGGGGTGGGTGTCGGGGCGGGGGTCTCGACCGGGCTGGGGAGGGCCTGGGCGGGCAGTGGTCCGCCGCCGGGGACGGGCTGGGCCTGGCGCGGCGGCAACGTAGCCTGGAAGGTGGGCGGACGGTAAGGGGTGGCGATCGCCGGCTCTGGGGCGCAGGCAGATAACCCCAGGAGCAGGGGAAAAGTCAATATAACGGCCAGCAGGCCAGAAATCCGGGCAGGATGCGGGGTGTTCACGTTATCCCCATGAAAAATCAGGGACACGCTGCAACGTGTCCCTGCGATTGGTTCAAGATTCGTCGTCGCCCAAGCCGCCGCCGTCATCTTCATTGATGGCGAAGCCCAGGTCGAGTTCGCCGCCCAGGGCCTTCTGGCGGATGATGGCTTCGATCTCCCCGGCCAGGTCGGGGTTCTGGCGCAGGAATTCCTTCGAGTTCTCGCGTCCCTGGCCGAGGCGGACGTCGCCGTAGGAGTAGAAGGCGCCGCGCTTGTCCACGATTTCGAGCTGGGCGGCCAGGTCGAGCAGGTCGCCTTCGGTGGAGATGCCTTCGTTGTACATGATGTCGAACTCGGCGGTGCGGAAGGGGGCCGCGACCTTGTTCTTGACCACCCGAACGCGGGTGCGGTTGCCGATGATCTCCGCCCCGACCTTGATGCTCTGGATGCGGCGCACGTCGAGGCGGACGCTGGCGTAGAATTTGAGGGCCTGGCCGCCGGTGGTGGTTTCGGGGTTGCCGAACATGACGCCGATCTTCTGGCGCAACTGGTTGGTGAATATGACCGAGGTCTTGGTCTGGTTGATGGCACCTGAAAGTTTGCGCAGCGCCTGAGACATCAGGCGGGCCTGGACGCCCATGGTCGGGTCGCCCATGTCGCCTTCGATTTCTGAGCGGGGAACCAACGCGGCCACCGAGTCGATCACGACCACGTCCACCGCCCCGGAGCGGACCAGGGTCTCGGCGATTTCGAGGGCCTGCTCGCCGGTATCGGGCTGCGAGACGAGCAAGTTGTCAATGTCCACGCCGCAGCGGGCGGCATAGACCGGGTCGAGGGCGTGTTCCATATCCACGAAGGCAGCCGTGCCGCCCAGCTTTTGGGCCTCGGCCACGATGTGCTGACAGATGGTGGTCTTGCCAGACGATTCCGGGCCATAGATCTCGGTAATGCGCCCGCGCGGGATGCCGCCGACGCCCAGGGCAATATCCAGCGACAACGCCCCGGTTGGGATGACTTCTGTTGCCATGCTGTGGGCTTCGCCCAGTTTCATGATCGAGCCGTCGCCATAGCGCTTGATAATGTCGCCGACGGCCTTGTCGAGCATGGCCTGGCGGGCGTCGTTGGAAGGGGGTGCGGATTCTTGGGTAGATGATTTGCGTGCCATCTTTTAATCTCCAATTCGAAGGGTTCAGGACCGATTGTACACCAATCGGACAACGCGTATCAGGTTTGCAGTATAGCACAGATGTTCCATGCGTCAAGGTCTCGGCGTCAGGGCTTCCATGCCGGGCAGGCGCGGGCGGGCCGTCGAGTAGCCGTATCCGCCCCTGAAACGGAAGTACGTCACCTGTCCGGGGTAGATGGTGACGAATTGCCGGAGGACGCGGCCCTCGTAAGCGATGTCCACCGCGTAATCTCCGGCGGGCAGGTCGCTCAGGACGTAGTTCTCGCGGTAGTACGGGTCGCTGTGCAGCGGGCTTTTTTCGTTGTCCGGGTTGTCGCCGTAGGTCTGGGTGTACCAGATCTGGTATTCGTCCTCCACCGGCCAGACCCGGACCTCTTTGGCGACGAGCGGCACGTTCCCGGTGTCGGTGACCCGTCCGACCAGCACGCCCCAGCCTTGCGGGGGAGCCAGCCAGAGTTCCGGGTTGTAGGTCTGGAAGAAATCCTCCTCGTTCAGGCGGACTTCGAAGTGCAGGTGCGCGCCGGTGGTCGCGCCGGTGTCGCCGACCAGGCCGAGCGTCTCGCCGCGATCCAACCACTGGCCGCGGGCCACGTCCACTTGCTTGAGATGGGCGTAGACGGTAAAGAGCGGCTTGCCCTGGTAGCCGAAATCGTGGCGGATGACGACCGCCTGCCCGTAAGGGTCGTCGGTGTTGCTCGGGTCGCCGTAGTACAGCCCCCAGCCGGCCCAGGTGACGGTCCCCGGCCCGGCGGCGATGACGGGGGTGCCCTCCTCGGCGGGGATATCTATCCCGGTGTGCTTGACATCCGCAAAAAAGACGCCGCCGTAGCGATAGGTCGGATCGGGCCAGTTGATCTGGTCGGCAGCGATGGGCCGCGTGAAGTAGAAATGGTCCACGGACGAAAGCGCCCACGGAACCGGGTAGAGGGGCGGCCGCCAAATGGAGACGGGTTCGGCCCCGGGCGTGGGCAGCGAGAAGCGCACCAGCACGGGGGTGGGAGCGGTGGAAGACTCCGGCGTGGCTGTGACCGTTGATGTCAGAAGCGGAACAGGGGTTATTTCGGAAACTGGAGACTGGACAGGGGAGCAGGAGGCGGCAAGTAAAAGGCAAACAGTAAAGAGTGAGAAGTAAAGAGGAAAACGTAAAACGTCATGTGTAAAACGCAACACGTAAGAAGGAGATGGAAACCGGGAAATCATGGAACCTGAAACTTTAAAATGTGGAACGTTAAAACGCCCATCAGGGTGTGAACGTCGGGCGGGGGGTGGGGGAGGGCGTGGGCGTGGGCGTGCGCCAAACGAAGGGCGTGGCGGTCGGGGTGGGGGTCGGCGGGACGACGATCGTCGGCGTGAGCAGGATCTCGGGCGGGTAGAGTTCGAGCATGGCCGAGTGCCAATTCAGGCCGCCGGTGAGGGCAAATTCGGTCACGCGCGTCCCGCTGAAGAAGTTGCGCCAATCCGGCAGGGCGGGCAGGCGCTCCCAGCCGTATTCACCCGCCAGGGCGGTGAAGTCCACCCAGTAGCCTTCCGGGACGGCATCCATCAGCCGCCCGCCCTGTTCGTAGGCCGCCGGGTCGAGAGCGTAGCGAGCCGACAGGTCCCAGGGCAGGTCGTGGAGCGGTTCGCCGAGCGAGCCTTCCTGGGCCTGCGCCCGGAGGTAAATGCGCCAGTAGGTCTGCTGGTTGATGTCTTCGCGCACGGCAACCATCCAGCCGGCGTTGAGGATGATCGGGTTGAGCATGAAAGCTCTCCCGGTGTAGAGCCAGTCGTTCCCCAGGCCGGGATCGAGCGGCTGGCTGAGCGGCACGAAAGCGTATTGCAGGCTGGCAAGCGCGTCCCAGCCGGCTTCGGTTGCAACGCGCCGACGCAGGGCGTCGAAGGCTTCGTCCACCCGATCGCTCAGGCGGGCGTCGGGAGCGTCCACGTCGGTCAGCGGGACGAGTTCGACCCGATTAGCGGATGCCGCTGAGGGCTGCCATAACGCTTCCGGGGTATGGCCCGAGGCAGGATAGAGGGCTGCTAGGCCGGCGGGCAGGGCGGGGACGGAGGTCAGTCCGCGCAGCGCGCCGGGGATGGGCAGGGAAGGCAGGCTCAGCTCGCCGCCGGGGAGGCTGTACGCCGTGACGAAGGTCCGGCTGGGGGTGACGAGGCGGGTGACGACCTGGGTCCCGTCCCGGCTCCAGGCGGGCCAATCCCCAGACCCGAGCCAGCGCGGCGGGAAATCGGGTTGGGTGCTGTCCCAGAGATAGATGCCGCTGAGGGTGCTGCCGTCGTAAGCCCAGACGCCGAAGGCCAGGTAACGCCCATCCGGCGACCAGGAGGGGTGCGACTGGCGGCCCTTGACCGGTTCGCCGAGATTGACGAACCGCGCTTCCGGCGCAGCGTCCAGGTTGGCCAGCCAGACGGAACTCTCACCCGAACGGGTCGAGACGAAGGCCACCTGCCGTCCACCGGGCGACCAGGCCGGGGAGTGGTCGGCGGCGGGGTCGTCGGTCAGGCGGATCGGGGATTGGGCCTGGTCGAGCGGGGCGAGGATGATGTCGAGGCTGCCATATTCGTTGCTCTCGTAGGCCAGCCACAATCCGTCTGGGGACCAGGAGGGGGCGCTCTCGTAGCCGGGCGTATCGGTGACGCGGGTCACCGCGCCAGAGGCCAGTTCGAGCAGGTAGAGGTCCCAGTATTCGTTGCGGTCGGAGGCGAAGGCCAGGGTGGAACCGTCGGGGCTGAGGGCGGGGGCGGAGTCGTTCCAGCGGTCGCCGGTCAGGCGGGTGAGCGGGAGGGAGGCCGGGGCGTAGGCGAAGAGGTGGGCGTAACCGTCTTCGGTGATCGAGAAGACCAGCGCATCCTGCATTTCGGCCATCGGACGGGGCGATAGCTGCGGCGAGGGGACGGTTCCAGGCGGGGTGGGGCTGGCGATGAACGGCGGGGTGGAGGTGACCATCCCGGTCTCGAACTGGCAGGCGGACAGTCCGAGGAGCAGCAGCAGTCCCAGGCTGGCCAGGCGGGAGCGGGTTCGGGACGAGGAGAACATCGCCATGACGGGAGCAGGCTAATCTTCCAGGGCGATTGCGAAGGGGATTTCGCGGCGGTCCACGTCCGCATCCATATCGGGGTAGAACATGCGCGCCGCCAGGACGAAGTCCCCATCCACAGGCGTCTCTGACGGGCGGCGCAGATGCAGGGTCAGTTCGAGCTTCCAGTTCATTGGCTCGACGACGCTGGCGGTAGCAAGCTGCTGGCCGTCGCCGCCGCGAATTTCCAGTTCGATGTAGGGGCGCTCGAGGAAGGGGGTGATGCCGAGGCTGACGTGCACCCGGCGGCCGTCGCTGTACGGCTCGACGGTGATGTCTGCGAAACGGACTTCAGCAGGCGGCAGGCGGCCGCCGGGGCTTTCGATGTCGGGGAAGAAGAATTCCATGGGGAGATTATATCCTTTTCAGGGTTCACCACA
>DYLB01000114.1 GCA_020722305.1 Anaerolinea thermophila | reverse complement strand
GCAGTGATTGTGTTCTCAGATTCGCCCGAGCAGCTGGAAATCGACATGGACGTGGCCGCGCGCACGCTGGAACGATCCGGTCTGGTATTCATGCGCGAGCGCGATGGCAACTTCTCGGCGTTCTGCACCTCGATCCCCGGTCATCTGCGTCAGGTTGTGCGCTGGCATTTTGTGGAGGCCAGCAATGTCACGGATGCGACGCCGATCATCTCGCTGCGATCCGGCGACGACCATCATCCGTTCTTCTCCGATGGGCTGCCGGAGCCGCTGCCGCCCTGTGCCACTTTCAGGTCGCGCTACAGCACGGTGCAGTATTTCAACTATCACACCGGGCAGTTGGGGCACACCTTGTTTGTCGGGCCGAGCCGTCATGGCAAGACCATGATGCAGATGTTCCTCGAAAGCCAGTTCCTCAAGTACCCGAACGCGCGCATTTTCAATATCGACAAGGATCTGTCCTGCAAGCCAGCGACGCTGATGCTGGATGGCGTCCATGTGGATCTCGATCCAGCCCGCGGCGGCGGGCTCAAACTCAACCCGATCTCAGTAGCGAAGACCGAGCATGGCCGCACCTGGCTGGTGGGATGGCTCGACCGCCTTTTTGCCTCGCGGGGTGAAACCTTGTCCGACCAGGCGCTTGAGATGGTTTCTGCGGCCTTGCAGCGTGTCGCCACATTCCCTGGGGCTCGCCTGTCCACGCTGCTTAATCAGCTGCCGGAGAGCCTGCGCCTGCGCCTGGCGCCCTGGTGCGAGGGCGGCGCGTATGGGCAGTATTTCGATCACGCGGAAGACGAGTTCGCGCTGTCGCGCATCACGACCACCGAGGTCGGCTCGCTGCTGAGCGCGGGGCTTTACGACGTGGTGCGCGCCTATACCGACTATGCGTTCTACCGCATCGACCGATTCCTGATGGATCGTGATCCAGCCGATCTCGGCCCGACGCTGATCTATTTCGAGGAGGCGGGCTTCCTGCTGGAAGACCCGATTTTTGCGGCCAAGGCGCGGGACTACCTGATGACCCTGGCGAAGAAGCGGGCGTTCCTGGTGATGACGGCGCAATCGCCGGAATCCTTCACCGCGCACCCCGGCCTGGCTCCCGCCATCCGGGACAACGTGGCGACGATGGTGTTCCTGCCCAATACGCACGCGATCCGGCCCGACCTGTCGCAGAAGTACCGGCAGGTCTTCGGCCTCAACGGCCGCCAGATCGACCTGATCGCCGGCGCCCGCTCGAAGCGTGAGTATTGCGTCTATCAGCCGCAGACGGGCATGTTCCGCGTCATGGTGGCCGAATTCCCGCAGGACATCATCAACTGCCTGCGCAGCGATGCGCAATCCCAGGCGATTTTTGAGCGTCACTACAACCCAAAGGACACAGCATGGAAAGAAAACTACTTGCAGGCGTTGCGGCAAGCCTGATTATCGCGTCAGCCGGCGCGCAGACCGTGCCGTGGAACATCCAAGGCAATGATCTGCGGGCGACCGCGCAGTCCTATGCGTCGCAGGTGAACGGTTACAGCGCATCGACTCGGACGGCCCTCAATCAAGACCCGCCTGATCGAGCTGCATCAGATGCCTATAACGCGCAAGCCGATGCCCTGCGACAGGCGCAACAGCGGGCCTCGGCGCAGAACGATGCGGCAACCGCAACAGGGCAGGGAGCCGCCACGCAGTCCATTTCCCAAATGATGAGGGAGATGGGTGTTCAGGCGCCCATCGCAGGGCAATAAGGAGCCTTAGGAGTTTGTCATGAAAGCATCAGCAAAACATCTTGCAGCCGGGATCTCCGTTGGGATCTCCCTTGCCTTTCCGGCGACCTCATTTGCTGGCGGCGGGCTGACCGGCGGGGCCACGCTGCCCGAGCAAATCGTTCAAGAGGCCACATTGGTATCTCAGCTTGCGAAGCAGGCCTCGATGGTCACTTCGCAGTTGCAGATGGTTTACAACCAGATCTACAACCTGCGGCAACTCAACCCGGCCGCCATCGCGCAACTGGTGGGCATTCCCATCTCGGATATTCAAAACATTCTGGATCTGATGGATGCTGTGCAGCAGGTGCAGGACAGCTATACCGAGTTGGCGAGCCAGATTCAAAACTTCCAGTTTGGCGCGCAGCAGATGAATATGTCCCCGCGGCAATACCTGCAGTTCCAGGCACAGGCCGCCGTTGAGCGAGGCGGGCTGTTCAAGAAGGTGTACGAGCAGCAGACCAAGGCGATCCAGGACCTTCAGAAGTCCAGCGAAAACCTGAAGCAGCAGGCGGCTGCGATTCCGGGCATCACTTCGACGATTGGCGGGCTGCAAAACCTGATGAACCAGAACGTCCAGTTGCAGGCGCAGATGATCTCCGTGAATCAGGTCTTGCGGCAGCAGTTGCAGATCGAGGCGATGAGGGCGCAGAAGGATGCCGCGGCCGATGCGGCGATGGCTAGCGGAAACATAAAGGCGTCCGCACAAAGCGCGCAGCAATACAGCCAGTTGCAGAAAATCCTGCAGCAAACGCAGAGCACTTACGGCAGCATGACCTTGCCCAATCCGCAGGACTTTAACCCGGCGGGCGGTGCTTCTGGAACGACGCCGTGACCCCGGTGATGTCCCTGCTCGTGACGACTTTTGCGCGCACGCCAGCAGAGGCGCGCCTGTTGTTGCGCGCGAGTCAATCCAGCGAGGATCGTCCGCAGGAGCGTCGCCGGCGTCCCTGGCGGTTGGAGATCGGCATTTATTGCGCACGCCATGTGTCTGCCAACCCAGGCCTTTCCATGGGCGTCGTTCTGGCTTCCATCCTGGTCTACCTGTTCTTGATGGCCGAACTGGCGCTCAAGCTTTTGGGGGTGTTGTGAGCATTACGACCGTTTTCACCACCGCGCTTGAACCAGCGCTCAAGTCGTTCCAGACAAATGGCTGGTCAACGGCGTTGACCGGAATTGGTTTGGGTATTTTGGGGGTGGCCTTTCTGCTCGAACTCGGCGGGGCGCTGCTGGACTACTGGACGAACGGAGGGGCGCAACAGCTTATCGGGAAGGTCGCGCGCCTTATCTTCATTACGTCCATACCCCTCGCCATGCTGACGAATTGGTCAAGCGCGGGTGGGTTGACCGGCGACATGATGCGGTTCGCCTTTAACGATATGCCGGGTGCGCTCGGGTTGTCGACCGGATCGCTGTCCGGCAATTCCAGCAACATCGAAAAATCGGTGCAGTCGATCAGCAAGGCTTACGGGGATTTGATGAGCCTGCTCACGAGTGAGGGCGGACAGGCTGGGACGGTATCCGGCGGCGGCGGGGCGGGAACCATTTCTGCCGCCCAGAATGCCTGCAATAACGATCCTGCCAACTGCGAACCGGGCATGAAACCGCAAAAGGCCGATAAAGAAGAGAACAGCGGCCATTGGTGGGATTTGTTTGGTGCGATTCGCAACCTGACGGACAAGATGATCTATGCGCTGGTAGCGGTATACGCCATGGTTGCATTGGGTCTGTGCATGATCATCTTGACGTTCGCCCTGATATTCGCCCTCTACGGACCTTTATTCATGCTGAATGTCGGCATGGTGTTTGGTCCGGTGCTGGTTGCATTTTTGCCATGGCGTCCATTGCAGAATTTTTTCATGCGATGGGTGAGCTACATGATCACGATGGGCGCGGCTTTCGTGATTGGACAGATGCTGGCGCAAATCATGGGCGTAGCCATGAATTCATTCGCCCAGGATATTTCAAAACAGTTTGCCGCCGGCGGTGACGATAAGTACCTCAATGCGGCGTCAACCCTGGCAGCGGGAACATTCCCCATGATGGTCAGCATGCTTTTTCTGGCTCTCATGGCGTTCAAGATCGAGACCATCGCCGCAGGGTTGTTCGGCGGCCCCAATCTGGACGGCGGCGGCATGTTCGGGGCGATTCTCGGATCAAAACTGCTGACCCAAAAAATAGACCCGCCACCGCCCCCGCCGCCACCGCCCCCGCCAGGTGGCGGGGGGCCGCCTGGTGGTGGTGGGGGGGGCATCCCGGGCCGACCAATTCTGGCGGAAAACAGGCCGCCGGGTCGTAGCGTGACCCGTAATGATCGGGGGCGTCCTCCACCTCGTTTTCGGGTGGTCTCGGAGGGAGGGCTGCGGCGTCGGCGCCGCCGCCAGGGTCCGGCACTGCCGCGCGTGCGTTTGGGCGACGCCAACAAAGGGGTGATTGACGTTCAGGCGCGTGAGGTTGAAGACGGCGGGGGCGATGTGGTGGACTTTACCCGCTAAGCGGGTTTGTCCATCACATCAGACGCCGCAAGAAAAACCAGCGCAGGAGCAAGGGAAGAATAAGTAATGCGGTGAATGGCACGGCGAGGGGGGTGATCGCAATTCCGATCACGCACGAGATGAGGTATCCGTGCCAAACAACGCGCCTAAGCGACCGATTGGCGCCGAGGGCGGATAGATCCGCGATGAGCGCCTGGGTGAAACGGCCGAAATAGCCGGAATTTTTTTGCATGGTGTGCTCCACTTCCATAGGTTTTTGATAGACTGTTGCAATTCATTGTAGGAACGAACGATGTCCAAATTCAAGTCTTTGCGTCCGCTTCGCCCGCCGACGACGGTTCGGGAGGAAGAGTTTGACACGAGACAGATGCTCTTGAACGTCAACCGGCGAATGCAGACCGCCGTGATTGCCTCTGCGGTGGCGACCGCAGCGGCGGCTGGCAGCCTGTTTTTCGTCATGCCCCTCAAGCAGACCGTGCCCTACGTGCTGGAGGTCAACAAGACCACCGGAGAGGTGGTTGCGCCGCAGCAGCAGCCAGCATCGGCCTACTCGCCCGACTGGAACGTCAAGATGTTCTTCATCCGTTCATGGATCAAGAATTTACTCTCGATCAACCAGTACACCTTCAAGACAACCGATCCGGCCGCGCAGTATTTGCTGCGCGGCAACAACGCCATTGCCGAGTTCAAGCAATTCCGCGCGGAGGATGGCACCTACCAGAACCTCGTCGATCATCCGAATATGGTGCGCAATGTCGAGATTCGGCAGGTGACGCCGGTGGCGGGGACGAACAACGGCATCGTGGCACAGGTGCGCACGACCACCCTGAAGGGTGGTCAGACAACGACGCAGGACTGGTTGCTGACCGTGTACTGGACCTACATCGCACCCCAAACGCCAGAGGATGTGCGGCGTAATCCGGCAGGCCTTTGGATCACGGACTTCAAGGTGTCGCGGACGGGCTCTGCCGCGCCATCGACTCCCTAAGAAAGTAGCAAGATGCGCAAAAGAATTCTGACATCCTTGGCGTTCGTAGTCGGCGCGATGAACACTGTCTGTGCCGCGCCGAGCTTTCGGTCCATCCCGCAGGCCGCGGCTTCGACGCCCCTGATCGAGAAAATCGCCCAGGCCTCGATCCAGCAATCATCTGGGGCCAGTGTGGTGACATTACCATGGCGCCCCCACGCGATTTACGACATCCCGATACGCCAGGGCATGTTCACGACCTTTCAGTTCCCTGCGGGCGAGACGATCAAGGAATTTGCCGTCTCCAATCCGGACTCGGTGCAGTTGCACGTCGATGGCGGCGCGTCTGTGGCGATGGTCAAGCTGGTGACGCCGGTTTCGTCCGTGGCAACCGTCATCACGAACCGGCGGGTGTACTACCTGCGCATCGACCCCGCTTCAGGCCCCTGGTATCAGGGCGTGTCATGGAGCGTGCCGTCCAACGGCGTCAGCGCGGGGTCGTTTGCCGGCATCTACTCGGCGCCGGCGTCCAGCGGGCAAGGCGCAGCCAGTCAGGGTGAGGGCGACGACGGATCGGCGCAGCCGATCTACACGGGCACGCCAAACTTCCAATACACGGTCACGGGCGACGCGTCGTTCCGCCCCGTCGCGGTGTGGGACAACGGCCGCTTTACATGGGTGCAATTCAAGCCCGGCTTGCAGGAATTGCCAGCTTTGTTTGCTGACGGCCCCAATGGGCTGGAGGTGGTCAATTACACCGTGCACGCCAACGGCACCCAACTGCTGGTCAATCGGCTGATGAGCAAGTTCGTGCTCAAGCTTGGGAAATCAGAGATCACGGTGACGGCGCAAGACGGAGCGAATTGATGGCAAAAGCTCCTCGTCTCAAGCTCGACCGCAACCTGATCATCTGGGTGTTGGCGCTGCTGTTCCTGGTTTTTTTGGGTCTGCTGTTCATGTTGCGCGGCCCCGATTTGGGCCAGAAGCAAATTGATGAGCGCCAGAAAGAGAAGGCATTGCAACAGGCCGCTCAATCGCTGAAGGCTCGGGTTGAAAATCCGGACAATTCCACAGAGTCGGCCCTTGCCAAGGCGCAGCAGCAAAAGCCAAAGACCTCGGCATCATCTCCCGTACCGCCCATGCCGCCTTTGCCGAGCGATATGGCGATTCAGGATCAGGCGCGTCTCATGCAGTTGGAGCAGTACAAGCGCACCCTGGAAGCCATCGAGCGACGCAAGGGCGCCAAGTCAGAGACGCCGGCACAGAAAGTGGCGTCCAGCAACTCCAGCGAGGCGGGGTTTGTGCTGTATTCCAGCGACAAGGCTGGT
>DYLB01000113.1 GCA_020722305.1 Anaerolinea thermophila | reverse complement strand
CCCACCGAAGCGATTGTGCTGGGCGACAACTATGAGCTGTCCTTCACCGACCGCAGCGAGGCCATTTACACCAAGGACCTGCTGCTGGAGCCCGCCCCCGAAGGCAAACCGACCACCCCGCAGAAAGTCGAGCCGGGCGTTTACACTCGCTCGGTGCCGAAGATGGAAAATCCCAGAGATTAGAGGATTAGAGAGCAGATGAATAGGGAGCAGTGACTGTTCTCCAATCTCTGTTCTCTACTATCTTTGCCAAAAGGTGCCTATGACTGTTGACCTGATCCTTTTCCTGATACTCGCCCTGGTGTCCGTCGCCACCGCGGCCGGGATGTTGTTGAGCCGCAACGCGGTCTATTCGGCCCTGTTCCTGGTGCTGAATTTTGCTTCGATTGCGGTCTTCTACCTGTTATTGGGAGCGCCGTTCATCGCCATGGCCCAGATCACGGTCTACGCCGGGGCGATCATGGTACTGTTCCTGTTCGTCATCATGCTGCTCGGGGCGGAGCAACTGGCTCGGATCAAAGTCCTACCCTGGCAGCGCCCGCTGGCGATCGGGCTGGCCGCGGCCCTGGTGGCCGAAACCGCCTATTTGCTGATCGTTCGGGCCGCGCCGTCTGCGGGCATCGTCCCGCCGGCCGAAACGGTCAACACCCTGGGCGAACTGCAAAACCTGGGCATGGCCCTCTTCAACCAGTATCTGCTGCCGTTCGAGGTCACTTCAGTCCTGTTGCTGGTGGCAATGATAGGGGCGATCGTCTTGACCAAACGAGAGAAAGGAGAGAGGGAGTAACACGTGATACGTAAAACGTAAAACGTAACCCCGGATGAAACATGGTCCCTGAAATTTACTACATCACCCTCTCAGCAATTTTGTTCACCATGGGCGCGTTGGGTGTGCTTGCGCGCCGCAACGCGCTGATTATCTTCATGTCGGTCGAGTTGATGCTGAACGCGGCCAACCTGGCCTTCGTCTCTTTCGCCAACACCTTCCAGCAATTGGACGGGCAGATTATCGTCTTCTTCGTCATCGCGGTGGCCGCCGCGGAAGTGGCGGTCGGCCTGGCGCTGATCGTGGCGATCTTCAGGTCAAAGCACAGCATTGACGTGGACCAGATGAGCAACCTGAAGGGATAGCAAAGAGATTAGAGAATAGAGAGTTGGGAGTGGGAAAAGCGCGACTACTCTCCAGTCTCTACTCTCTGCTCTCTGATACGGAGTCACTATGCACTTAAGCGAAACAGTAAACACCGGCTTTTTCTTCCTGGCCCCCTGGATCATTTTTGCCCCGGTTGTCGGCTTGCTGGTCAACATCATTTTCGGCGGCTGGTTCCTGAAACGCTCCTGGGGCGAGGCCGCCGTCGGAACGGTAGCCAGCCTGGCGTCCGGGATCGCTTTCGCCGTTTCCGCGCTCCTGGCTTGGTCGCTGTCCGCAGCGCACGGGGAAGTGGTCGTGGTCCCGTTTGCGGAGTGGATCCACATCGGCAGCCTGCAACTGGACTGGACTTTCCGGGTTGATACGCTCTCGGTGACGATGATGCTGGCCGTCTCCGGCGTGGGGACGTTGATCCATATCTACGCCATCGGGTACATGCACGAGGACGTGCGCTTCAAGAAGGACGAGAAGCGTTACCAGCGCTTTTTCGTCTTCATGAACCTGTTCATCACTATGATGATGCTCCTGGTCAGCAGCGACTCGTACCTGATGCTGTTCGTCGGCTGGGAGGGTGTGGGCCTGTGCTCGTTCCTGCTGATCGGCTTCTGGTACGACATGGATACCCTCGGGCGGCCTTCGTGGGCCAACTCCAACGCGGCCAACAAGGCTTTCATCGCCAACCGCATCGGCGACTTCGGCTTCCTGATCGCCGGTTTCATCATGTTCTGGGCTTTTGGCAGTTTCCAGTTCGATGAAGTTTTCACCCAGGTCGGCGCGATTGCGCCGGGGATCATCACCGCCATTACGCTCTTCATGCTGGTTGGCGTGACCGGTAAATCGGCCCAGATCCCGCTCTACGTCTGGCTGCCGGATGCGATGGCCGGCCCGACCCCGGTCTCGGCCCTGATCCATGCCGCCACGATGGTCACGGCGGGCGTGTACCTGGTGACCCGCTCCGCACCGCTGTATTCGACCGTCCCCGCGGCGCAGTACGTCGTGGCCCTGACCGGCGCGCTGACGGCGCTCTTCGCGGCCACGATTGCCGTCGGGCAGTACGACATCAAAAAGGTGCTGGCCTACTCGACCATCTCACAACTGGGTTTCATGGTCGCGGCGGTCGGGATGGGCGCTTACGTGGCGGGCATGTTCCACCTGGTCACCCACGCCTTCTTCAAGGCTTTGCTCTTCCTTTCAGCCGGTTCGGTCATCTTGGGGCTGGAACGCGGGCACCATCATCTTTCTCACCACGAAGGACACCAAGGGCACGAAGGAAGTCATCACGAAGAAGTGCGCCGCACTGAGCCTGTCGAAGTGTTCGACCCCGGCGACATGCGCAACATGGGCGGCCTGCGCAAGACCATGCCGGTCACTTTCTGGCTTTATGTGTTCGGCACGCTGGCGCTGGCGGGCATTTTCCCCTTCGCCGGGTTCTGGTCGAAGGACGAGATCCTGCTGGATGCCAGCCTGCATTACCCGGATATTTATTGGATTTTGACCCTGGCGGCTTTCCTGACGGCTTTCTACATGGGCCGCCAGATATGGATGGTCTTCTTCGGCGAGCCGCGCCACGAAGCCGCCGCTCACGCCGAGGAGAGCAAGCCCATCATCACCATCCCGTTGATGGTGCTGGCGGCGCTGGCCCTGCTCGGCGGCGGGCTGAACCTGCCCGGCGCGCATACGCTCGGCCACTGGCTCGAACACACCCTCGGCGAGATCGAAGTGCCCGAATTCAGCCTGATGGTGGCGGGCGTTTCGACCGCACTGGCGCTGGCCGCCATCGGCATTTCCTGGCTGGTCTACGGGCGCAATCCGCTCAAGGCCGAGCAGAAAGACCCGCTCAAGAAGCCGCTCGGTTTCCTCTTCACCGGCATGGAAAACAAATGGTGGGTGGACGAGGGCTATAAATGGTTGATCCTGGACAATTACGTCCGCCTCTCCAAATTCCTGGCGGAGGTGATTGACTGGCGCTTCTGGCACGACTGGTTCCACGAGAAAATCATTGCCGGCACCTACAACTGGCTCAGTAACATCGCCCTCAACAAATACGCCGACCAGCAGGGCATCGACGCCTTCGCCAACGGCCTCGGCGAGTGGACCAAGGAAGTCTCGGCCAGCCTGCGCCGGGTCCAAAACGGTTTCGTGCGCTCCTACGCCTTGTCGGTCCTGCTGGGAGTGGTTCTCATTCTCGGTTACTTGCTGTTGAAATAATGTTGAACGTTGGACGTTCAACGTTCAACGAATTCCAACGAGGTAAAACATGAAATTTTTTCTCGAACCCCTCACGCTCCTCACCTTCTTCCCGCTCGTGGGTGTGCTGGTTCTGCTCTTCCTGCCATCCGACAAGAAGAACCTGCTGCGCTGGACGGCGCTGGTCACCTCCCTGGTAACCTTCGGCATCTCGCTCTGGGTGCTCTCGATGTTCAACGCTTCCAACCCGGACCTGCAACTGGCCACCCGTTACCCGTGGATCACTGTCGCTGGCTGGAACATCGAATACCATATGGCGGTAGACGGTCTGAGCATTCTGCTGGTTTTGCTGACCACCTTCCTGACCCCGATCTCGATCCTGTCCACCTGGGCCGCGGTCGAAGAGCGGGTCAAGGATTTCATGCTCTTCTTCCTCCTGCTGGAAGTCGGCATGACCGGCGTCTTCCTGGCCCAGGACCTGTTCCTGTTCTACATCTTCTGGGAATTCACCCTGGTCCCGATGTACTTCCTGATCGGCATCTGGGGCGGACCGCGCCGCATCTACGCTGCCCTCAAGTTTTTCCTCTACACCATGGCCGGCTCGATCCTGATGCTGCTCGCCATCCTGTGGCTGGGCATCCAGCAGGGCTCCTTCTCGGTGCCTGAGTTGATCGAGATGGGCGGCATCCCGGCGGATATCCAGTTGTGGCTCTTCCTGGCCTTCGCGGCCGCCTTCGCCATCAAGGTCCCGATGTGGCCGCTGCACTCCTGGCTCCCCGATGCCCACGTCGAAGCCCCGACCGCCGGTTCGGTCATCCTGGCCGGCGTGTTGCTAAAGATGGGCACTTACGGCTTCATCCGCTTCAACCTGCCGCTCTTCCCCGAAGCCGCCATCCAGGCCGCTCCGTGGATGGCCCTGCTGGCCGTAATCGGCATCATCTACGGCGCGGCGGTCTCCTATGCCCAACAAGACGCCAAGAAGCTGGTCGCCTATTCCTCGGTCAGCCACCTGGGTTTCGTCATGCTCGGCCTGTTCGCTATGAACCCGCAGGGCATCCAGGGCGGCATCCTGCAAATGGTCAACCACGGCTTGAGCACCGGCGCTTTATTCCTCCTGGTCGGCATGATTTACGAACAGACCCACACCCGCGACCTGAAAGTCTATGGCGGCCTGTGGAAGATCACCCCGGTCTTCGGCTCGCTGATGTTGATCGTGGCCCTCTCCTCGATGGGACTGCCCGGCCTGAACGGTTTCGTCGGCGAGTTTACCATCCTGCTCGGCGCCTGGGGCGCGGGCATGGACGGCGGCGTGCTCGGTTCAGTCCTGTTCGCCGGGTTCGCGGCCGCGGGCGTCATCATGGCTGCGGTCTACATCCTTTACATGTTCCAGAAGATGTTCCTCGGTCCCGAAGGCTCGATCGTGGAAGAAGTCAAAAAGCACGGGCACGCCCTGCGCGACCTGAACGCCCGCGAGATCATCACCATGGTCCCGCTGCTGGTCTTCATCTTCTGGATCGGCCTGTATCCCAAACCATTCTTCGCCCTGATGGCTCCGGCCGTTGACAAGCTCGTGGTCATTCTCCAGGCGGCAATGCATTAAAGCGGTCAGCCGTCAGCGTTCAGCCCTTGCTGACAGCTCAACGCTGACAGTTGATAGCTACCTGAAAGGGTGCTTATGACACAACTCGATTTCAACACCCTGCTCCCGTTGATCGTGCTGACGGTTTGGGCCTGCGCCTTGCTAATCGTGGATTTGTTCATCCCGAAGGCGCACAAGGGCTGGACGGCTTTTCTCGCTGTTACGGGCCTGGCCCTGACCCTCGGCCTGACCCTGGCCCAATTGGGCGCGTCCGGCAGCGGCTTCTCCGGCATGGTCATCCTGGACGGGTTCTCGACCTTCGTCAACGCCCTGCTGCTGATGAGCGGATTGCTCGCCATCGGCCTGGCCTACGGCTACGTCAAACGCATGGGACTGGAGCGGGGCGAATTCTATACCTTGACCCTGTTCAGCCTGGCCGGCATGATGCTCATGGCCCAGGCCGCCGACCTGGTAATCGTCTTCCTGGCCCTGGAACTGCTCTCCATCCCGCTCTACGTGCTGGCGGCCTTCGCCCGCCCCAAACTGGATTCGGAGGAAGCCGGGCTGAAATACTTCCTGCTCGGCGCGTTCGCGGCCGGTTTCGTGGTCTACGGCATCGCCCTGGTCTACGGCGCGACCGGCAGCACCGCCCTGAACGCCATCGTTGCTGCGGTGACGGAGCGGTCTGCCAACCTGACCCTGCTCACCGTCGGCGCGGCGCTCATCCTGGTCGGCTTCGGCTTCAAGGTCGCCGCGGTCCCCTTCCACATGTGGACGCCCGACGTCTACCAGGGCGCGCCGACCGCCGTGACGGCCTTCATGGCCGCCGGGGCCAAGATCGCCGGTTTCGCCGCCCTGCTGCGGGTCTTCTCGCTGGCCTTCCCCTCCCTGGCCGCCGACCTGACCCCCGTCCTGTGGGCGCTCTCGATGCTGACCATGCTGGTCGGCAACTTGCTGGCCATCTCGCAGACCAATATCAAGCGCCTGCTGGCCTACTCCTCCATCGCCCACGCCGGGTACATCCTGATGGCTTTCGTGCCTTTCGGCAACCAGGAGGTCCAGTCGGTGTCGGTCGCGGCGGGACTGTTCTACCTCGTCGCCTACGCCCTGACCAACTTTGGTTCCTGGGGCGTGGTGATCGCCCTCGAACAAAAAGAAGGGCGCGGCCTGGAGATCAGCGATTACGCCGGCCTGGGACGCAAATACCCGGCCCTGGCCGCCGCCATGACCATCTTCATGCTCTCCCTCACCGGCATCCCGCCCACGCTGGGGCTGGTCGGTAAGTTCTATCTCTTCCGGGCCGTCATGGCCGGCGGCTACACCGGCCTGGCAGTCATCGGCGTGCTGACCTCGCTCATCTCGGCTTACTATTACCTGCGAGTAGTCGTCACCATGTACATGCGCGAAGGCGAGCCTGAAGCCATGCAGGAATCCTGGCTCAACCTCACCTGGGGCCTGGCTGCCATCGTAACTGTCGTCTTCAGTTTCGTCCCCTCCGGCCTGTTCGCCTGGGCCTCGCAAGCGGTGCTGAAACTGTTCTAGTTATTAGAAGAGTAGAGAGTAGAGAATAGTGTCTCCACGGAGGAGACACTATTCCATTTGGGTACATTTCAAATGAGTTATTAAAGAAAGAACGTCCCGAAGGTTTTGTAGGAAAATTTTGGTCGTTTTAGCCAACCTTCGGGACGGTTT
>DYLB01000112.1 GCA_020722305.1 Anaerolinea thermophila | reverse complement strand
CAAAGGCGATATAAATATCGCGCTACAAAATCTTCGCGGTTGCGACAGATTTTCAATGGTAATACTATAGTCTCCCGACTTTGGGATTCCAACGACTCCGGTCGTTGGAATCCGGCAATGATTTGTAACGACACGACCAAGTGACCCAAGACTTACTCCCTGGCATCATCATCCGGGCGCAATCCGGCTTCTTCACGGTGCAAACCGCATCGGCGTTGGTCGTCTGCCAGTTACGCGGACGGCTCAAGCAGGGGCGCCGCGTCGGGGATATTGCCGCGGTGGGCGACCGGGTCCGGGTGGCGCGGCAGGCCGACGGGTCCGGGATGATCGAGGCCATCGAGGAACGGGAGCGGGCCATCGTCCGGCTCGATCCGCGTCCGCTGGGCGATTACCAGCAAATCCTGTTGGCCAATCCCGATCAGGCGGTTTTCGTCTTCGCCTGCGCCAGTCCCAGCCCGCGCTTGCGAATGCTCGACCGCTTCCTGGTCATCGCCGAGAAGCAGGGCATCCCGGCCCTGATCGTGGCGAACAAAGCGGAGCTGGTCAGCGAAAAGGAGGCCCAGGTGCTTTTCGGGCGATACGAGACTATCGGCTATCCCGTGCTGTACACTTCTGCCAGGCAGGCGCGGGGCATCGAAGCGCTGCGCCAGCGTCTGGCCGGAAAACTGAGCGCCTTTGCCGGGCCGAGCGGGGCGGGCAAGTCCAGCCTGCTGAACGCCATCCAGCCGGGGCTGGGGCTGGAGGTGCGGGCCGTGAGCCAGGCCACCGAGAAGGGACGCCACACCACCGTCGTCCGCCAGCTTTTCGCCCTGGAAGGCGGCGGCTACGTGGCCGATACCCCCGGCTGGAAGTCACTGGCCTTGTGGGACACCGAGCCGGAGGAGCTCGATGGCTACTTCCCCGAATTGCGCCAGCTGGTAGCCGGCTGCCAGTTCAGCGACTGCACCCACACCCACGAACCGGGCTGCGCCGTGCAGGCTGCCGTGAAAGCCGGCCAAATCCACCCCGAACGTTTCGACTCCTACCTGCGCCTGCGGGCGGGGGAAGAGTGAGGTCCTGGTTTTCACGTATAATTGAAGCATGACAACCCCCTCAGCTTTTGCGGTTCCCCCAATCACCCAACGCAAGGGCATTCCCATGCGCACGATCCGGGCCCTGGCAAAACACATTGCCGATAATTTCGACCCTGATGAGATCATCCTGTTCGGGTCGTACGCGTATGGGAAGCCCGAAGCCTGGAGCGACGTGGACCTGCTGGTAGTGATGGAAACGCCAAAAGGGGAAGTGGAAACCTCGCTTGAAATTTACCGCTCCCTCCCCAGGATCACTTTCAGCCTCGACATTGTTGTGAGATCACGTGCGGTCATCGAGAGGCGCAAGAAGCTTGGCGATTGGTTCCTGATAGACATCACCGAAAAGGGCAAGGTTTTGTATGAACGAAATCGCCAGTGAGTGGGTCGCCAAGGCAGAAGGCGATTTTCCTGACCGTCAAGACCGGGAAGTCGTTACCACAACGGGTGACTGATGGCCGATCTTTCGACTTCGCTCAAGACAGGTAACTGGAATCTCCTCGGCCACACCTGGGCGGTGGACATGCTCCGCCAGCACGTCGCCAATGGGACGATCCGCCACGCCTACCTCTTTACCGGACCTCCCGGCCTGGGTCGCCGCACCCTGGCCCTGCGCCTGGCCCAGGCCCTCAACTGCACCCAGCCGCCCGCGCCGGGCGAATTCTGCGGCGCCTGCCGGGAGTGCAAGCAGATCGCCGCCATGCAGCATCCCGACCTGGCCGTGATCCAGGCGGAGAGCGAGGGCGGGGTACTCAAAGTGGACCAGGTGCGTGAAGTCCAGCGCAGCCTGTCGCTCAAGCCTTACCAGGCCAGGTACCGCGTCGCCCTCTTCCTGCGCTTCCAGGAGGCCAACCCTAACGCCGCCAACGCCCTGCTCAAAACGCTGGAGGAAGCCCCGCCGCACGTCATCCTGCTGCTGACCGCCGACAACGCCGAACAGTTGCTGCCGACCATCGTCTCGCGCTGCGAAATCCTCCGCCTGCGCCCGCTGCCGGTGACAGAGGTCGAGGCCCATCTCAACGCCCAGGGTGCGGATGCAACCACCGCCCGCCTGCTGGCCCATCTCTCCGGCGGACGCCCCGGCGCGGCCCTGAACCTGCTCGCCGACCCCAGCGCCCTGGACTTCCGCTCCGAGCGCCTCGACGACCTGCTCTCCCTGCTCCCCGCCCCCCGCGTGGACAGGTTCGCCTATGCCGAAAAACTCGCCAAAGACAAAGAGTCCATGCGCCAGACGCTGCTCATCTGGCAGTCCTTCTGGCGAGACGTGATGCTGGCCACCAGCGGGTCGTCCGCGAGGCTGACCAACATTGACCAGGAGACGGCCATCCAAAAACTGGCGCGCAGGTTCAACCTGCCGCAGGCGCGCCGCCTGGTCGTCGAAATGGAAAAAGCCGTCGAGCGCCTGGATGCGAACGTCAATCCGCGTTTACTAGGGGAAGTGTTGCTGATGGACTGGCCCAGAATCGCTTGAAATGCGGCCCCCTTTTATGGTACATTTTCATCACCGTATAACGTTCAACTAAATTCGGTCAGGAGCGCATCCCGCGAACGGGATGGGCGTTTTATAAACTATATCCGCCACTGGAAATAGGAGAGAATTATGTCCGTTGTGCAGTCCGAAATGGAGGGGGAGGTCTATTTCCCCTCACCCGAAGTCATCGCCCAGGCCAACGTCCCAGATTGGGAGGCCGCAGCCGAGTTCGCCCGCAACGACCTGGAAGGGTTCTGGGCCGAACAGGCCAACGAGCTGGAATGGTATCGAAAGTGGGACAAAGTCCTGGACGACTCGAACAAGCCGTTCTTCAAGTGGTTTACCGGGGCCAAGGTCAACATCGTCCACAACGCCGTGGACCGCCATGTCAAGACTTGGCGCAGGAACAAGCTGGCCCTCATCTGGGTCAGCGAGGATGGCAAGGAAGAGCGCACCTTCTCGTATTATTCGCTCAACCGCGAGGTCAACCGTTTCGCCAACATCATCAAAGCCATGGGCGTGACCAAAGGCGACCGGGTCACGATTTACCTGCCGCGCATCCCGGAGATCGTCTTTGCCATGCTGGCCTGCGCCAAGATCGGCGCCATCCATTCGGTGGTCTTTGCCGGGTTCTCGGTGGACGCCCTCAGGGGCCGGATTGACGACAGCGCCTCGAAGCTGGTCATCACTGCCGACGGCTCGTGGATCAACGGCAAGATTTTCGAGCTGAAACGCACCGTGGACGAGGCGATCAAGTCTTGCCCCAGCGTGGAAAATATCATCGTCGTCCGGCGGACAGGCCACGAGGTCCCGATGGAAGCGGAGCGCGACCACTGGTACGATGACCTGTGCGCGCTCCCCATCGCCAACGGCAAATGCGTCACCGAGCAGCTCGACGCCGAAGACCCGCTCTACATCCTGTATACCTCCGGCTCGACCGGCAAGCCCAAGGCCATCCTGCACACCCACGGCGGCTACATGGTCGGTACGTACACCACCCTCAAGCACGTCTTCGACCTGAAAGACGAGGACCGCTGGTGGTGCGCGGCCGACCCCGGCTGGGTGACGGGCCACTCGTACATCATCTATGGGCCGCTGATCCTGGGCGCGACCTCGTTCATGTTCGAGGGCGGACCGGTCTACCCGTACCCGAACCGCTGGTGGCAGCTGATCGAGCGCTACGGGATCTCGGTCTTTTATACCGCTCCGACGGCGATCCGCGGCCTGATGCGTTTCGGCGAGGCCTGGCCCAATAAGCACGACCTCTCCTCCCTGCGGCTGCTCGGCACGGTCGGCGAACCGATCAACCCCGAAGCCTGGAAATGGTATTACCGGGTCATCGGCAAGGAAAAATGCCCGATCATGGATACCTGGTGGCAGACCGAGACCGGCATGTTCATGATCACGCCCACCCCGGTCGTGCCGCTCAAGCCCGGTTCGGCTACCCGCCCGGTCTTCGGGCAGGAAGCCGAAATCCTGGACGACAGCGGCAACCCGGTCCCGGACGGCGAAGAGGGCTATCTCGTGCTCAAGAATCCCTGGCCGGCCATGCTGCGCACGGTCTACGGCGACGACGAGCGCTACGTCCGGCAATACTGGAGCAAATATCCCGGCAAATACATGACCGGCGACTCGGCCAAGCGCGACGCCGACGGCTACTTCTGGATCATCGGCCGCGTGGATGACGTGATCAAGGTCTCCGGGCATCGCTTAGGCACGGCAGAGATCGAATCGGCGCTGGTCAGCCACCCGGCGGTGGCCGAGGCGGCCGCCATCGGCCTGCCGCACGAGGTCAAAGGACAGGCGATCCACTGCTTCGTGCTGCTGAGAGCCGGTTTCGCCGGTTCGCCCGAACTGGCCGAAGAACTGCGCCAGCACGTCTCGACCCACATGAGTCCCATCGCCAAGCCCGAAGACATCAAATTCGTGGACAAACTGCCCAAGACCCGCTCCGGCAAGATTATGCGGCGGGTGCTCAAGGCCCGCGCCCAGGGCCTGCCCGAAGGCGACATCTCCACGTTAGAAGAATAGCTCCCAACGGCCTGCTCCGGCAGGCCGTTTTCTTCTTTAAATCCACAAATATTGGAGTGACATGTGTAGAAGTATCAAACCCCTGCGCCTGTCTGACAGGCCAGCCACCGAGCAGGAAATCCAGGAAGCCGCTTTGCAGTACGTCCGCAAGGTGAGCGGATACCGCAAACCCTCGCGGGCCAACCAGGCCGTCTTCGACGCCGCCATCGCGGAAATCGCCTCGTCCACGCAGAAACTTTTGAACGCGCTGGTCGTGAAATGACCCCGCTTATCGTTTCAGGTGGTAGGGAATGTCAATGATCACGCGCTGGTAGCCCCGGTGGCGGCGGCGGTAAAGCAGGGCCGCCTTGAGCATCCAGGCAGTCTGGTTGTGGAGCAGGGTTTGCCACCATTTGGCCGGGACGAACTCTGGCAGGATGATGGCTGCCAAATTCCCGTCATTGTGCTTCGCATCCAACTCATCCAGGAAATCAATCAGGGGACCGATGATCGAGCGGTAAGGAGAAGTCACCACAGCCAGGGGGACGTCTGGCCAGAGTTGTTCCCAACGCTGGCGCACGGCTTCGGCCTGCCCCGGCTCCAGTTCGACATAGACGGCGGTCACGTCTTTGGAAATGGCCTGAGCGAAATTGACCGCGTCCACGATGCCACGATGGACGCCGGAGACAGGGATTACGACACGAGGTATAGGCACGGGTTTGAGCGAGGGCGGCAGTCCATGCAGGGAAAGTTCCCCGGCGACTTCCCGGTAGTGTGCGCGTATTCTTAAAAACAGAACGACCAGGGTGGGAATGAGCAAGATCGTGATCCAGGCCCCTTCCAGGAATTTAGTGAATCCTACGACAAATAGAGTTACAAGTGTCGCCAACGCGCCGATACCGTTTGCTATCATTTTGAGCCGCCAGTTTCGACCTCGTTCCCGCCACCAGTGGATGACCATGCCAGCCTGGGAGAGTGAAAATGCCAGGAATACGCCTACAGCAAACAAGGGGATCAGCGCATGGCTGTCGCCGCTGAACAGGATGATCAAAACTGCTGTGGCTCCAGCCAGGGAAATGATCCCGTTGGCGAATACCAGCCGGTCGCCCAGACCGGTCAACTGGCGCGGCAGGAACCCGTCTTTGGCGAGGATGGCCGCCAGGCGCGGGAAACCGGCGAAACTGGTATTGGCCGCCACCGCCAGGATCAGCATCGTGCTGACCTGTATGACGAAATATCCCACCCCATTCCCCATCAACCGTCGGGCCAGAGCCGAAAGGATCGTCTCCTGCGGACCAGCGATCACACCCAGGTATTGCGTCAGCCCGATGCTGCCCACAAAAAGGACGGCCATCAGGATGGCCATCACGATCAGCGTTTTCCCGGCATTACGCGATTCCGGACTTTGAAAGGCTGGCACGCCGTTGCTGATGGCCTCGATCCCGGTCAGGGCAGTACAGCCCGTAGCAAAGGTATGGAGGATCAGGAAGCGGGTTATATTCTCTGTTGCTGGAGGCGCGGCCAATTCAAAGGAACCTGCCCCTCCAGATACCAACTTGAAAAGGCCGTAAGCCAACATCGGCAGGTAGGTGAACAGGAAAAGATAGACCGGGATGGACATCAAGGTTCCCGTTTCGCGCAGGCCGCGCAAGTTGGCAAGCGTAATAAGTCCCAAAAGAACCAGCGCAATGGTGACTCGATACGGCCAAAGAGCCGGAAAGGCCGATGCAATTGCCTCCACTCCGGCAGTGAGACTCACCGCTGCGGTCAGGAGATAGTCAATCAACAGGGCCGAAGCAGCAATCAAACCTATATTTGTCCCCAGATTGTCACGAGCGACCACGTACGATCCGCCGCCGGAGGGGTAGCCGTGAATGGTCTGGTAATAGGAAATTGCCACAATCACCAGCAAGCCGGTGATTGCCAGCCCAATCGGCCAGGCCAGCGCCAGCCCGGCACTGCCGGCTACGACCAGTCCCAGGTAGATTTCCTGGTTGGCGTAGGCAATGGACGAGAGCGCGTCCGGCGAGAAGGCCGCCAGGGCGCGGATCTTATTCAGTTTCTTTTCACCGAGTTGTTGGGTGGGGAGGGGAGGGCCGATCAGGATATCTTTGAGCTTATTGAGCATAAAGCGAGTATACACCCGTAGAA
>DYLB01000111.1 GCA_020722305.1 Anaerolinea thermophila | reverse complement strand
CTGTCGAAGTATCCGTGTACCAAAAGGTTTTAACCACGCCAATTCCCAATGAGCCGAAATTGCAAACGCTTGATAGACATTTCCCTCAAGGAGTAAAAATGACCCGAGCAGACCTGCTTCTCACCAACGCCACCCTCATCACCATGGACGAACACCTGACCCAGTACTCACCGGGCGCGCTGGCGGTCCAGGGTGACAGCATCCTGGCGGTTGGCCGTGAAGAAGATCTCAAGAAGGATTACGAAGCCGCCCAGGTGATAGACTGCAGCGGCAAAGTGCTCATGCCCGGCCTGGTCAACGCCCACACCCACGTCCCGATGACGCTGTTGCGCGGCCTGGCCGACGACCTGCGCCTGGATGTCTGGCTGCTCGGCTACATGATGCCGGTCGAGCGCGAATTCGTCTCGCCCGAATTCGTCCAACTGGGGACGCTGATCGCCTGCGCCGAGCTGATCAAGACCGGCGTGACCTCGTTTGCAGATATGTATTATTTCGAGGAGGACGTAGCCATCGCCACCGCCCAGGCCGGACTCCGGGCCGTGTGTTCCCAGACCGTGCTCAAGTACCCCGCCCCGGATGCGCCCTCCTGGGAGGACGGCCTGGCGCGGGCGCGGGAGTTCATCCAACGCTGGAAGGACCATCCGTTGATCGTCCCCTCAGTCGCGCCGCATGCCCCCTACACCTGCACCGACGAAATCCTGCGGGCCACCGCCGCCCTGGCGGTCGAGTTCGACGTGCCGCTCCACACTCACCTGGCCGAGACCGTCCGCGAAGTGGACGAGATGCGCCAGGGGAGCGGAATGCCGGTCATCCCCTACGTCAAAAAACAGAATTTGTTCGACGCCAAAGTGCTGGCCGCCCACTGCGTCCACATCGACGCGGGCGAAATGCGCACCCTGCTCCACGCCGGGGCGGGCGTGGCCCACAATCCGACCTCCAACCTGAAACTGGCCTCGGGCTTCGCCCCGGTGGTCAAGATGCTCGAAACCGGACTCAACGTGGGCATCGGCACCGACGGCCCGGCCAGCAACAACGACCTGGATATGTTCGAGGAAGTGCGCCTGGCCTCGTTCATTGCCAAGGCCACCAGCAACGACCCGACCGCCGTTCCGGCCCAGACCGCGCTGACCATGGCGACCCGCCTGGGGGCCAAAGCGCTCCACATCGGCCACCTGACCGGGACGCTGGAACCCGGCAAACGGGCCGACTTCATCCTGCTCGACCTGTCACCGCTGCACAATTCGCCCAATTTCCGGCGCGACCCCAACGGCATCTATGCCCAGATCGTTTACGCCGCCAAATCCTCGGACGTGACCGACGTGATGGTCAACGGCAAATGGCTGATGCGCGCCGGGCAACTCTTGACGCTGGACGAAGCCTCCCTGCTGGAGCAGGCTCGCCGGTTCGCGGCTCGGATTGATGAATTCCTGGTTAAACGGGAGCAGTCCGTCTTGTCCAAATTGATCGCCCTGGGTGGCTCGATGGAGCAGGAATCCTTCGAGATCCAGGTCAAGATCAAAGTGGCCGACCCGGCTCCCGTCTTGAAAGGGCTGGGGCACCCCGAAATCACCATCCAGCGCAAACGGCACTATCGCCAGCACGACGTTTATTTCTCTTTCGACGATCTCTCTCAAGGACGCTTGCGCTACCGCGAGGATGATTTCATTGACGAGAAGGGCCAGATCACCAACGTGCGCGCCCGCCTGACCCTGCTCGGCCAGAAGCGCGAAGGCCAGTTCGACCATGATGTGATACTTTCTCGCAGCCGTTTCTACGCTCCGGCCACCAACCCGCTGCGCTTCTACCGGGAATATTTCAACCCCAGCAAGGAAGTTTTACTGGAAAAAGACCGCCTACGCTGGCTGATCTGGTACCAGAACGAGGAGTTCTTCGTCAATCTCGACCATCTCGAAAACCCGGACCTGGGCTATTTCCTCGAAGTCAAGAGCCGCACCTGGAGCCGCCGGGACGCCGACAACAAGGCCCACCTGGTTGCCCAACTGTTGGCGCTGCTCGGCGCGGCGGACGGCGTACCGGAAACCAAAGACTATATCGAAATCGTGGCTTGACCGGGTCACGGCTCGAGCCTATCCATTTTGTCTATTGAAAAATCCGGCAGGCCGGTGTAGCACCAATTCAGCAAATCACACAGGAATAAAAAAAATGGAAACAGCCTTCCGAATTTTGGCACGGACCGTTGCAACCCTCTTTACCATCCTGTTCGTTCTCACCCTGCCGGTTGTCCTGCTGGTGGTGAATATCGAAAGGCAATTCCTGGATTCGGGGATTTACAAGCAGGCCCTCAACCGGGAGGAAGTCTACTCAAAAATGCCGTCCCTGATAGGGCAGACCCTGACCCAGGGGATGACGTATAAACCCTGCGAAAACAACCCAATCGCCTGCCAGTCCGAAGCGCGCAGCCCCGCGCTGCAAGCCTGCCTGGAAGGGGCTCTCGGCCCGGCAGTTTATACCGAACTGGCGCAGAATGAGCGCATCCCGACCGAAGCTGAAATCGCCCAGGCGGCCCCCTGCTTCGAGCAATTCGGCTGGCCTGAAGCCACCGCGGAGGGCGCTCCCCCGGCCTTCATGAAAAATCTGACCGCCGGCGATTGGGAAATGATCTTGCGCAGCCTGCTGCCGCCGGAAGACATGCAGCAAATGGCGGAACAGACCCTGGACAGTTTGTTCGCTTACCTGAACCAGGAGGCTGACTCCGCGGCCATTCCCCTGACCTCCCTGAAAACGCGCCTGGCCGGACCCGAAGGCCTGAGCATCGTCGAGACGCTGATCAAGGCCCAGCCGCCCTGCACCCTCGACCAGATTGCCAGCATGGTGGCCACCATCGCCACCAGCGGGGAACTGGTTTTCTGCAACCCGGGTGACCAGATGATTGCCACGCTCCAGCCGCTTTTCCAGGAACAACTCGTCCAGGTCAGCGCCGGCATCCCGGATGAAGCCGTCTTGATCGAACCTTCCCCGATTACCGAGGGCGACCCGCGCCAGGGGATCCAGACAGCCCGCACCGTCATGCGCCTCAGCCTGCTGCTCCCGCTGGTCTTCCTGCTCGGCATCACCGTTTTCGCCGTGCGAGACCTCCGCTCCTGGTTGGGCTGGTGGGGGACCCCCATCCTGGTTGCCGGAGGTATCAGCCTGGCCGCCAGCCTTGCGCTCACCAGCCTCTACGGTTTCTTCATCACCCGCTACGCCCTCCCGGAAGTCCCGCCGCACATCCCTGTGGAACTGGCCCAAATGGGATTCGACCTCGGACGGGAAGCGCTGCGCCTCCTGAGCCAGCGGTTGGCCCTGCTTTCGGCGGTCATCGGATTGATTGGCGGCGGGATGCTGGCCGGTTCGTTATTCGCCGCGAAAAAACCCCCGGTATAGTATTACCGTTCAACATTTGCATTGAACGCCCAAATCTTATCTGGCAATCGTATCGCCAGGCTCCGCCCAAGTGCCACGAAGTGGTATGGCAGGGCCGACCACAGGTCGGCGGTACGTTTGGTTGCGGCAGGAGGCCGCGCTATGAGAGAGCTGAAGATAAGCGGAATCGGAGTGAAAATCTTCGCGAAGCATCCTGTAAGGGCCCAATTTTGCGCCGAAGTCGGGAGACTTCGGACTTCGCAACTAAACAGTATTGGGTTTAGGGGCAGGCGTTTTTCAGGTGTTCTTCGAACGTTTCGGCGAAAACGTGCCGGCCTGAGCCGTCACAAGCGGCCCGGAAGAAATAATATGTCGTTTGGGCCGGGTAAGCCACCGCCTGCAAGGCCCCCAGCCCAGGGTTGGCGATCGGCCCGGGGGGGAGTCCGGCGTAAACGTAGGTATTGAACGGGGAATCGAACTGTAAGTCCGCCAGGCTGAGGGGGTTGGTCCACCAGGAGTTTTGGATGGCGTTGTAACCCAGGGCGTATTGCACGGTCGGGTCGGATTCGAGGCGCATCCCGGCCGCGAGCCGGTTCAGGAAAACGGAGGCGATCAGCGGCTGTTCATCGGCCACCACCGCCTCGCGCTGGACGATGGAGGCCAGGGTGACCGCTTCGTAAACGCTCAATCCCTGACGGTTGAACCCGTCGCGCAGGTCTAAGGTCAGGTGCAGGGCGAAGTTGCGGGTCAGGGTCGTCACCAGGTCTTTCGCGCTGGCTTCGCGGGGCAGCAGGTATTCGTCCGGGAACAGGAATCCCTCCGCTGAAACGGTGGCAGGCAGGAAGTCCAGGCCGCTCGGGGAGACAGAAGCCGCAGCCATGAAATCGCCCGGGGTCACGGACAGGCCCGAGGTGGGCAGTGCGGCCGCGATCTCCTCCATCCGCCAGCCGGGGAGCACGTAAAAAACGACCTGGGTGGGCGTGGCATCTTGCAGGCGGTTAGCGATCTGCACCGGCGACATGGACGGGCTGAGCACGTACCGCCCGGACTGGATCGAAACGTCCAGGCCGCGATAGACGAGGTAATCGCGGAAGGCGCGGGCATCCGTCACCAGGCCTTCCTGCTCCAGGCGGGAGGCGATGGAGGCTACCGGCTCGCCATGTTCGACCAGGAACGACCGCTCGCTGCCGTAGGAGTCCACCGGCTCGGTCAGCAGGCCGTCGTACCAGATCAGCCGCAGGGCGTAGTTGAATTGCTGCCAGCCGCCCAGGGTTTCAGCCGGGGGGCCGAAAAGGGCGTCCGCCTGGAAGGGGATGAACCAGAGCGCAAAGACGACAGCCAGCAGCAAGGCCAGCAGGACAAAGAGCAGGCAGCCACGATTTTTCATAAAGGCTATTCACCGGGATTAGGGTGGGCGTCGAGATAGGATTGCAGGATGACGGCCGCGGCCAGGTCATCCAGATGGCCGGCGCGCTTCGAGCGCGGAACGCCCATGGCGATGCGGGCCGCACGGGCAGTGCGGGTGCTGAGGTCCTCGTCCCAGAATTCGACCGGGACATGGGTTTGCTGGCGCAGGGCAGCGGCGAAGCGGCCGGCGCGGCGGCCTTCGAAGGTGGGCTGACCGTCATCGTCGAGGGACTGCCCGACGACGATCAACCCAACCCCCTGCTCGGCTGCGATTTGGGCCACCTGGGCCGCGTCGAGGGGCCGCGAGACGTGTTCGATAACCGCCAACGGCTTGGCAATGGTCCCGGTCGGGTCGCTGACCGCCAGGCCGATCCGTTTTTCGCCATGATCTACTGCCAGAATATGCATGAATTATCCAAACCTAGTATTTAATGGCTATCCGCAGCGGGGCGAGCGGCAGGAACGGCCACCAGCCCGGCTTCAGGTTGATTTCTGGTGCGGCGGATAGCGCCAGGGCCCGTTCCAGTTGAAGGGCGGCTTTTTGCGGGCTGCGGCCCTGGACCAGGCGCAGCAGGGCCAGCGGGTCGAAGTTCGGGCGGGTCAGGCGGCTGGCACGGATGCGCCAGCGGTAGACGTTTCCCGCCTCGAGCGTGGCCGCCCCCACCCCCTCAACGGTCAACGAACCTTCGACCGGGACGTAGCCTTCCTCCAGCGAGGAATCCAGGACCGCGCCGGCCAGGTGGGTCAGGTCGCTGGCGGATAAATACACCGCCGAGACTTCGACGGTCAGGCTCAGGCGCAAGGTCTCTCCGGTCTCACCTTCAGCGGGATCAAAGGTTTCGTCGAGGCGGTCTCCGAGGGTGATCGTCTCGGCCAGGAGCAAATCACCTTCTGCGAGGGCGGTTTGCAAACGGGATTCGGCTATTTTCGACAGGTCGGCCAGCGCCTTCCGGCGCAGCGCCTCGCGGTCGGCGTCGGAGGGGGCGGCAACCAGCCGGTCCGTGCCGCCGCGCAGGGGGGCAGGGTTGGCGGCTGTGACCGAGGGGCCGAGAGGCCCTTCCAGAACGAGGGATGTCCCGGCATCCAGGTTGCTTTCGGCGCCGGGCCGGAGGGCTTCGACCGGCAAATCGAGCGTCGCTCCCACGGCCGGGCGGAAGGTCCCGTCCCCAGTCGTCACGTAACGCACGGACGGCTTTTCCAGCGGGTGGAGAACCGTCCCGGCCGGCACGGTCAGCGGGCTGGCGGTCAGGTTGGTCAGGGTCACGCGTCCGCTGGCTTTCTGGACCGGCACCGCCAGCCTGCCCGTGGACGGGATTTCGCCTTCGACGGTGATCGCCAGCGTCACGCTCCGGGCCGGGAGGCTGCCAGAGAGGCTTACCGCCGCCACGTCCGCCCCGGCGCTGACCGGGAGGGTCACTTCCTGGACGGTCGTGACCGGCTCCAGGCTGATCTCCGCCGAGGGGATGAACAAGGTCACGATGGCCAGCACGGCCAGCACGCCCAGCGAGAAAACGGCCAAGCGGAGGTTGGGATGGATCGTGCCGATCTTGCGAAAACCTGTGATTTGGGCGCGCAGTTCAGCCGGGTCGGGACGCCCGTCCTGCCGCCGCAGCGACGGCTTGCGACTCGTCCCCGGCCAAATCCCGCGCTGGGCCTCGGACATGGAGGCAAAGGCCGGGAGGCCCAGCGATTCGGCTTCCTCGCGGATGCGGGCATTGCGGGTGACGAGTCCGAGCTGGCTGCCAAGAGACAACGCGTGGCGCTGGAGCAGTTTCAAGTCCAGGGGGCGCAGCGCCACCCCGCCGCGCCGCGGCCAGACGAGCAGGATGCGCGGCGACTTGGCCCAGGCCATCCGGTCACGGATCGAGATCAGGTCGTCGTGGGTTTCGAGCTGGAGAATGCGGGTTTTCATGCCGGGACAATTATATACCGCACTCGGTTGAGAATTGCGCTTTTTTGAGCGGTGGAAAGCGCAATTC
>DYLB01000110.1 GCA_020722305.1 Anaerolinea thermophila | reverse complement strand
GTCGAAGAATATGCCAAACTCCCCAGCGAAGAGAAGCGCAAGGAGCGGGATGAGTTGTGGAACGATCCGAAGCTGATCGAATCCTACGTCCAGGAAAACCCCGATGCGTTGCCGTCCGCAGAACTGGAAATCATCCGCAAGTGGAAGGGCTTCGTCAAAGGTTCCTTTTTCATCTTTCGCCACCTGAAAAAAGGCTCGATCTTCATCCAGGAAGACCAGGTTTACTTGGTGCATGGCCTCCTCGATCCGCTGGATGACCTCGTCCCGTCCTATGCCCTGCCGCAAATGGTCGAGACGGTTTTGCTCCCCTTCAAAGGCCAGATCATCTATGATGGGTTGCTTTCGGGATACCGGATCCAGTTTGGCGGCGGCATCCGCTCGAATCTGAATCATACCTACACGGTGGCAAAACATAAAGGTCGGATCATTACCACGCTCGAACCGGACCTCGCATCTCCCGTAACCGTCAAATCTGGGAAGAGCATCCTCCCCCAGCTCAGGGAACTCACGGCCGCGGCCGCAAAATTGAAAGGTGGCAGCCCGCTCCAAAAATCTGCGCTGGCTCTGGCCCGGGCCAGTCTCGAATTGGCCACGGCAGAAGCGGAAGGGACTTTTACGCCGGACGAGGCCGACGCGCAGAGCCGCAAAATCCTGCGGGCCGCCAAACGCCTGCTCAACCTGCTCGACATGGAAAGCGAATAATCAACTTTTGCAACGGAAAGTATCTATCTCCCATGTCTGTTTACCTCCATGATATTCCCCTCGACAAAGCCCAGCAGCGGATGAGATCGGCTCTCGAAGACGCCGGACTCTGGCGCGTGCTCGGCGACGAAAGCATTCCCCTCGACGAAAACGCCCTGGGACGGGTGCTGGCCGCGCCGGTTTGGGCGTTGACCTCCTCCCCGCATTACCACGCCGCGGCTATGGACGGGTTCGCCGTCCGGGCCGAAGCCACCGCCGGGGCGATGCCCACTGCGCCCTTGACCCTCTCCGCTTTCAAGTACGTGGACACCGGCGACCCGCTCCCCGCGGACTTCAACGCTGTCATCCCCATCGAGAACGTCGAATCGCTCGATGCGAACGGCGCGCTGACGAGCGACCTGCGCGGCCCGGCGGCCATCCGCATTCGGGCCGCGGTCACGCCCTGGAGCCACGTCCGCCCGCTGGGCGAAGATATCGTCGCTACCCAATTGGTGCTGCCCGCGGGTCACGTGCTGAGACCTTATGACCTGGGCGCGATTGCCGCTTCGGGACATACGACTGTGCGCGTGGCGCGCCGCCCCAAAGTCGCGATCCTGCCGACCGGCACTGAACTGGTCCCAATGGGTACGGCGCTCGAACCCGGCGATATTCTTGAGTACAACTCGCTCGTCATGGCAGCCCAGATCAAAGAGATGGGCGGCGAGGCGACCCGTTTTCCGATCACCGCCGACGATTTCGCCGCCATCCTCGAACGGGTGCGCGAGGCGGCGCGGGAGCATGACCTGGTGCTGCTCAACGCCGGTTCCTCAGCCGGGGCGGAGGATTTCTCGGCCGGCGTGGTCGAGGCCCTCGGCACATTGCTGGTTCACGGCGTCGCCGTCCGCCCGGGCCACCCGGTCATATTCGGCGTCATTGCGAGGGATGAAACGACGAAGCCATCCCCTGTGACTGGGGAGACTGCTTCGGGGAAGATCGCCCCTCGCAATGACATGATCCCCATTGTCGGCGTTCCCGGTTATCCCGTCTCGGCCGCGCTGACGGTGGACATCTTCGTTGAGCCGCTGATTGCCCGCTGGCTGGGGCGGCCCCCGCGCATATTGCCGGTGATGGAGGCCTCGCTGACCCGCAAGATCACCTCCCCCGGCGGCGACGACGATTTCGTGCGGGTCGCGGTCGGGCGGGTGGGCGAGAAGGTGCTGGCCGCGCCTTTGTCACGCGGGGCCGGGGTGATCACCTCCCTCGTCCGGGCAGACGGGTTGATGCTGCTGCCGCACGGACAGCAGGGCGCGGAAGCCGGCCAGCGCGTCGAAGTGCGCATGTTTCGCAGCCGCGAAGAAGTGGAGCGCACGATCTTTGCCATCGGCTCGCACGACATGACCCTCGACCTTTTGGCGCAATTCCTGGCCGAACACGACCGGCGGCTGGTCTCGGCCAACGTCGGGTCGCTGGGCGGGTTGGTGGCGCTCAAGCGCGGCGAGGCCCACCTGGCCGGGTCGCACCTGCTCGACCCCGAAACCGGCGAGTACAATTTGAGCTACATCCGCCAGTATTTGGCGGGCGAACCCGTCAGCCTGTACGCCTTCGTCGAACGGGAGCAAGGCCTCATTGTCCCGAAAGATAACCCGAAGAAGATCACCGGGCTGGAGCATCTCGTCCGGGAGGACGTGACCTTCGTCAACCGGCAGCGCGGGGCCGGGACGCGCGTCCTGCTGGATTATCATTTGAACCGCTTGGGAATAGCCCCGGAGCAAATCTCCGGTTACAATCAGGAAGAATATACCCATCTGGGCGTGGCCGCAGCGGTGGCTTCGGGGCGGGCCGATTGCGGCTTGGGAATCCCGGCCGCGGCCCAGGCGCTGGACCTGGGTTTCGTGCCACTTTTCGACGAGGAGTACCAGTTGGTCATCCCGAAGCGCTACGCAGACGGGGAGCTGCTCGGCCCGTTTTTCGAGGTGATCGCCAGCCGGTCGTTCCAGGCGGCGGTGGCGGAGATGCCGGGTTACGGCGTGGACCGGATGGGACAACTCATTGCGGAGGTTTAGGATGGACGTTGCACTGATCATTGATGATAATCGCCAGACCGCAGATACGTTGCGGGAGATGCTGCAAATGTTGGGGATCGAGGCCGTGGTTGCTTATGGGGCGAGCGCGGGGCTGGGCACTTTGAAGATCAGCCGCCCGGGGGCCGTTTTCCTGGATCTTAATCTGCCCGGAGTGAACGGTTTTGAGATCCTGGCTTATATACAGCGGGAACCGCGCCTGAGCAGCGTGCCGGTCATCGTCGTGACCTCGGACGATCAGCCTGAAACGGCCCGGCGGGCGCAGGCGATGAACGTGAAGGCCATGATCATCAAGCCGGTGATGCTCGAAACGCTCGAGGCGGCGGTGAAAAAGGCCGGGTTGGTTTGAACTTGAAATGATTGTATAATCCCTTCTCATGATTTCTACTATTTGGAGGAAATAATGAAGCAATATCTGTTCGTTGTCCTGTTGCTGTCTGCGTTTGCCCTGGCAGCTTGTGGGGGTGGGACGTCTGATACTGGCGGCATTACCCTGAACGAGATTCCCGCCGAGTATGTCGGCTGGACCAACCCGCTGGGCGGCGATGCGGCGGCGATTGTTGCCGGCCAAGCGGTCTTCGAACAAAATTGCGTCTCCTGCCATGGCGCAACGGGACTGGGAGATGGCGAGGCCGGGGTGGCGCTCGATCCGCCGCCGGCCAACCTGCACAAGGTCAACGAGCTGGCCGGGGAGGATTACGTCTACTTCGTGATCAACGAAGGCGTGGAAGGCACTTCGATGGTGGCATGGAAAGACACCCTTTCGCAGGAGCAGATCCAGCAGGTGGTGGCCTACATCCGGGCGACGTTCACCCCATAAGATTGACGCAACGGTCCAAACTCGTACCGGGCATGATCAATGCCCGGTTTTTGGTTCCCTTTTGACCCCGGCGGGGTAAATTGGTTTGAAAGATGTCCCTGGCAATGCCAGCGAGTGCTAATGAGCAAAAGGTCTCCCGGCCTGCAGGAAGAGATTCTTCCCTCTGCGGGTCTCAGAATGACAAGCCTGTGGTTTGCTGAATTTGTTACCGTGAAGGGTATAATTGCGGTCATGAATAAGATAATCTCTACCGGAATTCCTGCCCCAGATTTCGAATTGCCCGACGAGACCGGTACGCCTCACCGCCTGTCGGATTACCGCGGCCGAGTCGTGGTGCTGTATTTCTATCCCAAAGACGATACGACCGGCTGCACGACCGAGGCCTGCAACTTTCGGGACGATTACTCTGCCTACCGGCAGGCGGGGGTGGCCATCTTGGGCGTCAGCCCCGACAGCCCGAAGTCCCATGCAAAGTTCAAAGCCAAATACGACCTGCCGTTCCCGCTCCTGGCCGACGTTGGACATGGGGTCTGCGAGCAGTACGGCGTTTGGGGCTTGAAGAAATTCATGGGACGCGAATACATGGGGGTCATGCGGACGACTTTCCTGATCTCGGAAGAAGGAACCATTTTGAAAGTGTTCGAAAAAGTCAAACCGGCAGAGCACAGCTCGGAAATCCTGGCAGCCCTTCGAGCGCAATGACATGACCTTCAGATTCGACCTGGTCCTTGACCTGTTCATTTTATTCGTCGCACTTGGAATAGCCGTCTGGTCGTCCATCCGTTGGCGGGATGCCGCCCGGGAGCGCGATACTGCCCGGCAAATGGCGACCCAGGCCCAGGTCCAGAGCGAATCGGCCCAGCGCCAGGCGACGGCGGCCTTCCTGGTCGGGTCCAAGTTGCTGGCCGCCAACGACGAGCAGGCCGTCATCGAAGCCGCGATGCAGACCGGCTGTGAGATTTTCAACGCGGTCGGCTGTTCATTCGTCCCGTATGACGAGTGGGGGCGCTCCCTGCCGCCTCTGAGCAGCGGGCACCTCCCCCAGCTGGCGCTCAACCATTGGAACGACCGCCTGGTCTCGCCGGCCACCCGGAAAGCCTGTAAAGCCTGCAAGACTCTGCGGGCCGAAAGGACGAATTGTCCTCTGCTGGCCGGCGCGGACGAAGGGATCATGATCCATTGCGTGCCGCTTCTCTATGACAACCATGAAGTTGGCGTGATCAATTTCTATTTTGCCAACGAGCGTGTCCCCAGCCTGAACGAGCAGCGCTTCTTCGCAGAAATCGTCTCTGTCGTTGACCGGGCTTTCGATATGCTCCGCCGGCGTGACCAGGAAGTGGCCGCCCTGCGGTACCTGCAAACCGTCCAGACCCGCAACGACCTGCCCTCTACCATCAAGCCCCTGGTGGAGAATATCCAAAAAGCATTGAATGTGGACGTGGCCCTACTGTGGACCAGGGAGACCCCCGACGGTTTGAACTTGCCCCTGGTGCAGGAGAGCCGCCGGGACGGGTTGCCTGCTCCCGTTTTATCGGCGGATACCGGCTTTTTGGAGGGCATCTGGCAGAGCGTGGCGGCTGCCGACGGCCCCATCTCGCTCGAAAACCTGGCGCTGGACCGGCCCTGGCGGGTGCTGCTGGTCGTCCCGCTGCGCTGGGGTAATGAAAAACCCCTGGGGATGCTGCTGCTCGCCAACCGTACAGCCCAGACCTTCACCCGCCGCCAGACGCTCCTGTTGCAGACCCTGGCCGGGGAGACGGCCTTGCTGATCAAGAACTCCCAACTGGTGATCAAAGCCGAATACAATGCCGTCGTCGAGGAACGCGCCCGCCTGGCGCGGGAGATCCACGACGGGATAGCGCAAACCCTGGCTTTCCTGAAAATCGAAGCCCGGCGGATGCAAAATTTTGCCAGCCAGGGGGAGGTCGAGCGCTTGAGCGAGACCCTCGAAAGCTGTTACCGCACTATCTCGGATGCCTATCTCGACGCCCGCCTGGCGATCGACAACCTGCGCTGCACCCCCGGTGACGATTTTGCCGCCTGGCTGCGCCAAACGGCTTCCGATTTCGAGGCCGATTACGGCGTTTCTGTGGATACCAGTGGGATCAAACCGGTGCAGAATCTGCCGCCGCACATCCAGGCCCAGCTCATGCGGGTGGTGCAGGAAGCGCTCTCGAACATCCGCAAGCATTCCCGGGCCGGGTCTGTGAAGCTGGCCGTATCCGAATGCGGGAACGAATTGAACCTGGAGATCGCGGATGACGGGGTCGGGTTCTCGCCGGATGACACGCAGCCGGCCTCTCGTCACGGCTTGCGCGGGATGCGTGAACGCGCTGAACTGCTCGGCGCCGATTTCCAGGTGACCAGCAAGCCCGGGCTGGGGACCACGGTCCATCTCCGGCTGCCGTACGCGGTCAAGGACAAAGCATGACTCAACCGGTCCGTCTCGTTGTCGTTGACGATCACATCCTCTTCCGGCGCGGCTTGATCGGGTTGTTGAACGAAATGCCCGGTTTCAGCGTGGAAGGCGAAGCCGGGAATGGCCTGGAGGCGATTTCCCTGATCCTCGACCGCAAGCCCGACCTGGTACTCTTGGACGTCAACATGCCGGTCATGGACGGGCTCGAGACCATCCACAACCTGAGGAAGGCGCACAGTGAGGTGAAAATCCTGATGCTGACCATTTCGCAACGCGAGGAAGACCTGATTGAGGCGATTACAGCCGGGGCGAGCGGCTATATTTTGAAGAATACCGACCCAGAAGCCCTGCGCAAGACCATCCTGGATGTCGTGGACGGGAAATCCGTGCTGGCGCCTGAGCTGGCAGGACAGGTCTTCAAGCTGCTCAGGCGTTCCCAGGCGAGCCGG
The DNA here is from genome assembly GCA_020722305.1 of Anaerolinea thermophila. Lineage (GTDB taxonomy): Bacteria > Chloroflexota > Anaerolineae > Anaerolineales > Villigracilaceae > UBA5796. The sequence continues at coordinate 448 of DYLB01000110.1, read as the reverse complement.
GCAGACCCCTTGCTCAGCGACCGCGAGTTGGAAGTGTTGCACTGCCTGGCACGCGGCCTGACGACCTCCCAGATTGCCGAGGAGTTGTACATCTCCGAGAATACCGTCAAGACGCACATCCGGCACATCATGGAAAAAATGGACGTCAGCAACCGCACCGAGGCGGTGGGCAAGGGCGCGGCCATGGGCCTGTTGTGACAAACATCATCGAAACGAAACCGGACGGGTGATTTATAAATCACCCGCTTTTTGTTTTAAAAATCCTACCAAATTTGCCCCCCATGTCATGACAGTTGTTTTGAAATTTGGTAAATTTCCTCTACCGGACAAAACCAAAAACCTTACGGGTGAAGAGACCTTTTTCAGTGGAGTCATCAGTGTCATTCGTCAAATCTTACAAGCGGAAAAAGCGCGTTTTTGGAAACAAAAACAGGTTTTCTTTGCGCCT
>DYLB01000109.1 GCA_020722305.1 Anaerolinea thermophila | reverse complement strand
GGAGTTCAACCGGATCGTGCTGGATTTTTTGAAGAGCCTTAAGCGCGAATGACGCAGAAACGGAACATTGTTTTTGAAAATAAATTCGCGAAATTCGCTCCATTCGCGGTATTTGCGTTAAGCGCTTACCCCCAAATTCTCCACCAGAAACGCATAGATATCGGCCCACTCCTCGATCAGGATGGCCGTAGGCTTGCCCATGCCGTGGCCGGACTTGGTCTGGATGCGGATCAACACCGGTGCGTCGCCGGCTTGGCAGGCTTGCAGCCGGGCCGCGAACTTGAACGAATGCCCCGGCACGACCCGGTCGTCGTGGTCGCCGGTTAGGATCAAAGTGGGAGGATAGGCTGTCCCCGGTTTCAGGTTGTGGTAGGGCGAGTAGGCGTAGAGCGTCTTGAAAAACTCCGGGTCTTCGCTGGAGCCGTAGTCGCTGACCCAGGCCCAGCCGATGGTGAACTTGTGGAAGCGCAGCATGTCCATCACGCCGACGATGGGTACGCAAGCCCCGAACAGGTCCGGGCGCTGGGTCATGCAGGCCCCGACGAGTAATCCGCCGTTCGAGCGGCCCTCGATGGCAAGCCTGGGGGTGGAGGTCACTTTTTCGGCGATCAGCCACTCGGCGCAGCTGATGAAATCGTCGAAGACGTTTTGCTTGTTGTGCAGGCGACCGGCGTCGTGCCATGTCAGGCCGTATTCCCCGCCACCGCGCAGGTTGGCGACCGCGAACACGCCGCCCATCTCCAGCCAGGCCATGCGATGGACGACGAAGGTTGGCAGGTACGAGATGTCGAACCCGCCGTAGCCGTAGAGCAGGGTCGGGTTTTGGCCGTCGTAGGCCAGTCCCTTCTTGTGGGTGATGAACATCGGCACCTTGACCGTGCCGTCCTTGGAAGGTACGAAGACCTGTTTTGTCTCGTATTGCGAGAAATCGAAAGCGATCGGCGGGGTGAAGACCGCTTCCAGGCTGGCAGTGGTGAAGTCGAAACGGTAAACCGTCACCGGGTCAATGAAGGAGTTGAAGGTGAAGAACAGCTCCTCGTCTTCGCGGCGCCCGCCCAGGGTCAGGAACGAACCGAGGGTCGGGAGGGGGATGTCGCCCAGCGGCTGGCCGGTCAGGTCGAAACGGGTCAGCACGTGGTGGGCATCCTGCTGGTAAATGCCGATGAACTCGTCGTGGACGAGGAAAACCCATTCGAGCAGGTGTCCGCTTTCGGGGATGAGCGTCCGCCAATTGGATTTATCGGGGTTGGCCGTGTCTATGGCAATCACCCGTCCGAGCGGGGCATCGAGCGTGGTGCGGAAGTAGAAGACCGGGCCGTCGTTGCCGATCAGTTCGTAGGCGGCTTCCAGGTTGGGGATCAATTCGACCATTTCGCCGCCCGCCAGCGCCCGATAGAAGACCCGGTTGCGTTCGTCGGTGCCTTGCCAGACCGACAGTGCCAGGTACTGCCCGTCGTCGGTCACGCGGGCGCCGAAGCCCCATTCGGGCTGGTCGGGGCGTTCGTAGGCCAGGGTGTCCTCGCTTTGTGGGGTATCGAGCTTGTGAAAGTAAAGTTTCTGGTTGTAGTTGGCCTGCTGGTAAGCCTCGCCTGCCTCGGGAGCGGGATAGCGCCCGTAGAAGAAGCCGGAGCCGTCCGGCAGCCAGGCCGCGCCGCTGAACTTGCTCCATTCGAGCGTTTCGGGCAGGTCTTCGCCGCTTTCCACGCTGCGGACGTGCCAGACCTGCCAGTCTGAGCCGGAGCGGGAGACGGCGTAAGCCAGCCAGTCACCGTCCTGGCTGACCGCCCAGGCGTTGAGGGCCGCGGTGCCGTCTTCGCTGAAGGTGTTCGGGTCGAGCAGGACGCGGCCCGCGTCTTGGGGATGATCCATCACGAAAAACACGTCCTGATTTTGCAGCCCGGTATTGCGGAACTGGAAATAGCGTTCTCCCTTCCGGTAAATGGTCCCGGCTTTTGGGAAATCCCACAGCTCGGAGATCCTCTGGCGCAAGCGTTCCCGGACCGGGATCTGCTCCAGGTACCCGAACGTGACCTGGTTCTGACGCGTCACCCAGTCCAGCGTTTCGGGCGAGTCGGCATCTTCGAGCCAGCGGTACGGGTCGGGGACGGGCGTGCCGTGGTAGTCGTCGGTGTGGTTGATGGTAGCGGTGGGGGGATAGGTAAGCTTGGGCATGGTTTCTCCTGAATGGCCTGATTATACCCAGGGCGAGCACGCAGTGCGCTTTTTTGCCGAAAACACTTTGGCAATGATTTTGAAATTATTTTTTCTGGATTTTTTAAGATAAATCCCCTGGTTTTCCCCTTGAGGCGGTTTTGTAAATATGTTAGAATGCTGTCTACCCGCCCAAGATATACGGGGGAGTGAAATAGTAACCACCACATATAGCGGCTACATCTGTTCTAGTTATAGAAAGGACCAGATATGCAGTGTCCATACTGTCAAACCGAAGACTCGCGGGTCCTCGACACGACTCACGACAGCCATGGCGGCATCCGCCGCCGCCGGGAGTGCCTGAACTGCGGCCAACGGTTCAGCACCTATGAACGCCCGATCCTGGCCACGCCGCTGCTGATCAAGCAGGACGGCACGCGGGAGGAGTTCGACCGGGAGAAACTGGCGCGGGGCATCCGTATTGCCTGCGCCAAGCGTCCCGTCTCGGCCGCGGACATCGAACGGCTGATCGGTCAGGTGGAGGCCTCGCTTCAGAAGCTGGGCAAGTCCGAGGTCTCGTCCCGCGTGGTGGGGGATTTGACCATCAACGGCTTGAAGGAACTGGACCAGATTGCCTACATCCGCTATGCGATTGTCTATCTCCGGCTAGACGACCTCCATGCCTTGCGGAGAGAGATAGATCGCTTATTGGAAGCCTAGAAAATTTGAAAAGAATCGAACACCCACAAGCTCTACAAATTTATTTCATTACCGGAGGAGAAAGATCATGGTGACCACCGAAGCCAAAACTCAACATGGATTACTTCCTACACCGCCCATGCCGAAAGGACTTCCCAGGGTCGAGCTGACGGATAACGCCCGCCAGGTGCTGATGAAGCGCTACGTCCGGCGCGGCGACGACGGCCAGCCGGCCGAAACCGTCGAGGAGATGTTCTGGCGGGTGGCCTACCACGTCGCCAAGGCGGAGGCGGCCTGGGGTGAAGATGTCATTGACCGCGCCAAAGAATTCTATGCTCTATTGACCAGCAAGAGGTTCTTCCCCAACTCGCCCACTTTTACCGGTGCAGGGACTCCGCTGGGGCAGCTTGCGGCCTGTTTCGTCCTCCCGATCTCCGACGACATGGGCCGGGATTCGTCCGGCATTTTCCAAACCCTGCGCGACGCGGCCCTGATCCAGCAGACGGGCGGCGGCAACGGCTTCTCGTTCTCGCGGCTGCGGCCCAAGGGCGGACTGGTCAAATCGTCCGCCGGGCAGGCCACAGGTCCGGTGGGATTCTTGCGAGTCTACGATCATGCTTTTGGAGAGATTGCGCAGGGAGGGACACGCAGGGGCGCCAATATGGGCGTCCTGCGCGTCGACCACCCGGACGTGGAAGAGTTCATCACTTGCAAAACGGACGAGAACGCCATCACCAATTTCAACATCTCGGTCGGCATCACGGACGATTTCATGCAGGCCGTGATTGACGACGATTCGTGGGACCTGGTCTTCCCCGACATCGCCGACCCGCGTTACCGCACTTTCAAGGGGACGCTGGAGCAGGCCAGGGAACAGGGTTTGCCCATCCGGGTCTACAAAACCGTCCGCGCCCGTGACCTGTTCGAGAAGATCGTCAGGCAGGCGCATCACAACGGCGAGCCAGGCGTGCTTTTCCTGGACGCGGCCAACCGCGAAAACCCCGTGCCGCATTTGTATCAGTTGGAGTCGACCAATCCGTGTGGCGAACAATATCTCGGCAGTTACGAGAACTGCTGTCTCGGCTCGGTCAACCTGAACGAGCATTGCGGACCCAACGGCACGGTAGATTGGGAGGGCTTGCGCCAAAGCGTGGTCACGGCCACCCGCTTCCTGGATGACGTGGTCGAGGAGAATGCTTATGTCCCGGCGGTGCCGCAGTTGAAGGAAGCCGCCCATCGTGTGCGCCGGATCGGGCTGGGCATCATGGGATTGGCCGACCTGATGTATCACGCCGGTATCCGCTACGGCTCGGAGGAGGGCCAGGAGTTTGGGGCGCAGGTGATGGAGTTCGTCCGTTACCACGCCATGCTGACCAGCGTCGAACTGGCCCAGGAGCGCGGCCCGTTCCCGGCCATTTCGGGCAGCCTCTACGACATGGACGACATGCGCTGGCAGCCGCCCCGGCCGCTGACCCCTTATCGGCACGACTGGGGCCGGCCCGAGGTCCGCTGGGAGGCGGTGGTGGACGGCATCCGCAAGCATGGCATCCGCAACGGGGCGCAGACTACCGTCGCCCCGACCGGCACGATTGCCACCGTCGCCGGCTGTGAAGGCTACGGCTGCGAGCCGGTCTTTGCCCTGGCCTACATCCGCCACGTCAACGACAACGGCAAGGATTTGCAGTTGACCTACGCCAGCCCGCGCTTCGAGCAAGCGCTCAAGTCGGCGGGGCTGAGCGGGAAGGAACGCCAGGAGATCATCGAAACGGTGATGCAGTACGGCACCTGCCAGGGCATCGAAGCTGTGCCCGCTGACATCCGCCGCACCTTCGTGGTTTCGTCGGACATCAGCGCCGAGGAGCACGTGCGGATGCAGGCCGCCTTGCAGGCCTTCGTGGATAATTCTTTGTCGAAAACGATCAATTTCCCCGAAGGCGCAACCGAAGACGACGTGGCCCAGGCCTACCTGCTGGCCTGGGAACTGGGCTGCAAGGGCATCACCGTCTACGTCACCGGCTCAAGGGACAAGGTGGTGCTGGAGACCAAAGCCACAGCCGCGAAGAAGCTGGGTGACGGCGAGCCGGCCGAAGTCCAGGCCGAACCGCTGCCCCAAATCTGGCACGGCACCAAGAAGCCGCGTCCGCGTGCCCTGAAAGGCTCGACCTTCAACGTCGCCACCCCGGCCGGCAAGGCCTTCGTCACGATCAACGAGAATGGCGGGGAGCAGCCCTTCGAGGTGTTCATCAATACGGCCAAAGCGGGATCGGAGACGGCTGCCGTTTCGGAGGCGATCGGACGCCTGATCTCGTACATCCTGCGCCTGGCCTCGCCGGTTGCGCCCCTGGAGCGGATGCGGGAGATCGTGCGCCAGTTGACCGGGATCGGCGGCGGACGCTCGCTCGGCTTCGGCCCCAACCGGGTGCGCTCGCTGCCCGACGGGGTGGGCCAGGTGCTGGACGAGTACCTGCAAACCAAGGAGGGCCGGGAGGACAACCCCTCCCCGGAGAAGATCGGCGGCAACGGCGGGCATGTCACGGACGAAGCCCCGGCTGCCCAGTTGCCGATGAAGATCGGCGACCTGTGCCCCGAATGTGGACAGGCGGCGGTGGTGAACGAGGAAGGCTGCCGCAAGTGTTACGCCTGCGGGTTCAGTGAGTGCTGACCCCCGGTGTTCATCCCAGAGACACAAAGAACACGGAGAAGTTCTCCGTGTTTTTCAAAAGAGTCGCCGTGCTCTCCGTGTTCTCTGTGGTGAAGATGTCTATCCCCGGATTTCTTCGAGCAGCTTCGTCATTTGCTCGTAATGCGAACCTTTCCAGTAGATTTGGCCGCAGGCCGGGCAAAGGTGGAACTCGTCGAAGTAGCGTTTGGTCAGCGGCTCCAGGCGGTCAATGATCATGCTTTTGTCCACCGGCTCGAGCGGATGGTTGCAGCGCAGGCAGCGGTGGAAGGGTGTGACCCGGCCGGCCAGCTCGAAGCGGCGCACGACTTCGAGCAACTGCTGGCGGGAGTTGAGCGAGCGCAGGCAATACCCGTAAACGACGGATTTTCGCATCAGCAGGCGGCGGTCACGCGTCAACAGGATGCGCTTGTCGCTTTCGAGACTGGCGGCGATCCCTTTGTCGGTATAGTCGTTGCGGTAGAGACAGTCGAAGCCCAACATGCGCAGGTACGAGGTCAGCCGCCCGAGGTGACAATCGAGCAGGAAGCGCGGCGGGTCGAAGGGGCAGCCGTCTGGGAGGGGATGGAGGGTGGCGCGGTCGCCGTTCTGGGTGATGGCACTCAGGGCGCTGTTGAGGCCGTTGACTTCCACCCGCCCGATTTCGGGATGCGGCACTCCCAGCGACTCGGCCAGGTGCTTGAGCGACTGCCGCCCGCGAAAGGTGACTTCGATGGGTTGGTCTTTGCGGTCACGGGGCAGGAAGTCGTTCAGCCGGCCGAGGAAGATGAAGGTGGCGGTGGACATGAGGAGATTATACTTCCACCCGCGCGCCGTCAATGGGACGCGGACGAGCGCTGATTGACGCGGACACCTGCACTCCCTGGCACCGCCCGCCAGGGCAGGTGTGCGCCAGGTGCAAGTGAAACGCAGAAAGATTCCGTGTTCGTCCGCGTTTTCCGCGTCCCGTTTTGGTTGTGCTTTCGCCCACTCCGAAACGGACTTCCACCTGCGCGCCGTCTATTCATCTGTTCCCCATCCGTTGACCGCCCACACCCTGCCACAGGGACAGTCGCGCCGAACCCGAAGGGCAAAAACAAGACTTCCGAAGCCTCAATGACCTCGGAAGTCTTGTCAACTACTTCACTTTGCTGCTACGCGGCAACTGTTTCAAAGGCCACATTTAAGCGCGAGGAAGCAGGCAAAATGTAATTCAGTTTTTCAAAGCCGATCACATTTCCATTTTTGTCCTTCATCAGAATCACTTCATCACCCGTTTCCTCAGCAACAACCTCATCTTGGGGATTACCAAACCAGACGGTAAGCGTGTTGCCCTGTTGATCGTAATAAACTTTTACTTGTGCCATATTCGTTCTCCTTCTTTCACCGCTTCGGTTGGATAGGCGGTGATCAAAAATCCTTCGCCGT
>DYLB01000108.1 GCA_020722305.1 Anaerolinea thermophila | reverse complement strand
AGCGTCCACGGGGTGCGGATGCCGATGAAGAAGTTACGCTTGGCTTTCTTCATCAGGTAGCCCACCCCGATGAACAGCAATCCAACCATCGGCAGGAGCATATAAGTCATGTTGAACTGGTAGCCAAGCGCGGCGGCCATGGTCAGCCCGTAAATGTACACCATGTAAGCGGTGAAGAAGACGATAAACAGGTTATACACATTTCTGAACTGGGCGATGTTGGCCTTGAGCGGATCAATGTGCGGGATGACCATGAACAGCGGCAAAAGCACGGCGGTGATAATGGGCAGCAGGAACACCCCCCAGAACTTGGACATGTACCCGTCTATCTCACCGGCGACGTTCCAGTGCGAGGGCATGGGATCGGGCAGACGGCCCCAGAGCACGGCTGCGGCGATCAGGGCCGCGGCAACCAGGATGAGCGAGATGGAGAGAGTGGTTTTTGTGGACATTTTCGATTTCCTTTTTGCAGGCGCAAACGGGCGATTTGCGCCTGTGTTCCATGTGAAACACTATGTTGGTTTTATTCCTTCGGAAGGTTCTGCTGGGCCATCGAGACCATGCCGCTCAGCCCGCCCAGGTTCATCGTATCCACGGCGGACGAGGGGACGATGACCAGCGCACCCTTTTCCTTCAGGCCCTCGAAGAGCATGTTCATGGCCCGCAAGTGTAGGGCAGTCGGGTTGTCCGCGTAGGCCTTCGCGGCCTCCGCAAACGAGTGGGCAATCTGCTTCTCGGATTCGCCCAGGATGACCCGCGCCTGGCGCTCGCGTTCGGCCTGCGCCTGGCGAGACATGGCATCTTCCAGGTCCTGCGGGATGATCACGTCCCGGATCTCCACGGATTGGACGGTAATGCCCCAGGGCGTGGTACGCTCGTCAATGATCTTCTGCAAGTCGGAATCCATTTTGGAACGGCCGATCAGGATGCTGGCCAGGTCCATCTGCCCGATGACTTCGCGCAGTGCGGTCTGGGCAGCCCAGGCAATCGCCACTTTGTAATCCTCGACTTCCAGGGCGGCCTTCTCGGCGTCCCATACGACCCAGAACAGGACCGCGTCCACGTCCACCGGGACGGTATCCTTGGTCAGCGTTTTCTCGGCCGAGAAAGGCGTGACCATCACGCGGTGGTCAATCCAGGTCGGGACCGCATCAACGATGGGCACGATCCAGAAAGCTCCCGGCCCGGCCAGTTTCGAGAATTTTCCCAGCCGGAGCACGATCACTTTTTCCCACTGGGAGGCCACTTTCAGGGCGAAAAGTATGTAGATACCGACCAGGGTCAAAACGGAAACGTAAGTCCCGATCCAGGCATCGGCCACCCGTCCGTCCATCAGGATGGCCCCGAGAACGGCGATGACCAGGATGAACCCAAAGAGCGCCCCGGCTATCGCCGAGAGGTGCTGGTCATCCTTCTTGGATTTGACGGTCTGAGTTGAAACTTCTTTCGCATACTTTGTAGACATGACAACCTCACTTTTCATTCATGATCCGACAGGTCGCCGGTTTTTTCCCACAGCTCGACCTGTTCTTTCAATATCTGGATGACCTCATCTGCGGTGACATCCAACCGAAACGACTCCCGCAGGTAACGGCGGGCCAGGGCTTCGAGCGCCTGGCGTCTCAACTTGTTCGTCCGCTCCGGGGGCGGGGTGTCCAGGATGTAGGTGCCGCGGCCCTGCTGGGTGGAGATGATCCCCGCCTCGTCCAGCAGACGATAGGCCCGCGCCACCGTGTTGAAGTTGACCCGCAACTCAAGCGCCAGCGCCCGGACCGTCGGCAGTTGGTCGCCGGGTTTCAGGCCGCCGCTGACGACCTGCTGCTTGACCTGGTCCATGATCTGGACGTAGATCGGCACGCCGGAACGGAAATCAATCTGGATCAGGGTACTCAGGGGAGCTGAACCTTTTTTGTTCATTGTATCTTTGTATTATTATACTAATTGTATTATTGTACTAATTGTATGCAATTGCCGTCGTTTGTCAAGCCTTCGGGGAAAATTCATCTTTTCCCGGTGGTAGAATCAAGTCACACTTGAACGTAGTAAGGAGAAAAGTTATGGAACAACTCACTGGTACATTCGCTGTCAAAAAGGGCCTGGCCCAAATGCTCAAAGGCGGCGTCATCATGGATGTCGTCACTGCCGAGCACGCCCGGATCGCCGAAGACGCCGGCGCGTGCGCGGTTATGGCACTGGAACGCGTCCCGGCGGATATCCGCGTCCAGGGCGGCGTGGCCCGCATGTCCGACCCCGACCTGATCGAAAGCATCATGAACGCGGTCTCCATCCCGGTCATGGCCAAATGCCGGATCGGGCATTTCGTCGAGGCTCAAATCCTGGAAGCGATCGGCGTGGACTACATTGATGAATCCGAGGTGCTTACCCCGGCAGACGAAGCCCATCACATCTACAAGCACGATTTCAAAGTCCCGTTCGTTTGCGGCTGCCGCAACCTGGGCGAGGCCCTGCGGCGGATCGGCGAGGGCGCGGCCATGATCCGCACCAAAGGCGAAGCCGGGACCGGGGACGTGGTCGAGGCCGTCCGTCACGCCCGCTCGGTGCTGGGCGAGATCCGCCTGCTCCAAAACAAACCGGACGAGGAACTGATGAGTTATGCCAAAGATATCGGTGCGCCCTTTGAACTGGTCAAGGAAGTCAAGGAGCTGGGCCGCCTGCCGGTGGTCAACTTCGCCGCCGGAGGCATTGCCACACCTGCCGATGCAGCCCTGATGATGCAGCTCGGCGTGGACGGGGTCTTCGTCGGCTCGGGCATCTTCAAATCCGGCGACCCGGCCAAACGGGCCGCGGCCATCGTCAAAGCCGTGACCCACTACAACGATCCGGGCATCCTGGCCGAAGTCAGCCGCAACCTGGGCGAGGCCATGGTCGGGATCAACGTCTCCGGCATGGACGAGGCCGAGCGCATCGCCGGGCGCGGCTGGTAAATCGCAGACGCGGACCAGGTAGACACGTTTCCTTGTCTACGTGCATACCTGTCTACCTGTTTACCTGAGTACTTTCCCCATGAAAATCGGAGTCCTCGCCCTCCAGGGCGACTTTGCTGAACACCTCAAAATGCTCGAACGCCTGGGCGTCGAGACCGCCAAAGTGCGCCTGCCTGCCCATCTCGACGACCTGGATGGGTTGATCATCCCCGGCGGCGAATCGACGACCATCGGCAAGCTCTCGGTGGATTTCGGCCTGATCGAGCCGCTGCGCGACTTTGGCCGCCGAAAAGCCGTCTGGGGCACTTGCGCCGGGGCGATCTTCCTCTCGAAGGACGCCCGCCGCACCCAGCCCTTGCTCGGCCTGATGGACATCACCGTCGAGCGCAACGCCTTTGGCCGCCAGGTCGCTTCCTTCGAAGCCGACCTCGACATCCCGGAACTGGGCCAAGGCGGGGCATATCACGCGGTCTTCATCCGCGCCCCGATCATCGAAACGGTTTCCGGCACGGCCCGCGTCCTGTCTACCGTGAGTGACGGGCGGATCGTCGCCGCCCGGCAGGGCAACCTGCTGGCGACCTCCTTCCACCCCGAATTGACGGACGACGACCGCTTCCACCGTTACTTCCTGACCCTGGCCAAATAAATGTCCCGTCCCTTAGACCTGTTCGACCTACCCACCATCACGCGCTACGCCGGCGAGGCGCTGCCCCTCGACAGCGCCCGCTGGTTGACGCGCGGCAGCCCGCTCGAACTGGTCAACTTCCTGGCCCATCTCAACCCGATCAAATACATTTACACGGCCGTTCAAAACGGGGATGACGGGAAACCCCTCCTCGGCGGGATCATCAAAAACGGGGACGAGACTTTTGCCCACCTGAATTACCTGGCCCCGGTCGAGCGGCTCGCGGACGATGGGCCTGTGACCGCGTTGGTTGAGCACCTCGCCGCCCAGGCCGGGAAGTGGGGCACCTTCCACGTGGTGGCCGAGGTCGAAGAGAGGGCAGATGCCTATCGCAGCCTGCGGATGGCCGGGTTCGCCGTCTACGCCTGGCAGCGACTGTGGGACTTGAGCAACCTGCCCGCCGGGAGCGGCGCAAGCGACTGGAAGCAGATGCGCAGCGCCGACCTGATCCTGGTCCAGAACCTGAGCCACCAGATCGTCCCGGCCCTGATCCAGCCCATCGAGCGGCCGGTGAAAAAAGCCGAAGGGCTGATCTGCTATTCGAGCGGGATCCAGGCCCACGTCCAGGTGGTGGCGGGGCCGCGCGGCATCTACGTGCGCCCGCTCTTCCATCCCGAAGCCGAAAACGTCGGCGCGGCGCTGACGTCCCTGATCAACCACCTGCCCAGCCGCAACGGACGCCCGGTCTACCTGTGCGTGCGCTCGTACCAGGCCTGGCTGGAGCCGGTGCTTGAAGACCTGGGCGCTACCGCCAGTGAGCGGCAGGCCGTGATGGTCAAGCACCTGGCGCAATCGTTGAAGGAAGAACAGGCGGTGAAAATCCAGCCCGCGGGCGTCAGCGTGCAGCCGTCGCGGGTCAGCCGGGCCGAGACCAAGGATTGAGTGAACAATTTCTGCAAATTTAGCACAAAAAATCCCGACCAGAATTGGTCGGGGTTTTGGAAATTACGAGAGTTATTTTTCTGCCCGGTTTTCAAGCCAGCGCTTGAAGGATTTCTGGCTTTCGCCGGAGGGCTTGCCCAAGATGAGGTTTTCAACGCTGATATCTTCGTCCAGGTCGGGCCAATGAATACCTTCGCCGTCCCCAATAAATCGCCAATGGTCGCGTTCGGCAGGTGTGCCATGCAACAAACGCGGGAACCACACTAAAGGCACAGAAATCGTTCGGCCATCGCTAAGCTCCACGATTAACGAGTCTTCGGTTAGGCCGATGTCCAAAACAGTAGGCATGGGCAATTGGATTATAGCACTTCAAAGCTGAACTGCCGCAAACCTGTTACGGACTTTACCAACTTGCAATGAGAGACCGCCTTATATCCCGTATAATAAGGCCAGACTTTTATTTCAGACAGGTAACCGTCAAATGATCTCCCCTTCTCTCTAACCTCGTAGGCCGCTGTTTGCCTGGGACATTCTCAGCGGCGCAAGTAGCCCAGGGATTTTGTCTCCCTCTCCCTTGAACATTTCCGGGATAGCCTCCCGTGTACTCACAGGCAACTTACATGACTCAACTTCGAATCACAGACGATTTGGACGCGCTGTTGAACGTCCTGCCGCCGGACGTGAGCCGGGCCGTGCGGGCCGCCAACGACAGCGACAATTTACTCGAAATCATCCTCGACCTGGGGCGTGTGCCTACGGCCCGCTTCGTCGAGCGTGAGATCGAACTCAGCCACAAGGAAATCACCCACGAGGACATCAACGGCGTCGTCGAGCGCATCGGCGATTTCGACGCCGACAATCGCGCCGGGCTGGAGCGCACCCTGCACCGCATCTCGGCCATTCGCAACCGGCGCGGGCACATCGTCGGTCTCACCTGCCGGGTCGGGCGGGCCGTCTACGGCACGATCGACATCCTCGAGGACATCATCAATTCCGGCAAGAGTCTGCTCATCCTGGGCCGCCCCGGCGTGGGCAAGACCACCTTGCTGCGCGAGGCCGCCCGCATCCTGGCCGACAGCCGCCGGGTTATCATCGTGGATACCTCCAACGAGATCGGCGGCGACGGCGACGTGGCCCACCCGGCGGTCGGCAAGGCGCGGCGGATGCAGGTGCGCGAGCCGATGCTCCAGCACGAGGTGATGATCGAGGCGGTCGAAAACCACAACCCCGAGGTCATCGTCATTGACGAGATCGGTCGCGAACTGGAAGCCCTCGCGGCCCGCACCATCGCCGAGCGCGGCGTGCAACTGATCGGCACTGCCCACGGCAACACGCTGGACAACCTGCTTCTGAACCCGACCCTCTCGGACCTGGTGGGCGGGATCGAGGCCGTGACCCTCTCGGACGAGGAGGCGCGGCGGCGCGGAACCCAGAAAACGGTCCTCGAACGACGCGCTCCCCCCACCTTCGACGTGCTGGTCGAGATCCAGCAGCGCGACCGGCTGGCCGTCCACATGGACGTGGGCGAGGCGGTCGATTCGCTGCTGCGCGGATACCCGCAGCCGGCTGAGATTCGCTCGCGGGACGTCAGCGGGCAGATCCGGATCGAGAAAGCCGCGCCCGCCCCGTCGTCCAGGGTGGAGCCGAACGGGAAAGGCGCGAGACGCGCACCCCGCGTCGAGCCGCAGGAAACACCCGCAGGCGGGGTGGTCTCAGTCCCCGACGTAAACAACTTCGTCGCCCAGCCGGCTTCGCCCTCCCGCCCGATGCAGACCAAACGGGTTTACCCTTACGGCGTGGCCCGCAACCGGCTGGTGCAGGCCGCCAAACGGATCGGCGTGCCCGCCGTGGTGGTCAAGGAAATGGCCGACGCCGACGTGCTGGTCACGTTGCGGACGTATTATCGCAGCCGCCAGCAGCCGGTGATGGAAGCCGAGCAGCGCGGGATGCCGATCTACGTGCTACGGGCCAACACCGTCAGCCAGATGGAACAGTTCCTGAGCGACCTGTTCAGCCTGTCGGAGGTCCTGCCGCAGTCCGGTGAGGTGGACGACGTGAGGAGCCAGACCCAGGCTGCGATCGCGGCGGTGCTGAACGGCGAGCGCTGGGTGGATCTGCCTCCCGGCCCGGCCATGATCCGCCGTTTGCAGCATGAGATGGCGCGGCAGGCGGAGCTGGTCTCGCACTCGTATGGCAAAGAGCCGCGCAGGCATGTGCGGATTTTCAGAGAGTAAAAACCTGCCTACTGGTATACCTGCCCCATGTTCATCACCCTCGAAGGGCCGGAAGGCTCCGGCAAGACCTCCCACATCCCCTATCTCGTCGAATATCTGCGCGAGAAGGGGTATACCGTTTTCCCGACGCGTGAACCGGGCGGGACCTCCATCGGCGAGCAGATCCGCGAGGTGCTGCACAGCCTGAAGAATACCGAGATGCACCCGCGCACCGAGACGCTG
>DYLB01000107.1 GCA_020722305.1 Anaerolinea thermophila | reverse complement strand
TAACGCATTCTCCTTCGGACGGGACGAACCAAACAGGGACGGGCAACCGTCCCTGTTTGCGTGTGATGAGGGTCACGGAGTCAAAAGTCTCCCGACTTTTGGCTTCCAACGACGGGAGTCCCTTCGTCTGGCTCAGGGCAAGCTGTTGGACTCCGGCATAACCTGATCGGGTGATGGCCGTCGCATTCGTATTACAATGGGGGAACAAAGTCAATTTTACAAGTGAAAGGAAGGAATCATGATTCTCCTCGGCCGTTTACTGGTAGGTGTCCTGCTCCTGCTCTTTGGGCGCAAGTTGTTCTGGTTTTTCGTGGCGGCTATCGGTTTTGCAGCCGGGATGACGGTCGCCACGCAGGCGCTTCAAATCCGGCAGGAGGGGGTGGCGATCCTCATTGGACTCGCCTTCGGGCTGGTGGGGGCCTTGCTGGCCGCGTTCCTGCAAAGTTTCGCTATCGGCGTGGCCGGGTTCCTGGGCGGGGCGTACATCCTGGGCGCGGTCGCCGCGGCGTTGAATCTGGGACAGGGCCAAGCACTCTGGATCATTTACTTGGTCGGCGGGATTTTGGGAGCGATCCTGATAGGCCAATTTTTCGACGTTGCCGTCATCGTCCTGTCGTCGCTGGCCGGGGCCTCCCTGGTGGTCGAAGCGCTGGGGATGTCGCGCCCGGCGGGCATCCTGGCGATCGTCGTCCTGTTCATCTTCGGGGTCGTAGCCCAGATGGACCGGAAACGCCTGCGGAGAAGATGATTCCCTGGCGGTACAATGCGCATCATGCAAACAGTGGCATCTTATCTTGGCAGGAGCTGGTAAATTCCCCCGTCTTCGTTTTCCAGAACCGGGACGATCCTGGCGATTTCGGCCAGTTCGCCGACCTGGTAGACGTGCTCGTAGAGATTGGGTTCGATCCAGATCAGGTAAGTGTCTTCTCCCCTGGCAAACAACTCGCCCCGATAACTTTTCAGCGGGATGACCTTGTCGCTGTATGGCCCCGCATATTTGTGCGGGGACGGATAGACCGTCCGCCAGGTGTGGAAGGCGATCCCGGCCGGGTAGTTGCTGAACAGGCGGGCGTTTTCGGGCAGGGGATGCTCCTTGATGAAGCGGATGATCTCGTTTTCATTCCACTCGCGGGAATTGTAGATATTCTCGTATCCCGCCCCGTTGGCCGCAGTCTCCCGGATGGTGGCGATGGATTCGCTCCCGATTGGCAGGAAGGCCAGCAATAAGACCAAAAAAGTGGCGGCGGCAGCTATTTTGGGGATGCTGTTGGTAAAACGGGCCTTCACAAGACGAACAAATGCCTCCGCCGCCAGGAGCGCCAGCAGGATCAACGGCACATAGACCGGCAACACGAAGCGCCCGATCAGCCGGTTGATGTAGGTCTGGCTGGAAATCCCCAGCAGGAGTATCGTGTAGACCAATCCGTAGCCCAGGATGGCGACCGATTCCGGGGCGAAAACGGGCTGGACCCGCCGGGCGGCCAGCAAAAAGACGACCAGCGCGGCGACGATGCCCCACAGCAGCCAGACCAGCAGCGGACCGGCTTCCCCGATCTCGGCCTGGGTGAACCATTCGAGGATCGAACCGGAATATTGCGCCAGGCTGCGGGAGAATTCGATCGGTTCCCGGCGGGGAGGCCTGAAGATCAGCCGTTCGGCCAGGATCCAGCCTCCGGCGGGCAGGGCAGCCAGACCCGTCCAGAACGAGCGGGCGAGGCGGCGGCGCAGGGGGCCGGAGGTGTAGAAGAAGACCAGGATTGCCCCGGTCAGGGTCACCGCCAGTCCCGTGTAGCGCAGCAGGCCGGTGATCCCGCCAAGCAGGACCATCCACCAGATGTGGGCCGGGCTTTGCCTCCGGGCGTATCGGCCGAGGATGAGCAGACAGGTCAATACCAGCGCCAGGTGGAGATAGTCCGTGCCGACCAGTTGGAAGGTGATGATGACCACCGGGCCGATGGCGATGACGGCGCTCCCCAGCAGGACGAAAGCAAAGTCGTTCGGGAAAATATCCCGGAGCAGCAAGGCCGTAACGGTGGATGTCAGCCCGTAAGCCAGAAACTGGAGCAGGATGGCTGCGTGGAACACTTCGATGCCGGTCAGGCTGTTCACCACCCCCAGCAGGACCGGGTAGACCGGCGGCCACAAGACGAACGGGTTTTCGGAATAGGTCGTCAGCCCCTGGCCGGCGAAAAGGTTCTTCCCGGCGAACATATACGCGACCGAATCGGTGGAGACCCCCAACCCGTACCTGGCGATGCTCACCCCCAGCGCCAGCCCCCAGGCGCCGTAGAAAATTATCAGGAGGGTAAGTTTGTGTTTGGGCGTCAAGCGCATGAGCGTAACGGAATTCTTCCTGTCTCGTCCAGATTGTAACACCGGCCGGGTGCGCGCCGGATTAGCGTGTGTTAAAGTGACCTCTTGCGAAGTTGTAATTGGGAATGTTACTTTCGACGTAATCGGGTAGAATCCGAAAAATTTATTAGCGCGCCAAACCGATGGGACGCGCTTTACCGCCATCTCCAAGAGTCCGCTAATCTCCGCGAATTCCCGCTAATCCGCCTTACATTTGCGATGATTTGCGAAGATTAGCAGATTCCTGTCCAGCGCTTTGGCGCGCCAACAAAAATTTGAATAAGGAATAGCCTATGGACATATTTTCTGCTGAAAACCTGATCGCCCTCCTGACTCTGACCGTGCTGGAGATTGTGCTGGGCATAGACAACATCGTCTTCATCTCCATCCTGACCGACAAATTGCCGGCAGACCAGCGGACGCGCGCCCGCCAGGCGGGTCTCGGCCTGGCAATGCTGACCCGCATCCTGCTGCTGCTCTCGCTCAGTTGGATCATCCGTCTCGAAGAGCCGCTCTTCACCGTGTTCTCGATCGGCATCTCGGGGCGTGACCTGATCCTGCTCGGCGGCGGCCTGTTCCTGATCGCCAAAGCCACCCACGAGATTCACGACAAGCTCGAAGGCAAGGAAGGCCATGCCAGCGCCAAGGTAGCCGCCTCGTTTACCTCGGTGGTGCTCCAGATCGGCCTGCTCGACATCATTTTCTCGCTCGATTCGGTCATCACTGCCGTCGGCATGGCGCAGGCGTTGTGGGTGATGATCGCGGCGGTGATCCTCGCGGTCATCATCATGCTGTTCGCCTCCGGCCCGATCGGCGATTTCGTGGGCCACCACCCCACGGTCAAGATCCTGGCCTTGAGCTTCCTGCTCCTGATCGGCATGTCGCTGATCGCCGAGGGCCTGCACCAGCACATCTCGAAAGGTTACATCTACTTTGCTATGGGTTTCTCGGTCTTCGTCGAAGTGATCAACCTGCGGGTGCGGGCCGTCAGCCAACCGGTCCAGCTGCACCAGGCGTATGCCGGGGCGGACGCGCCCGCCTCCGTCCCACTCAGGCGGACGCAGCCCAGGCCCAAGCCAAAATCCAAAAAGAAAAGATGATTTGCCAGCAGCCCGGTTTCGACCGGGCTTTTTTTCGAGTGATAAAATCCTCCCATGTCCCTCGCCTCTCTCCTGGACCACTGGCGTGCTGACCCCGCCACCGGGCCGAACCTCGTCTCCTGGCGGACCCTGCCGCAGCGCCCCGCCGACCTGCGCCCCCTCCCGCCCGACCTGCCTCCCGCGCTGGCGTCCCTGCTGCGCGGCCAGGGCATCTTCGAACTCTATAGCCACCAAGCCGAAGCCTGGGAACGCGCCCGTCGCGGCGAGAACCTGATCCTGTCCACCGGCACGGCCAGCGGCAAGACCCTGGCTTACAACTTGCCCGTCCTGGCCGCCCTGCTCGAGGACCCCGAAGCCCGCGCCCTCTACTTTTTCCCCACCAAAGCCCTGACGCAGGACCAGTATTCAGTCATCAGTCACCAGTTGTCAGTATTAACAGCAACGACCAGTAGCCCATTACCGCTTTCCACTGCCATTTACGACGGCGATACCCCCCAAAAAGACCGCAAGACCATCCGCGAGCGCGCCCGCGTGGTGCTGACCAACCCCGACATGCTCCACACCGGCATCCTGCCGCACCACACTAACTGGGCCGAATTCTTCCGTCACCTGCGTTTCGTGGTCGTGGACGAGGCCCACACTTATCGCGGCGTCTTCGGCTCGCACGTCGCCAACGTCCTGCGCCGGCTGAAACGGATCGCGGCGTTCTACGGCGCGCAGCCGCAATTTATTCTGGCCTCGGCCACCATCGGCAACCCGCGTGAACTGGCCGAACGCCTGGTTGAAGCCCCCGTCCATCTGATAGACCGGGACGGCTCGGCCCGCGGCCCGCGCCACTTCCTCATCTACAACCCGCCCGTCGTGGACGCCGCCCTCGGCCTGCGCAAATCGAGCCTGCTCGAAGCCGTCCGCCTGACGGAAGACTTGCTCAACGCCGAGATCCAGTCGGTGATCTTTGCCCGGTCAAGGCGGTCGGTAGAGATTATTTTGTCTTATCTCCGAGCCCCCACCCTGCACCCTTCCCCGAATTCGCAGAATTTAGGGGAGGGCCGGGGAGGGGGTATTCGGGGTTATCGAAGCGGTTACCTCCCTGCCCAGCGCCGCGAGATCGAAAAGGGATTACGCGACGGTTCGGTCCGGGCTGTGGTCGCCACCAACGCCCTCGAATTGGGGATAGACATCGGCGGGATGGGCGCGGCCGTTCTCGTCGGCTACCCGGGAACCGTCGCCAGCGCGCGCCAGCAAGCGGGTCGCGCGGGACGCGGGCTGGATCCCGCCCTATCGGTTCTGGTCGCGTCTGCCAGCCCCCTCGACCAGTTCCTGGCACGGCATCCCGATTACCTGTTCGAGCGTTCCCCGGAGCAGGCGTTGGTCAATCCAGATCACCTGCTGATCCTGCTCAATCACCTGCGCTGCGCCGTGTTCGAATTGCCGTTTGCCAGGGGCGAGGGCTTCGGGTCGCTGCCCGCCGAAACGATAAACGGATTTTTGCAGTTCATGGTTGATGGCCGTGACGTGCATCTCTCGAACGAAAAATATTATTGGATGGCAGACGCCTACCCCGCGGCCGACATCTCGCTCCGCTCGGCCTCGCCCGACAGCGTGGTCTTGCAAACCTCAGGCGAACGTCCGCTGACGGTCGGCACGGTGGACGGCGGGAGCGCGGTCTGGATGGCCCACCCCGGGGCGATCTACCTGCACGAGGCCCAATCCTATTTCGTGGAAAGCCTGGACCTGGAGCAAAAGACCGCCCAATTGCGCCCGGTCGAAAGCGATTATTACACCGAGCCGCTGCGCGGCACGACGGTGGAAGTGGTGGGGATTTCGGCAGAATTTCCGGGAGATGACGAGTTAAGGGTTAGGGGGTATGGGGCGAAGAAGTTTTGGGGCGACCTGAAAGTCACCACCCAGGTCAAGGGCTATATCAAGCGCCGCTGGTACACCCATGAGACGCTGGGCAGCGAGCCGCTCGACCTGCCGCCCTCCGAGTTGGTGACCACCGGTTACTGGCTCTCGATCTCGGACGGAACCGTCAAAACCCTGAGCGAAGCGGGCCTGTGGACCAACGCCCCCAACGATTACGGCCCGGATTGGCCGCGTATCCGCGAGCGGGTGAGGGCCAGGGACGGCTACACCTGCCAGGTTTGCGGGCGTCCCGAAACCGGCCGCCAGCACGATGTCCATCACAAGGTCCCCTTTCGCATGTTCATGCACGGGACTCCAACGTCTCCTGACGTTGGACCGCCAAACCTGGATGCCTTACGCGCCCAGGCCAACCAGCTCGACAACCTGGTCACGCTCTGCCCGGAGTGTCACAAACAGGCCGAGACGAATGTGCGCGTCCGCTCGGGGCTGGCGGGATTGAGCTACGTGCTCGGCAACCTGGCTCCGCTGTTCCTGATGTGCGATCCCGGCGACCTGGGCACCCACATCGAGCCGGTCGCCAGTGAATATTTTCCTCAGCCCTCGGTGGTGCTGTACGATCTGGTCCCGGCGGGAATCGGCTTCAGCCAGAAACTCTTCGAACTGCACGACGAACTGATGCGGCGGGCGCTGGAACTGGTGCGCGAGTGCGCCTGCGAAGACGGCTGTCCCTCCTGCGTCGGTCCCGGCGGGGAGAACGGCCTGGGCGGCAAGCAGGAGACGCTGGCGATTTTGAAAGCGCTGGTCAACCAATAAAATCAGGGCAAAGTTAAAAAGTGTCAAGAATAAAAAGACACGAAGGCTCGTTTGTGAAGCGGCCTTCGTGTCTTATGTTGCCGGGTATTCGGTTTACTTTTGGGCCAGCACCAGCACGTCGCCGTCGGGGCCGGTCAGGGTCAGGTTCGAGCCGTCGAAGCTGGCGGTGACGGTCTCGCGCAGCACGTTGAAGGCCGCGGCCTCCTGGTCCATGCCGGGGCCTTCGCAGGCCATCAAGGTTGACGTCAACGGGCCAAATTCGATCTTGTCGCCTTTCAGTTCGTAAGTGCCGCTGAAGGAGTTGCAGCCCATGTTGCCGCTAACCTGTCCGTTTGAACCAAAGGTGAGGGTCGTTTCGATGTCGGGCGCGGCCGGCGTCGGGTCCGTAGCAGAGCCGTATGAGATTAGTCTCCAGGTGGTGTCGTTCAGGGATTGGTTGCTGATCCCGGGGGCGCAGGCGCTCACGATCATTCCGGTAACGATGAGGGCGGTCCAAATCAAGGTGGTCATTTTCATCTTATGCCTCTTTTCATCTGGTTGGGGTATCGAATTCCAGACGCCACCCCTGAGGTTAGGGTTCCTGGCCAGGGACGGGGGACTCGCTCCGGATTTTGCGCCGCTTGAGCAGGTTTTGGACGCGGGCGTGCCGCGAGCGGTCGAGGGGATAAAACCAGGCGAAGGCCACCGCGCCGCTAAAGAGGATCGCCCCGGCGGGCGAGACGAGTAACCTGATGACCGTTACGACGCGTTTTGGCTGCTGGAAGCTGGTGACCGTCTCCGGCGCGCCGAAGGAGGCCGGGCGCGGCTCCAGTCCCACCCCATCGGTCAGGTAGATGGCATAGAAGAGTCTACTGCAAAAAGGTCTTTATCCACAAAGGACACGAAGTACACCAAG
>DYLB01000106.1 GCA_020722305.1 Anaerolinea thermophila | reverse complement strand
AAAGTTTGTCGAAGGGCTGCGGCAGCACGGGGAAGAAATAAGCCACCAGCAGGGACGCCAGGACGATCAGGGTGATGATCCATTTACGGGACATTCTCGCCTCAAATTTTTGGAATGAGCGAATTATAGTCTGCAAATTCCAGCAGAGATAGTGACAAAATATATCGGACGATGATATTTCGTCAAACGATACAACGATTTACCCCTCACCCCCCGCCACCAGCTTGATCCGCTCCCAGGGTTTGAGCTTCTCGTCGTCGGCCAGGATGTTGCGCAGTTCGTACATCTCGTCCCGCAGGGCCGCGGCCCGCTCGAATTCGAGATTCTTGGCGGCTTCCTTCATCTGCTTTTCCAGTTCGGCGACGATCTGTTCCAGTTCGCGCCGGTCGGTCTTGCCGGTGCGGTATCTGCCGCGCTCTTCGCCAACGGCCAGGGCCGATTCACGCGCCTCCGTCGAGAGCGAGTCGGTGATGTCGCGGATGGCCTTATGGATGCTGACCGGGGTGATGCCGTGCTCAGTGTTGTATTTGATCTGCTTGGCACGGCGGCGCTCGGTCTCCTCGATGGCGTATTTCATCGAGTCGGTCATCCGGTCGGCGTACATAATCACCCGTCCGTTGACGTGCCGGGCGGCCCGGCCGATGGTCTGGATCAGGGCCGTGCCGGAGCGCAGGAAACCTTCCTTGTCGGCGTCCAGGATCGCCACAAGTGAGACCTCCGGCAGGTCGAGGCCCTCGCGCAGCAGGTTGATGCCCACCACTACGTCGAACACGCCCAGGCGCAGGTCGCGCAGGATGCCAACCCGCTCCAGCGTCTCGACTTCCGAGTGCAGGTAGTGGACCTTGATGCCCAGCTCCTGCAAATACTCGGACAGGTCTTCGGCCATACGTTTGGTCAGGGTGGTGACGAGCACGCGCTCACCCACCTCGACCCGTTTCCTGATCTCGCCGATCAGGTTGTCCACTTGCCCCTGCACGGGACGCACTTCGACCTCCGGGTCCACCAGCCCGGTCGGGCGGATGATCTGTTCGGCCACTTGATCGGCGCGCGCCATCTCGTAGGGTCCCGGCGTGGCGGAGGTGTAGATCGTGTACCCCATGCGCTGCTCGAACTCATCGAACTTGAGCGGGCGGTTGTCGAGGGCGCTCGGCAGGCGGAAGCCGTACTCGACCAGGGTCTCCTTGCGGGAGCGGTCGCCGTTGTACATGCCGCGGATCTGCGGCACGGTCATGTGACTCTCGTCAATCACCAGCAGGTAATCGGAGGGGAGGAAGTCCACCATCGTCCAGGGGGGAGTGCCGGGGCCGCGCCGGTCGAGGTGGCGGGAGTAGTTCTCGATCCCGGAGCAATAACCGACCTCGCGCAGCATCTCCAGGTCATATTGGGCGCGCTGCTCGAGGCGCTGGGCTTCCAGGAATTTGCCCTGTTCTTTGAAAAGTTTGATCCGCTCTTCGAGTTCGGCCTCGATATCCTTGATCGCATCCTTGAGCTTGTCATCGGCGGTCATGTAATGCTTGGCCGGGTAGATGTCAACCGATTCGAGTTCGGCGTAGATCTCGCCGGTCAGGGGGCTGAAATCTATGATGCGCTCGACCTCGTCGCCAAAGAAGGTGATGCGGTAGCCGCGCTTGTCGGCATAGGCGGGGATGATCTCCAGGGTATCGCCGCGCACGCGGAAGGTCCCAGCCCGCAGCTCCATGTCGTTGCGCTGGTACTGTCCCTCGATCAGTTGGCGCATCAGGGCGTTGCGGCGGTAGAGTTCCCCCATCTTCAGGTTGACCGCGCCGCGCAGGAACTCGTCTGGCGAGCCGAGGCCGTAGATGCACGAGACCGAAGCCACGATGATGACGTCCTTGCGGGAGACGAGCGCAGTAGTGGCCGCCAGGCGCAAGCGCTCGATCTCCTCGTTGATCTCGGTTTCCTTTTCGATGTACAGGTCATGGCGGGGGACGTAGGCTTCAGGTTGATAGTAGTCATAGTACGAGACGAAGTATTCCACCGCATTCTCAGGGAAAAACTCTCTGAACTCGGAGTAGAGTTGAGCCGCCAGAGTCTTATTATGCGCCATGATCAGGGCCGGCATCTGCAATTCCTGGATGATGGAAGCGATGGTGAAAGTTTTGCCGGTGCCGGTCGCGCCGAGCAGGACCTGGTGGCGCATCCCGTTATGGACACCTTCCACCAGGCTGGCGATGGCTTCGGGCTGGTCGCCCATGGGGATAAAGGGGGCTTGGAGTTTGAAATTCATAGGACATCCGGTTGAATGATAAAAGGGAACGGACGTTCTATTATACCCAGATTTTGGTAAGAGAGCCTCCCGATCTTCCGGGAGGCTCTCATCATCTCTAAATCTTCGGCCCGGCGGCCATGACTTCGGGCGGGGTGGCGTCTTTGAATTTCTTGATGTTGTCCACGAAGCGGGCGGCCAGTTGGCGGTACTTCTTCCAGTACTCGTCCTTGTCCGGCCAGGAGCTGGACGGGTCTAGCACTTCGGCAGGCACATCCGGGCAGGTTTTGGGGACCTCGAAGCCGAAGACCGGGTCGGTCTTGAATTCGATCCCGTTGAGCGCCCCGCTCAGGGCGGCCCGCAGCATGGCCCGCGTATAGCGGATGCTGATGCGCTTGCCGATCCCGTAGGGTCCACCGACCCAGCCGGTATTGACCAGCCAGCAGGTCACACCGTAGCGTTCGATCTTGCGCTTGAGCAAATCGGCGTAATAGGCGGGATGATGCACCATGAACGGCGCGCCGAAACAGGCCGAGAAGGTGATCTCCGGCTCGGCGCCCAGGCCCACTTCCGTGCCGCCGACTTTGGAAGTGTAGCCGGAGATGAACTGGTACATGGTCTGCTCGGTCGAAAGGCGCGCGATCGGCGGCATCACGCCCGAGGCGTCGCAGGTCAGCAGGATTACGTTGCGGGGATGGCCGGCCTTCTTCTCCGGCACGGCGTTGTTGATGAACGAGAGCGGGTAGGAGGCGCGGGTATTCTCGGTCAGTTCGTCGCTGTCCAGGTCGCTCAGGCGCGAAATCGGGTCGAAGACCACGTTCTCCAGGATCGTGCCGAAGCGGTGAGTAGCGGCGTAGATTTCCGGCTCGGCGGTCGGGGAGAGTTGGATGACCTTGGCGTAGCAGCCGTCCTCGTAGTTGAAGACGCCCGCGTCGCTCCAGCCGTGCTCGTCGTCCCCTATCAGACGCCGCGACGGATCGGCCGAGAGAGTCGTTTTCCCGGTCCCGGAAAGACCGAAGAAGAGCGCCACGTCGTTAGGATCATCCGGGTTGACGTTGGCCGAACAGTGCATGGACATCACCCCGTCCAGCGGCAGGAGGTAGTTCAGCACGGTGAAGACCGTCTTCTTGATCTCGCCAGCATAAGCCGAGTTGCCGATGATCCCCAGCTTCTGGGCGAAGTTGATAGCGATGAAGGTCTCGCTGCGAGTCCCGTCAATCTGTGGGAAGGACTTGAAGGACGGGACGGCAAAGAGGGTGAACTCAGGCACGAAGCGCTGGTATTCGTCCTTCGACTGCGGGGTGATGAACATGTTACGGACGAACATGCTGTGCCAGGCGTACTCGCTGATGATCCGCACCGGCAGGCGGTAGGCTTCGTCGGCCCCGGCGTAAACGTCCTGGACGAAGAGGTCGCGGCCCTGCAGGAAACCTTGCAAACGAGCAAATAATTCCTCGAATTTGTCTTCGGACATGGGACGGTTGTACTCTCCCCACCAGATGTTACCCTCGGTGGAGGCTTCACGCACGACGAATTTGTCGTTGGCGGACCGGGCGGTGTGCGGGCGCGTATCCACGACGAACGGCCCCCCGAGCACGATCCGGCCTTCGTCCCGGAAACTCGCTTCTTCGTAGAGAGCCTCGGTCGGCAGGTTCCAGTAAATCTGCCCGACGTTGGTCAGCCCGTGGTTGGCCAGCCCGAAATCAGCTTTGTAAGCTTTGGCATGTTCCTGGGCCGGGGTTTTGATGTTGAGTAGATTGTTCATAGAAATACTCTCTCTGTATATCCTGTTCTGTCGTCCTGAGCGGAGCGACCAACGGGAGCGAAGTCGAAGGACACTTTTGCAGCGGCACTTCGACCTCGGGGCTCAAAACTCATAACGCCCCTCCGCTCAGTGCGAAAAGTTACAGCCAATCCCTAATCAGTTTCCGGTCGCCAATGTAGATTTCATTCGGCGAGTTCGGGTCGAGCGCCCACTTGATGCGGGCCACGCCCTCGGTGACATCCTTGACCGTCCCGGCGAAAGACAGGCGCAGGTGGCCTTCCATCCCGAATTCCTTGCCCGGCACGGTCACGACCAACGCCTTCTTGAGCAGGAACTTCGACAGCTCGACCGAGTTGCCGTTGTACGCCCTGAAATCCGGCATACAGTAGAACGTCCCAGAGGGGCGGACGCAGCGCACATCGGTGAAGGTGCCCAGTTCCTGCATGATCACGTCCCGGTTGTTCTGCATCGTCAGGCGCAGGCTCTCGACCGAGGACTGCATCCCGTTCAACGCGCCTTCGGCGGCGGCCTGTTCCAGCGCGGCCGGGCAGGAGGTGGTCTGGGCCTGGACATTGGTCATGATCTCGACCATTTTGCGCGGCGCGACCACCCAGCCGATGCGGAAACCGGTCATACCGTACAATTTGGCAATCCCGTTGACAACGATGATGTGCGTGTCCTCAATATCTTTGTGGGTGAATTGATACACCGGGGCGGCCACCGCCTCATCGAATACCAGCTTGTGGTAGATGTCGTCCATAATCAGGTAGATGCCCTTGCTCTCGCACAACTCCACCAACTCGGCGATGAACTCTTTTGGATAGACCACGCCCGACGGGTTGTTGGGACTGTTGACAATGATCGCCTTGGTGTAGCCGGTTACAGCTTCCTTGACGTCCTCCATGCGCGGCTGGAAGGTCCCGTCTTCGGGGGTCACCACCACCGGGTGGCCGTAGCACATCTTGATGATCTCGGGGTACGAGACCCAGTACGGGGCCAGGATGATAACCTCGTCCTGCGGATTGAGCAGTGTGTACAGGATGTTGAACAGCGACTGCTTGGCCCCCGAGGAGACGATTACGTTTTCGGGCGCAACCAGGCGGTCGTAGTTCTCTTCCGTGTAGCGGATGATGGCTTTCTTGAGCGACGGGTTGCCGTCGGCCGGGGCGTACTTGACTTCCCCTGTATTGAGCTTTGCGGCGGCGCTCAGCACGGCGTTGATCGGCGTTTTGTTCTTGGGTTCGCCAATGCCCAGGTGGATCACCGCCTCGCCCCGTTCCCGCAATAGCCGGGCTTCTTCGTTCAGGGCCAGGGTCGGCGACTCTGCGATGGACCTCGCAAGCTGACTGAAACTCATTTTATCTCCTGATTCTGTTCCAAAAAGATACTGGTCAGGGTTAAGCCCGACCAGCCTGGGTGGAATATGGGTTCAGAACTTCAC
Source organism: Anaerolinea thermophila (assembly GCA_020722305.1). Lineage (GTDB taxonomy): Bacteria > Chloroflexota > Anaerolineae > Anaerolineales > Villigracilaceae > UBA5796. Next base: position 1,608 of record DYLB01000106.1, on the reverse strand, counting down.
AGGGGAAATTATACCCGAAGGATGTTGTCATTGCGAAGCGGCGGTTTGTGCCGCTGAAGCAATCTCCTAAAGGTCTTCTGCCTGACCAGGCAAGAATATTTGGCTCGCAGTGGAAGCCTTTAGGGTCTTATTCCAATGGCTTCGAAGTCCGCCGGTGTGCCCAGGGTAAAACCGGATGCTTCGGGCGCGATGCGCTTGAGCAAGCCGGTCAGCACGCTGCCGGCGCCGACCTCGACGAAGGTGTTCACGCCTTGACTCGCCATCAATCGGACCGATTCGGTCCAACGCACGCGGGAGGTGAGCTGGGCGCGCACGTCGGCGCGTAAGTCTTCGACGGAAATCATCGCCGCGGCTGAAACATTTCCCACCACCGCCACCTCCGAGACCCGGAAGTTGGCCGCCGCGACCGCCGCGTCGAACTCCGCCTGGACTGTTGTCATCAAGGGTGAATGGGCCGCGATGCTGACCGCCAGCGGCATGGCCCGCCGCGCGCCAGCCGCTTTGGCGAGTTCGATGGCCCGCTCGACCGCGGCCTTTGCCCCCGAGATCACCACCTGGCCAGGACAGTTGTCGTTCGCTACCTGGACGATCTCGCCGCCGGCGCTGGCTTCGGCGCAGAGTCTGTCCAGCGTGGGAATGTCCAGGCCGAGGATGGCCGCCATGCCGCCGGGTGCAATCTCTCCGGCGCGCTTCATCAGTTCGCCGCGCCTGCGGACGAGGGCCAACCCGTCATCGAAGGTCAACACTCCGGCCGCGGCCAGAGCCGAGAGTTCGCCCAGGGAATGCCCGGCCACGAAAGCAGGCATGAAAGCTTGCCCTGAGCCCGTCGAAGGGTCCGGGTTACGCTCCGCAAAGACACGGTACGCCGCCAGCGAGTGGATGAACAGTGCCGGCTGGGTATTGGCGGTGTCGTTGAGTTCTTCGGCTGGGCCTTCCCACATCAGCTTCGAGAAGGAGAATCCAAAGAGAGCATCGGCTTTGTCGAAGATTTGCCGGGCCGCCGGGAAGGATTCGGCCAGTTCGCGTCCCATCCCTACAGATTGGGAACCCTGGCCGGGGAAGACGAATGCAGTGGTTTGGGGGTCGAGATTGGTCATGCCCCTTAAAACACGAACAGGCCGTAAGCGTCACGGCCTGTTTTTGAGTCATCGGGATTGGGAATTACTTCTTTTCTTCTTTCTTGATCTCGAGCACTTCGCGGCCCTTGTAGAATCCGCAGCTCGGGCAGACGGTGTGCGGCAGGGTCATCGAACCGCAGTTCGGACAGGCGGACAGGTTGGCAGCCTGCAAGGCATCGTGGGCGCGGCGGCGGTCGCGGCGGCCTTTGGACAGTTTGCGTTTTGGAAGCGGTGGCATGGTCTTACTCCTTTGGATGATTGCATCAGCAGACGCTGGTTGTTTCCGACTTAAGCGGGCTGATTATAGCGGGGGGAGGGTGATACGTCAAGGCGAATTTTTGCGAAAAGGAAAGGGGAAAATTCGCCTGAACTCAATAACGACCGAACGGCACGTGGACGATACTTTTGCCCACCCATGTCACCACAGGTGGGCAATTTCAGTGCGCTGGGAGGGACTTGAACCCTCACGCCTTGCGGCACATGGCCCTCA